>JAGFJL010000043.1 GCA_024102725.1 Nitrococcus mobilis
GCTCTGGCGGATACGGAATCGGCTGGGCTCCATGTGTTCACCATTCGGGTGATGGTCTAGATGGCAAATTATGCCAAACAATCAACCTGTTGTGCGCATCGGCCGCGCCCAGGTCACGGATTTAGGAGTATGTAATGACGTCAATCGACTGAAACAGAGCCTAGTTGATGTGCCCGTGGTTATCTTGTCCGAGCGGGAAGAACCTCATTGTATTTTAAACGCGCTCCGCTTTGGAGTGCACAGCTATATTTCGACGCGGCTTAATCCGGAGGTGGTTATCCAGGCCCTGCGCCTTATCCAGGTCGGTGGCACGTTTATTCCTCCCAACATACTGTTGGAGTCTTTCGAGGGGATGCGGGTGGCTAAAGAACGAGGCGGCGTGTTTTCTCCAACCCTCCTGCAAGGCTTTACGCCGCGGCAATCGGAGGTGCTTCAGCTTCTGCGGGAAGGCAAATCGAATAAAATCATAGCCTATGAGCTTAAAATGCAGGAGAGCACGGTTAAAGTTCACGTCCGGCAAATCATGAAAAAGCTTAAGGCCATAAACCGAACACAGGTGGCAGTTTTGGCCTATCAGATTTATGAGGAAAAAGGGTTATAACGAAAAATTAGGGAGACCGAAACGGACAACTAAAGTGACCGCGATTGAGTAATCAGGCGCTTGGTCCGTAAGCCCGGCCGTTGCGGCAAAGTCGAGGAATTTGCCGTGACCAACGATCGAGGACGCCCCGAATGTCAAGCTTGCGATCACTCGATCCGTACCGTCGATCGCCCGGCCGTCCACCTTTATCTTATCGACGAATGCTTGATTGATAGTCAAACGCAATGAAGTCTCCGGGCTCGCGGCCAGGAGCGCCCCCACCGAGAAGTCGAATGCGTCGCCTGGATCGATGCCGTTCTTCTCAAAGCTTGTCGTGTAAGAGAAGCTACCGATGAAAACCAGTGGGTCTTGGCGCTTGGTGGCCGTCAGTGACCCTGACAGCTCATTGAAGCCGCTGCCGAGCGGGTTGGCGGTGTTGGTTTTGCCGGTGTCCGTATTCCATGTCACCCTACCGATCAAATTTGGCCACCACAGACCTTCGCGCAGCAAGGCCTTGGCCAGGCCTATCCGGAAATCACCGAAACCTGAACTGGAGTCGCTGACCTCGTTACGTCCAACGCCGCTGATATCGGTTACCACTTTGCTGTCAATGTATCGGTAAGGAATACCGAATTCCAGCTGGCTGTCGAAAGGCAGGCCAAAGCGGAAAAACAGATCCCCGGTAAAGGCGTTGCGTCGGACATCTTGTTCTACGAGAAACGGGGTTCCTTGCTGGAGAGCTAAATTCAGGTCATCCAGCTCGCTTCGCGTATAGCTGAAGCTGGGCTGGATTTCGGCCAGCCCAAAAGGAAGGAGCAGTGCGCCTTGCACGACCAGCGTCCGCTCCAGCGCCCGCTCGGCGGCTTCTTCATCAACCTCGAACTGGCCCGGTGCCGCGGGATGCGCTTGATTTTGAGCCGCTGAGGGTGGCTGTGTGGGGGATTGCGGCTCGGCTGCCTCGGCCAGTGCCGGCAATTTCTCAATTCTCGAAGGCCGCTCGGGAATCGTCGAGCTCAGCTTCGAGTGAGCGAAGGCGGGCGTGGCTATGGAAAAAACGACAACCGTAACCACGCTTCGCTTCAGATTGAGCGTGCACCGGTGCAACAGGGACATATAGTACCCTCGATTCTTAAGGTTTTTGTGTCGCGCTTAGCGCGCTTTTCGCCCCAATGACCCGATATACGCAATTATTTATGCTTCCCCTGATGTGCTGAAGCTTCCTATTCCGGTATCGGTTCGCTCATTTAGATGTCCGCAATCGGCCTCTGGTTTAATCAGCTTGGTTAGCAGTGGGTCGTCTGCGAAATTCTGGTGCCTCAGAACATAATGAAATCCTGCGGGCGCGGTGCGAGGCCATTGGCGGGGGTGGCGCCGTCCTTCTGGACAACGATGAAACCAACCTTGCCGATTTGGGGATAATTGATCCAGGCTTGTTTGAATCGTTCTATTCCCATGGTCCGGTTCCCCCAGGCCGGATCCGCCAGCAGGACCTGGTTTCTACGGACGCCTCGGAACACCACGAAGTGATTATAGCCATACAGGCTTAGCGGAACCATGATAGGGGCTCGCTCGATCAGATCCTGCAACGTGAGTTTGCCGTAGCCGATCCCCTCGTACCCCCGCTGATCCACGTAGCGCTTGAGGTCGAGCAAGGAAAAACCCTGACGTATTCGGACAAGCAAAGGATTCGCTATATATTCCTTGCGTTTCATCAATGCCTTGGCAATCTCCCGCTCCGGAACGGGGTCGCCGTGGTGGTAGCGCAAGATGGTGGCAAGCGCGGCGGCACCGCAACTCAGATCCCACTGTTGCACTACTACATGATCGCGGCGCATTTCCAAAAGCGACGTAACCGGTGCTCGCCCTGACGCCTGCGCCGATCCCAGCAGACCGAGCAGAAGGCTGAAGATGATCCTCCAGCGTGGGTTGGCAACTCTAAAATAGCGCTTTCGACTCATGTGGGGTATCGGGTACATGGTTATGTATCGGGTACATGGTTATGTTATTAGTCCGTAGTCTTGCAGCGGCATCCAATTGATAGGGCAATATCACAGGCTAGCTGAGATGCATGCTCGGGGGTGAGCGCATTGCCACCAGATATTCGGCAATGGGGGCGGTTATCTCGAGTCCCGTAACCTGTTCAAAGCCCGCAAACATGGGGGCGGGATTGACGTCAAGTACGAAGTACTGTCCGTCGGCTGTCCGTTTGAAGTCGATGCCAGCGAACCTCAATGACATGAGTTGGGCAGCGTAAATGGTTCCGATCGCTTCGGCTTGCGTCAGGGTCGTTGGCTCAAAGCGCTGCTCACCGGTGCGAAAGTCAAGGTGTGCGCTCCAAGTCGATGCGGCTGCAATCACTTGGTTATTCAGTACATAAGCGCGGATATCGTGCCCATGGATCCTCGCCTGCAGCATAACCGGGGCGATTTTTAATAGCGCGTAGAATTCCTCCAAAATCCCATTGGCAGAAAGCCCTATTGCAATTCCCCCTCCCGCGAGCGGCTTGCAGACGATATGCTTATGGTTTCTTGCAAATGCTCGTGCGGTATCTGCATCATTGGTCGCTATCATTGGAGGGACGGGCACACCGGCTCGCCGCAACCGCTCGATGGTATCAATTTTATAATAATGGCATAACAGCGTCTCAAGCGGATTGAGGATCGGCTTGCCTTGCTCAGCCGTCCATCGCAGCAAGCTGCCCAGCATCGAATCCTTTTCCCGCAAAGCCGTGATCCCTATGCTTTGCGGGCCTTCTGATTCCTCGAGCTTCTCCATCAACTCGCTGCAGTGAAGGTTTCGTAGGAAAAAAGCTTTTACATCGATCAAGTTATTTTTTTGATACCACCAGGATCCATCAGCGAAGGTCAAATGGTGCTGCTGCGGAAACGCCGCAGTATCAATGATAAGTGGTGGATAGCCCCGTTGCGCCAGATTGGCCGTTAGTTTGGCAACTTCGGGTTCCTTTGGGCTGCCAATGATGGCGATATCCAGCCTCATAGGGTGATCCCCTCATCCGATGTCGCGACGCTGTGCTTGGTAGGGCATCTAAAGTTTCCAAAAAACCGGGGAGATCCCGCCCCCTTCCTCGCCCAGTGCCATCGTCGTCACCAGCCACGGATCATCGGGTTTGGGTTGCCATTTTGGCAGGCGATCCACCAATCGATCCCTTAACCGTTCCCAATCGTTCCAAGATGAGGTATCCACGCCACACAGGCATTCGATGGGGTTGCGTCCACCCGTCACGGCATCGAGCTGGTTGTCCGTGAGCCGGTTTGGGGGATTGCTCGCCGTGCTCTCGGCGGCCATGGGCACGGTCAGTAGTGGCAATGACAGGGTCACTCCAAGGATGGCCTGTGCTTTTGCTCTTGTTGCCATGGCGCCATCTCCTTCTGCTGCTTCTGCTGCGCAAGTTTGCTTGCTTTGGAGGAAACGCCCCATGCATTGAACATGGGGGTGCATGGGGCGTTTAACGTGTCTTTAATTAAGCATTGTTTGTTTTTATGGCGGCGGCTCCGCTAATTGCTGGCCGATGTGCTGCCGCTGTAGGCCGTGGTTCCATAAGGGTTCACGTCCGTGACGGTCAGGGTCTCGCTCAAGCAATCATAGCCAAAGCATGTAGCAAATGCCTCGCCTTCTGCTAATTTTCCGTCAACATACGTGTCTGAATAGACATTCTTATTGATGTATTTATTGACGTATTCATCTATTAAGATGAACTTCGTGAAGCTAAAACTAGGATCGCCGAATCCTGCTGTTACGCCGTCCATTTGTGCTTTATTCAAAGCGATTGCCTCACCGGCATTAGCTGCTGATACGAATCCAAACAATACTAGACCGGCGACCATCGATGCGATTTTAATGCTCATTATTAACCACCTCATAGTACCTGTTTGTCAAGCCGGCAACATCACATAGATTCCCTGTCGTATTAAGATGTCCTTTGCCTCTAGCCGGTAAAAAAAATATGGCAGATATTATGGGAGACTGCCATGGCGAAATAGTCGATCTCACCTTATGAAGTAATTTAACCAATCGGGTAGCAAATAGATGTAGGGAGGCAGCTATGTTTTCTGTATTCATGTGAGCGTGCGATTGATATTAGTTAAAAAGTTGTACTTATTTTTTATGACAAGTGTCCGTTTGGATGATATTGAGATCTCTTGGGTTCATCCGAAAGGCTGTGCGGGATGCGGCAGATTGAGTAGACTTAAAAAAGGCTTCTGGAATGGATCTGAATAAACAGCCCCGCTGACCAGAGGCTGCGGGGCAGGTAATTAATTAATAGAAGATCAAAGACCGGGCCTCGGTGTTCGTGAGGCCCGGCCGTAGCAGTGAGCAACCATTGGGGTGCCAGGCGTTTCAATATCAATCAGTTTGGGTTAACAGAAACAATCACCTCGACGCCGATTGCCTTGGAGAAAAGCGGGTTTGAGTTGGCAACGTTAGCGCCACCCCCGGCTACGATTGCGCCGTCGCCGGAGGAATCGGTCGAAACAGTGGCATCCGTATCCGATCCGCAGCAGGCCGCTGCCGTTCCGCCCGCCAGGCCGATGTCGGCGCCGGGCGTGTTTATAATGAAGGTCCCCGATCGAGTCGAAGTATAGCCGGAGTCTCCGGACGATGTAGCCAGGGACTCGGCCGACACGGCTACGCCGCCTGCGCTGACCGTGTCCATTTGCAAGTGGGTCAGTTTTTCTGGTCCGGTACCGGCCGAGCGGGCCGGTATCGCCAACAGCACCAAAGCCGCTGCCGTTGCCCAACGGCCCCAAGTAAGGCCGATAGCACGTGGCAAGGTTTTAATATCATTTGCAATTGCAATCATTTTGTGTGTACCTCGCAAAGCTCGTTTCGCTGGTTTTTTATGAATTATCCGCGCATCGACATAAGAGCGCCCCCTGCAAGGCCCTGGAATTGATTAAGGCACTCGCTTGCCCTCAAAACTCGGAGATCTGCTGCTAAGCTTGGCCTGATTAAAATTTAGCTTGTGCGATCGATGTTTTTATCCTCCTTTAGATGAATAAGGAGGTACCTCTATCGGTTCGTAAGCTCTAATCAAGCAATTTACAAGCAGATGAAAGATCTTGCCTGCTTAGCGGATGATGGAATTCATGCACGATTACGCGGCCTGATGCCTTATATGAACGAGAGGGGGCGCGCCTTTTGGTTGACTCCTACGCCTATTTTGGTATTTTTTTCAGTTCTTCGGCTTCTACAGTGAAATCACGACCTTCAAAAAAGCACTGGTCTGCTTTCGAAGTGGACACCGCAACCAACTCGGGCAGAAAGGGGGATTACAGCAATGAAGGCTATTATGCTCTCGACCGTGGTGACTTTTGTTACCATAACTGCCACTGCGCAGGCCGAGCCGATGACATTAACCGAAAAGGGGCTAGACAAAGTGAGTGCTGGTGCTAGTATTCCCTGCGATTATATAGATTTGGGCAATTATGTAGATCTTGTTGACGTGGAGATTACAGTTGATGGCCAGCATGCGAATAATCAATTTAGAAAAGTATCTTCTGAGGCTATCAGGGCGAGTGTAATTACGCAGCAGTAACCGTGAATCGAGCGTAGCATGGGCTGCCTTTTTCTGATAATGGCAGCCCATTTCACTTTTGTGTATAGTATAATGTAACTGCGTTGGCAATCCAGACGCTTCAATCCCGGGCGCGATCCTGCCATTCGTCGCGTTTCTGAGTCAGTTCGGCTGTGTGCACTTGATTGCGCAGCCCAAAGCACTGAGTGGTTCCCCGGCCAATTGATACATCGAGTATGGCTCGCACATAGGCGCAATCAGCCACATCCGATTGATTAGGGGTGCTTTCCACCGAACATTGCGGATATCGAGGAATTGGAAGAGAAGAGAGATGCAGCGTAGATAACCGCTTCAAATGACCGTTCGCTGAGCAATAAAGGCGGCTTATTGAAAAAAACGCTCATTTTGTGTCTCGACGTAGGGTTCGACCCTCAAAACGGTGGCGTATCAGGATTTGGCGGACTGGGCGCTTGCGCTCCACTGAGTATGGAGCCAGTTCGATTGTTGGAGACGACCACCTCCGTCCCGAATGCCAGCGAAGAGGAGGTATCAAAGGCATTGGTGGCAGAGAGTTTAGTGGCGAGATCAAAATTGACGCTGTGCTGGGACTGGTTCAGTCCATCGGCGTAGGAGTCGGTCCAAACCGCAGCCCCGGTGTTCGGGCTGCAGCAGGCGTTTGCCGATGCATGGCCGAGCCCGAGCTCAAAGGCATCATTCGGGGCGCTGACACTGTGTGTGAAGGTATGGGTGGATGCGTAGCCGGAGCTTCCTACTGCCCCGGCTACAGCCTGACTCGTCACGGCAACCGTGCCCGCGCTGACCCTGTCCATTTGTTGCTTCGTCAGCGTTTCTGCGGCGGCCGCGTTGGTAGCCGTTACCAACGCAACCGCGGCCCCCGCGAAGCCAAAGATAAAATGTAGCGATACCGGGTTCATTTTTATTCTCCATAAAAGATTTTTATTTTACCGGAAACTCCATTGCCGGAGAGTGGAATCAGTGTTGTAGAGGAAGTCGAGGAGCTATGGAAGGTTTCGCTAAAAGAAAAGCCATTGATTGTCAAGAAAACCTTGATGAAATTGCTGGAACCGCAGCAGGAATCGACCTGCCCCACGCCTACCGCCTGCCCCGAATCATGCGCCTGACTCGATCCTTGCGATTGACTAAACTGCGAGCCCGCGGCTGCTGAGATGATGCGCAGGCTATCGGTGCCAGCCGTGGCGATATCCATCTGCGCTGGTGTCAACCGCACCGGTTGTGCTGCGTTTACTGAGCCTGCCACGACAACAAAAACCAATGCGCTCCTGGTTAGATTGGCAAATAGAGCTGTTTTCATGACGGCTATCCCCTGGCTGATTGTCTTTATGTAATTCCTCTTTAAATAGGCTTCATCCTTGCCCTGAGTTCCGCACGATTTCTCAATTTTAATAACGTAGCGATTGAGCGTAATTATTTGCAAAAGAAACCGGCTTGTTTAAAGTGTAGTGCAGCACATTCCTGTTTATTATCCGCTTTTAGTTGCATAAAGGGATACCGCTATTGATCTTCCGTCCTCAATCGACTGGCTTAGGCAATGGGCGAGCCGTGTGTAATGTGTCTTGGTATTGTTAACTACGTCTTAGTTTTCGGGTGGGATTGCCTGCTAAGCTCCAAATCACTAAAGAAAAAGCGACGGGAGCACGTTGATCCTGTTGGCTGCGGTTATTGTCAGTGCAGCCATGATGGATTTGTGACGTGGTGCGCAGAAAAATGCGGTTGCGCGGTTTTTATGTTGCGCGGCTAATCCGGGCCGCCTTTCAGGGACATCGGCTCCTCGCGACGGGATCGAGGCTGACGTTCTCGCCGACCATACGTATCCCAGTTTGGGTTTCCACCGCGGCATCTGGTAGGCGCCGCTTAGGCCGTGTCGCCATCCTCCTTGCCCGCCCACGTCATAATTGGGCTGCTGTCTACGAGCGACCCGCAAAACATCGGATCTCCTTGATTGCGAAGGTGACAAGGTTCTTATCACGAGAACGGGCGCACGGTGAGAGGCTGCAGGGGCGAATCCTGGCCTTCGTTGCCCCCGGGGACGCCGTATGGATCTTGCGATGATCCACGCTACTTTCCGTGATTGGACGGCAGATCTGGTCGAGCGCGGGTTTGCTGCCCGCTTCGCGCACGGCTTCGAGCCGGTGGCGCAGGGGCTTGTTGTGACCGCGATGCTGTTGACCGCCCGTCCCGATCCGCAGCGCCGGGCTTATGGCGCGACGCGCCAGTCGCCTCCCGAACGTCCCTTGGCACGCCTGCGCTACTTGGTCGCGGTGAGCGGGCCCAATGACGAGGCTCAGACGGAGCAAGCGCTGTTGGCGCTGCTGGCGGCGGTCGACCGTCAACCTGCAATGGATTTGCTAAGCGCCGAGTTGCCGCCGTCCTGGTGGCTGGCTTACGGCATAGCACCTCGACCGGCCTTTCAGCTGGAGGCCTGTCTGACAGAGCGTGTAGTGCGTCCGGTGCTCACCGCCGTGCGCACGCATCGGCTGGACCTGGCCGGCTTTGTGACCGTCCATGGGCGTGTCGTGGGGATCGACGATGCCCCGATAGCCGGTGCCGAGATCGAATTATTGGCTACCGGACGCGTGGTTCGCAGCGATCACCGCGGCGCGTTTCGACTGCGCATGCCCAATGGCGGTCCGGGCGCCGATCCCGGGTGGGTACGCGTACAGGCCCGGGGCGTCGAGCAGCGCTTCCCGATCCCCGCAACGATCACGGAGCGTCGCCCTTGGCTGCTGCGCCTGCCGCCGCCGGGCGATTGATCACAGTCCAGGCAGGAGGAGCCATCGATGCCGAATTACCTTACGCCGGGTGTGTATGTGGAGGAGGTCCCCTCCGGCGCACGGCCGATCCAAGCCGTGGGGACCAGTACCGCCGGTTTCGTCGGTCTGACACCGAATGCCGAGGCCCACCCTCATGAGCCAGTGGCGATCAATAGCTGGTCGCATTTTCTGCGGGTTTTTGCGCAAGCATCCCAGAACCTCGGCAGCACCCCTCTGGCACAAGCCGTCAATGGTTTCTTCCTTAACGGTGGCAGCCGCTGCTACGTGGTGAATTGCCGGGATGCGAGTGAGTTGACGGGCAGTCACAAAGGTTTGGGAGCGCTCGAGACCATCGACGAAATTGCCATCGTAGCGGCGCCCGGATTCACTTCGGCGGCGGCTTACGATGCGGTGTTGAACCACTGTGAGCGCATGGAGGATCGGGTGGCGATCCTTGACGGACCCGAGTCCATACCGTCGATCAACGCCTTGACCCAGGTGGCTTCGGCCAAGGCTGACGGCAAGAAGGCGGCGGATGGGTCCGGAGATCAGCCGGCCGGTGGTGCCGGCCACGATGGTTTGCGTCCTCGCAATTCGGACGACGGCTACGGGGCGGTGTATTTCCCCTGGATCGTCGGGCGCGACCCATTGGCGCCCCACAACCTGATTACCATGCCGCCCGCCGGGCACTTGGCCGGAATCTACGCCCGCAGTGACGCCACCCGCGGTGTCCACAAGGCGCCGGCGAACGAGGTCGTGCGTGGCGCGCTCAACGTGAGCTACCGCCTTACTCGGCACGAGCAGGGCGAGCTCAATCCCCAGGGCATCAATTGCATTCGTTTTTTCCCGCGTGAGGGGATCCGGGTCTGGGGTGCCCGTACGCTGGCCTCGGCCACAAGCCAGTGGCGTTACGTGAACGTACGCCGGCTGTTCAACATGGTGAAGGAATCGATCATACAGAGCACGCGCTGGGTGGTGTTCGAGCCGAATGGACCGGATCTGTGGAAGGCCATCGTGCGGGATGTCTCGGCATTTCTCACCTTGCTGTGGCGCCAAGGTGCCTTGCTGGGTGCCACCCCGGACGAAGCCTTCTTCGTGCAGTGCGATGCCGAGACCAACCCCTCGGAGGTGATCGATGCCGGCCAGGTCGTGACCCGAATCGGCCTGGCACCAGTGAAACCGGCCGAGTTTGTAATCTTCCAGATCGGTCAGGGGGTGGGTGGCGCCGAAACCGAAGTGCAGTCGCAAGGGTGAATAGAAAGGACGCGCGCTTGCATGCGCCTGAGCATCCACTGAGGGAAACGCACCCAGAAAAGTATACGGGGGAAAGCCGCGATGCCCGAAACCCGCAATCCTGAGGGAACGACAGGCCAATGGTCCGATCCCTACGCTTCCTTTCATTTCGCAATCGACATCAACGGCGTTACCGAAGGGCGCTTCGTGGAGTGCAGTGGCCTCGGCGTGGATGTGGAGGCCATCAAATACCGTGAGGCCGGCGCCAATCAGATCGTGCGCCGCTTGCCGGGCCGAGTCGAGTATGCCGATCTGACGCTGCGTTACGGTATGAGCCGCTCGATGCAGCTCTGGCACTGGATGCAAGCCTCCGTCACCGGCACGGTGGAGCGTCGCAACGTATCGGTGGTCATGTTCGGCCACGATGGCGCAACCGAGGTCATGCGCTGGAATCTCCGCAATGCCTGGCCTCGGAGTTGGCGCGGCGCACCGCTCGATGCGTTGGGCAACCAGGTCGCGGTGGAGACGCTGGTGCTGGTGTTCGAGGAGCTCGAACGCGTGCCGGCCGGCGGTGGTGGCGAAGCGGTGGCCGAGGGATAGCTGCGGTGAGCGCGAAGGCGCGAGCGCGCCGTTCGGCGTTGCAGGCACTGCGGCGCGGGCTGGCCCGACTCTGGGGACGTCTGCGAGTGCAAATGGCCCGCTTCCGGGCTCGGTCCACTCGGGACCACACCCCCCCAGCGGCGCCTGACATCGACTTCGAGACCGCCCAGCGCCGCGCCCGGAAGGCGTGGGCCACTGTGGTACACCGCCGCGCACCCTACTTGTTGCGGCCGGTTTCGGTACCGTCAGCCGACCGGCACGGGCCAGTGTTTGGGCCACGCCTCTCGACCGCTGCCGGCGCTGGCAGCGAATGCCACCGGCCTGGCCAAGTGCGGCGCCACTACGCTGTGCCGCGGCCGGCTACGGGCGAACGGTTAGACACCGCCACGGCAGTGCCGCGCGGTACCCAGCCGCTATTACCGGGCCATCACGACCGGAGCGCCCGCTCCGACTCGGGCGGGGACCCCTGCGGTAGTTGCACGCGCCCAATCATCGAATCAGCATCCCCGACTACCGCCTGTTACTCAGCGGCGGTGCAGGAAATTCCCGGAGCGCAGCCGGCGAGCGAATCCGGTGCGCTCGGGTGGCTATGGACGGAGTCAATACAAGAGGCGAGCAGGCCTTGTTGCACCTGCTCCGCAAGCCCGACGGCATCAGCGCTCCACGACGGAGTTGGACATCGAGCGACCCGAGGCGATGAGAGCCGGCAGTCGCCCTTGTGCCTACCACCGGACCGCTATGCCGCTACGGACTTCCCCTCTGTGCCGTGGCTATCGGCCGAGACCGCTCCTCCGCCGCCTTGGAGGCCGGGGATGTCGGAACCCCAATGGATTGCGCCGCCCGGGCCGCCGCCCGGCGCAGCGGCCGCACAAGAGCGATGGCAGGAATCACCGTGCAACGCAATGCCGGGTTCGGACATCCACTCCCCGAGGGCCGCTGCGCAGCGGCCCTTGGCCGCACCGGCGTTACCGTTGCAGGCCTCGGACTGTCGACCTTCTTTGGCCGAAATCGAGCCGCTAGCCCGAACCGGGGATCCCTGGCCGGCTCTGTTGCCGGGTCCGTTGGAGGAGCCACCCAGCGCCGAGGCGGAAGCGTGGGGCGAGGACGAGGGCGAGCGCCGCCAGCGCCTGCGCAATGAGCAACGGGGAGTGTAATGGAAAAAGTGGTTCTGCTTATCGAGCGCACCGGCGCTCATTTGCGTTGTCTACTGAACCCGGAACAATTGGAGGTTCGCCGCAGTGCCGGCGTCGTTGCCCGGCGCTCGCTCGGCGGTGCGCTGAGCGGCGCCGGTCTCAGTGATGATCCATTACTCTATATCGGTGGCGGTCGCACCGAGCTGACCCTCGATTTGCTGTTCGACGTTGCATTGGCGGTACAGGGTCCGGATGCGCCGCCGCTAAGTGATGTGCGTATCCTGACCGGTCCCATCTGGGATCTGGCCGAAAATGATGCCGGCGCCGATCGTTACGGCCGCCCACCCATCCTCCGTTTGTTGTGGGGCACGAGCTGGAATGTACCGGGGATCGTGACCGCGGTCTCCGAGCGCCTCGAGCAATTCACCGCGCAGGGCCAGCCGCGCCGGTCTTGGCTGCGCCTGCGGCTGTTGCGCGCCGGCCACGCCATGCATGATCGAGGCATCGACCCCACGCCGCCCCCGCTGGCCATGGATGAAGCGCGGCGCCGGATCGCGGGTGGCGGGCGGGTCATACATGAGCCGATCAGCGGCGGCGAACGCCTCGACCAGATCGCTGCCGAGTACTGTGGCCACGCCGCGTACTGGTCATTGCTCGCCGAACTCAACGGCCTGGACGATCCTCTGGGTCCGCTGGAGCGGCCGTTGCAAGTGCCCGCGGATTTCATAATCGGGACCGGCGGAGGCCATGCATGAAGCCGGTGCAGGTCCTACCCAAGGTCCGAGTCGACGGCGTCGATGTGCGTGAACCGCTGCGTCTGTCCAGCCTGCGGGTGAGTCAATGTCTGGATGCTCCGACGCAGTGCGAGGTGACTTGGTCGGTCGCCACGGTGGCCAGCCGCTGCATGGAGCAGACCGGCCTCGCTCCGGGACGGCCCCTGCGCGTGTACATCGACAACCAAGCGGCTCCCGTGTTCACCGGCGAGATTACCGCGGTCGAATATGTTCATCAGCCTTCGGGCGGATTCGCCCTGCGGGTGCGGGCCTACGACGCGCTGGTGTGGTTGCAGCGCCGTCAGACGCTGCGCACCCATGTGGAGGTGACGACGGCTGAACTGGCCCGTGCCTTGACCGCCGAGGCCGGCTTGCGGGTCTCGGCCGAGGTGAGCGGCCCGGTCTGGCCCCGGATCGTCCCACGCTTTGCCCACGATCTCGCTTTGTTGCGGGAGTATGCCGCCCGCAGCGGACTGCATTTCGTCGTGGAAGACGACATGCTGCGGCTGTTTACCGCACGTGATGAGCGTGTGCATCCAGTGCGGCTGACTTTGGGTGAAGAGTTGTTTGAAGCGCGCCTGGAATGCAACGCGGTGCATCCCATCGGTGAAGTCAAGGTGCTGGGCTGGGATCCTCATACCGGTGAGCCCCGACAAGGCGCCGTCAATGAGGCCGGAGCTTTGCCAGGTACTGCTCATGGTGCTCGGACGGTGCAGCGTACGCTGCTGGGTTCGCCGCTGGAAAGCGATCTGGAGGCCGAAGCACTGGCCACGGCCGAGTTGGCGCGCAGTCGGGCCGCTGGCGCGGTGTTATGGGGAGTGGCCGAGGGCGATGTTGCGCTGCGCCCCGGTCAATGGGTGCAGGCACGTGGCATTGCAACGGCCCTGGAGGGTCCTTATCTGCTCACGCTCGTCGTGCACACCGTCGACATCGAGAACGGCTATGTCTGTGAGCTGAGCACACGCCCGGAGTCTCCGCCCCGGATACCCACGGTACCGAGCGTGGTGTTGGGCGAGATCTGTGACATCGACGATCCCGAGGGTCGGGATCGAGTACAGGTCAGACTCGGCCCGTACGGTGACGCCGTGAGCACCTGGATGATGGTGATGCAACTGGGGGCAGGCGCCGGCAAGGGGCTGGTGGCCTTGCCCGAAGTGGGGGATCAAGTGGTGGTTGCGCTGCCTGATGGCGATCCGTCGCGGGGCATCGTGCTCGGCGGCGTCTACCGGCTCGATGGTCCGCCGCGTGCTCCGGATGCGGCGCGCAAGCGCGATGCGCACCGGCCCTACACGTTCGCCACCCGCGGTGGGCAGCGCATCCGGCTCAACGACGCCGACGGCTCCATTCGGATGGAGATCGCCGAAGGCAGTTTTTTGGCGCTCTCCCGCGAGGGCGTGGTATTGCACGCCGCGGGCGAGCTGGTGTTGGAAGCCCAGGGTGAGCGCCTGACATTGCGCGCCGATACCATCGACCTGGAGCGAGGGTGACCATGGAATTACTCACCGAGGATGCCGATCTGCGCTGTGCTCACGAGCTGGGCAAGGTGAGCGTCCACGCCAGCCAAGGGTGGGTGCGGATCGAGGGCCGACGCCTGCTGGTGGAGCACGATCCTGAGCGTTGCAGCATCAGCGGCTGTCCCAACTACGGCCCGACCATTAAGCCATGCACTACGAGCCTGGCGGTGCAGACCGGCTATTCCGCGCTGGTGTGCATCGACGGCCACCGGATCTGCTTGGATACCGTGATCGGGCTCACCGACGGTACGCCACCGGGTAGCGTACGGTATCAGGTGCGTGACAGCGGCCAGCATTTCGTCAGGCAGCGCCGAGCATGACCGAGGTGATCGACCGCGCGTGGCTTTTCGATCTGCCAACTAAGGTAAGCGCCGCAGATGCTGAGCCTCGTAGCCGGGGGCTAATCGTGAACGCCACCGGTGCAATCGCGATGGTCGAGCACGATCGCGCCGTCCGACAGTCGATCTTGTTACTGCTCAGCACCCGTCCAGGGGAGCGCGTGATGCGGGCCGACTACGGTTGCTGGCTGCAGCGCCTGGTGTTTGCCCCCAACGACGCCGGCACGGCCGGGCTCGCCATCCATTATGTCGGTGAAGCCTTGCGGCGTTGGGAACCCCGCGTGGCGATCCAGCGTCTGGATGCCGGCGCCGATCTGCACGGCAGCAGCGATACAGCGGTGCTGGCCATTGTTCTTGAATACCGGGTCCGGTGCACGGGCTGGGAGGAGCGCTTGGCCCTCGGCTACGATCTCCACCGTGGCCGCCTCACCGAGTCGAGTAGCCGTACGCCGCGGTAAGGAGACCCTGGAGCATGAGTCTACATGTACCCAAGCTCGACGATCGCACTTTCGATGATCTTCTTGCCGAAGCCAAGCGGTTGGTACATGAGCGGTGCCCGGCGTGGACCGATCTGAGCGCCGGCGATCCCGGGACCACGCTGCTGGAACTCTATGCCTTCCTCACCGAGGTAATGCTCTATCGCATCAACCGGTTACCCGAGAAGGCGTATGTAGCGTTCCTGCGCTTGATCGGGGTGCAACTCGCGCCGCCGGGTGCCGCCGGGGTGATACTCGAGTTGAGTCGCAGCGCTGGGAGCGAACGACGCATCGAAGTGCCGCGTGGTACTCGGGTGAGCGTAGCCCGAGCCGCCGAGGGTGAGGAGCCTCCGGTGTTCACCACCGCCGCAGCGGTAGTGCTGGAACCACAGCAGGCCAATGCCACGGTGCTGGCGCACCACTGTCAGCTGATCGAGGCTGAGATGCTGGGCGTCTCCACCGGTCTGCCAGGCCAGAGTTTTCAGCTGCGTCATGCCCCGGTGATCGCCCCCACTGGTGACGAGCTGGATCTCGTGGTGGCGGTGGAAGCCGAGGCGAGCCTGGATGCACGCGTGCCCTCTCTGATTCACGATGGACGTCCGTTTCGGATATGGCGCGAGGTCGAGCACTTTGCTCATGCTACGGCCGATGCGCCTGTCTACGTCGCCGACCGCGCCGATGGAGTGATCACCTTCGCGCCCGCCATCCGCAGCAGCGCCGACGCCGCATCCGGCAACGGCTTGACGCGCACCACCGCGGCGCTGGCCGCCGTGCCGCCCACCGGCCGACGGATATACGCCTGGTATCGTTGTGGCGGAGGTCCCGCGGGCAACGTTGCCGCCCACACGCTCACCGTGCTCAAGGATCCCATTGCCGGCCTGCACGGGGACAATCCCGAGCCGGCGCTGGGCGGCTCCGAGGCGGCGTCCCTGGAAAACG
>JAGFJL010000071.1 GCA_024102725.1 Nitrococcus mobilis
TACACTCTTTCCCTACACGACGCTCTTCCGATCTGGAAAGATCCCGGCTTACATAGGTTTCCATGTCGAAGAGGTTGCCGAACGGAGGCATCGCGCCGAGTTCGCAACCGGGGAAACGATCCTGAAATTGTGACTCCGAAGCCAGCACGGCGTGTTTGGCGCCCACGGTCCGTGCAAGCCGCGGCAAGTTGACTTGGCGCATGGCCGGGATAGCCACCAAGGCGAGGCGACCATCTAGGCTCACCGTCACGGTTTTGGCGAAATATCGGCCGGAGACGTGTGCCGCTGCAGCGATCCCTTGAGCGGTGAATGCCGGCGAGTGCTGAATGATCAAATAATTGATCTCGTGCTGGTTGAGGAACTGTTTAAGCTGCTGAGCAGGCATGGCCATTCCCGCCTCGTGGCAAGCTGGGCTGATGCCCAGCGGCATGTGTTGCAATACCGCGTCGGCTTGCGTCTATCTGGATACGGGTGAGTAGACGGTCGCCACGAACCCATTGAGTCTTTTGGCAAGCGTAGCCGATTGCGGGGCGCCACGCTTGGTCGATCCGCATTGCATCCAGCTAGGCTCAAGTTTAGCCTCACGCCGGCGAAGACCAACCCGAGCATGGCAACGACTCCTCGAAACGATCCCTTGAGTAACCTACGATACGATTGCGGCAGGTACGGTTGCGGGTCGGCCCGAAGGAGATGACATGCAGGCGGTTTTGCTGGATCGCGCGTCTCTGGATCTTGATGATTTATATTTCAATAAATTAGAATCAGTTTTTCAAAAAATACATTATTTCAAGGCGACAGCTGCCATGCAAACCGCCGCGCGTATCGGCACCGCCGAGTGCGCGATCGTGAACAAGGCAGTGCTCGACCGACCGATACTCGAACGTTGTCCCCGGCTACGGTTGATTTGTGTGCTTGCCACCGGCACCAACAACGTGGATCTGCAGGCCGCGGCGGCGCGCGGAATCACGGTGGTGAATTGCCGCGGCTACGGTACGGTCTCGCTGGTACAGCATGTTTTTATGCTTGTCCTCGCGCTATCGCGCAATTTGCTCTCCTATGTACGGGACGTGGGCGGCGGCCGCTGGGCTCGCGCCGATCAATTCTGCCTGCTGACGCATCCAATTGGGGAGCTCGAGGACCGCGTGCTCGGTGTTCTTGGCTATGGCGAGATCGGTCGGCGGGTCGCGCAAACCGCCGAACTGCTCGGAATGTCGGTGCGGGTGGCGCAGCGCCCGGGGGCGCAGCGGCCCGAACCCGAACGCGTACGGCTGGCGGAGCTGCTGGCAGAGGTAGACGTTCTCAGCCTGCATTGTCCGCTTACGCCCGAGACCCGCGGACTCATCGGTGCGCCGGAACTGGCCCGGATGAAAGACACGGCGCTGCTGATCAATACCGCTCGGGGTGGGATCGTGGACGAGGCGGCGCTGGCCGATGCGCTGCGTACCGGGCAAATCGCAGGAGCCGGGGTTGATGTACTTACCGAGGAGCCACCGTGGCAAGGTAACCCCTTGCTGGAGCCGGATATTCCCAATCTGATCGTGACGCCCCATTGCGCTTGGGGCAGCCGCCAGGCGCGCCAGCGCCTCATCGATCAAACCGCAGAGAATGTGCGCAGCTGGCTTGCCGGGAAGCCGCTGCGGGTCGTAGCCGGGCCGGGTGGGGCAAGGGGGGCGTGACCGGCTGGCTGCGGCGCTGGCGTCGAAAACGCATTCTTGCCCAAAAGCGCATACCGGAGCGTCTCTGGCAAGAGGTAATCGCCGCCCAGCCCTTGCTCATGCAAATGAGCGCACCGGCGCAGCAACGGTTGCACGAACTTGCGACGTTGCTGGTGGCCGAAAAGCGCTTTTATGGGATCGCCGGCCTCCAGATGGGCCCTTGGCAGACGACTACCATCGCGGCGCTGGGGTGCGTGCCGGTGCTGGAGCTGGGACTCGACTGGTACCGCGGCTGGTACAGCATCGTAGTCTATCCCGGCGGGTTCCGCGCCCGGCATGCGTATCCCGATGACGCCGGGGTGGTCCACGAGCAAGTAGCGGAGCTGATCGGTGAAGCCTGGGATGACGGACCGCTCGTTCTCTCTTGGGACGACATCCAAGGCGGGGCGGGATTGGATGGCTACAATGTGATTCTGCACGAGTTCGCGCATAAGCTGGACATGCGCAACGGCGTGGCCAACGGTATGCCCCCACTGCATCGGGGCATGTCGCAGCGGGCCTGGACTCGGGCCTTCACGGATGCCTGGAGCCAGGCCCAGGCGGCCGTGGCGGCGGACGAGGAGCCGGTGCTCGATCGCTATGCTCTGGAATCGCCCGGCGAATTCTTTGCGGTAGCCTGCGAGGCTTTCTTCGAGCTGCCCGAGCGGCTTTGCGCTGGGTACCCAGCGGTCTACGAGCAGCTGTGCCGGTTCTTTCGCCAAGACCCGCTCCAACAACGGGAGCGCTGTCGAGCCACTTACCCTCCCAACTGCTAACGACAGGGAGAAAGAAAATGATGCACGAACTTGCCGTGGTAACCGGAGGTGGAACAGGCATTGGGCGGGCCATGGTGCAACGGCTGGCGGCTGAGGGCTTAGCAGTGCTCGCTATTGGCCGTCGCAGCGGGCCGCTCGAGGCGCTCGCCCAAGCACGACCGGATCGAATCGAGACGCGGGCTGCGGATGTGGCGACTCCGGAGGGCCGCGCGCAGGTGGCGGAGGCGATAGCCGGGCGCCGGGTACGCTATCTGCTGCATAATGCCGGTGTCTTGGAACCGGTGCGCCCCCTGGCGGTGGTTGGACTGGCGGAGTGGCGCTACGCCCAGGCTGTTAATGTCGAAGGGCCGCTGTTTCTCACCCAACGCTTGCTGCCCTGTCTGAGCGGCGGGCGGGTCCTGCATGTCTCCTCGGGTGCAGCACATTATCCCCTCGCGGGCTGGGGCGCTTACTGTACGGCAAAGGCGGCGTTGTACATGCTCTACCAGGTGCTGGATCTGGAGCTGCGCTCGCACGACATTGCTGTGGGAAGCGTGTGCCCTGGGGTTGTGGATACGCCGATGCAGGCGCTTATCCGGGAGCAGGACAGCGAGCGCTTTCCGGACGTGGAGCGTTTTCGAGAGCTCGAGCGGACCGGAATGCTCAAATCCCCGGATACGGTGGCCGACTTCGTTTGGCAGCTGCTCACCCGCACCACGG
>JAGFJL010000087.1 GCA_024102725.1 Nitrococcus mobilis
GCGAGTACGACACCGACCCCATAGCAGCTCGGACACCAGCCGTGCTTGGAATTGAACGAGAGCCGGCGTGGGTCGGCTTCATGGAAGCTACGGCCGCAGCTCGGGCAGGCGCGTTGGATGGAAAACAACGCTTCGCCCGGAGCGCCGAAGTCCACCTTGACGTGGCCTTTGCCGAGATCGAGCGCCCATTGCAGCTGCACTCGCAGCCGTGCCTCATTTTCGGGCGCGAGCGTCAGCTCGGCGATGGGCAGATCAATATCGTGTTCACGGTAGCGATCCAGGCGCGGCCAGTTGGCCGTGGGTAGCAGCACGCGATCCACGCGCAGCTGCGCGAAGCCCTTGCCCGCGGCCCACTTGGCGAGCTCCGTGTAATAGCCCTTGCGGGCGGTTACAAGCGGTGCGAGCACGCCGACCGCTCGGCCCCGGTGCGCGCGCAACAGCCGGGCGACGATGGCGTCCACGGTTTGTGCCTCGATAGGCAGATCGCAGTCCGGACAGTGTTGGATACCAAGCTTGACGAACAGTAGGCGCAGAAAATGATACAGCTCGGTCTGGGTCGCTACGGTGCTCTTGCGTCCGCCGCGGCTGGTGCGCTGCTCGATTGCGACCGTAGGTGGAATACCGAAGATGGCATCCACCTCCGGTCGGGCGGCCGGCTGGACAAACTGCCGAGCGTAAGCGTTGAGTGATTCGAGGTAGCGGCGCTGACCTTCATTGTAGAGGATATCGAAGGCCAGAGTGCTTTTGCCGGAGCCGGAGATTCCGGTGATTACCGTAAGCTGATCGCGCGGTATGTGCACGTCGATGTTCTTCAGGTTGTGCTCGCGGGCGTGGTGGATATAGATGCTCTCGGCACCGCGTTGCGCCGCGGGGGCTTCCGCGCTACATTTGGCTGTTTCGCTGTTCGCGGCCAACGGTTTTTTTGTTGAACGGGCTTTCAGATACGCTGCCAGGGCCTGCCCGGTATGGCTTGTCGCGACGGCCATGACCTGCGTCGGCGAGCCGCTGCAGACGATCTCACCGCCGCGCTCACCGCCTTCGGGGCCGAGATCGATAATCCAGTCCGCCGCCGCGATGACATCGAGGTTATGCTCGATGACGAGCAAGGAGTGGCCGGCTTGCAGCAAGCGGTCGAAGGCGTGCAGGAGCGTGGCGATATCCTCGAAATGCAGTCCGGTGGTCGGTTCGTCGAACAGGAACAGCAGTCGCTTGTGTTGGGCTTGGCGCCGGGCGGCACCGGTGAGATGACCGGCCAGTTTCAAGCGCTGTGCTTCGCCACCGGAGAGCGTCGGGACCGGCTGTCCGAGCTGCAGGTACCCTAAACCGACCGCCTCCAAAGGCGTTAAGGCGGCGACGATATCGGGGTAGTCAGCGAAAAAGACGCTGGCCTGGGTCACGGTCATGGCCAACACGTCGGCCACGGATTTCGGTGCTGTCCGGCAGTCGGCGGAAGGTGCGAGTTTCACCTCCAGCACTTCGGCACGGTAGCGGCGGCCGTCACAATCCGGGCAGCGTAGATAAACATCGCTGAGAAATTGCATCTCCACGTGCTCGAAGCCGTTGCCGCCACAGCCTGGGCAACGCCCGCTGCCGCTGTTGAAACTGAAGGTGCCGGGTCGATAGGCGCGCTCCCGCGCCAGTGGCTCGGCGGCGAATGCCTTGCGGATGGCGGCGAAGGCACCCACGTAGCTGGCGGGGTTGGAGCGCGTGGTCTTGCCGATGGGTGATTGATCCACCAGCACCACCTCGTCGAGTTGCTCGTGACCGTGGAGCGTGGTGAATTGGCCAGGCCGTTCCGCCGGTCGACCCTGCAGCTGGCGCAGGGCATTGTAAAGCACGCCTTCCAATAAGGTGGATTTGCCGGATCCGGACACCCCGGTGAGCACCGCGAGCCGCTGCAACGGAATGCGCACGTCGAGGTTTTTGAGATTGTGCGCGGCGGCCCCGCCAATCTCCAGCCATAGACTGGGTGGGCCACGTGGGCGTTCCACTCCGGCTGAGCCGATGCTGCGCCGCCCGCCGAGATAGTCCGCCGTGAGCGAACCCCGCGCCTGCGGTAGCTCAGCCGGCGGACCGCAGAAGACGATGTCGCCGCCGCTCTCACCGGGGCCGGGCCCCAAATCGAGAATCCGATCGGCCGCGCGCATGACCTGGGGATCGTGCTCGACGACCAACAGCGTGTTGCCGGCATCGCGTAGGCGCTGCATGACCTCGATGATGCGCTGCATGTCCCGCGGGTGCAGACCGATGCTGGGCTCGTCCAGCACGAACAGCGTGTTCACTAGCGAGGTGCCGAGTGCCGTGGTCAGGTTGATCCGCTGCACCTCGCCGCCGGAGAGCGTGCGCGATTGGCGGTCGAGAGTGAGATAGCCGAGCCCCACCTCGCCGAGGTAGCGCAGCCGCGTGCGGATACCCTCGAGCAGCACCTCCACCGCCTCATCCATAGGAGACGGCAGTTGTAGGCGCTCAAAGAAATGAGCGGCGCGAACGAGCGGCAACCGCATGAGATCGTGAATACTGAGCCCCGGCAGTTTGACCAAGCACTCTCGCGCCAGCGTGGTGCCTACGGCGTGGAAGCGCGCCGTCGGGTCGAGCACCGCGTCGGCGTCCTCGCGACGGCCCAGGCGCCAAAGCAGGGCCTGCGATTTGAGGCGCGCCCCGCGACAGGCCGAACACAGATCGTAGCTGCGGTACTTCGAGAGCAGCACCCGCACGTGCATCTTGTAGCTCTTCGACTCCAGCCAGTCGAAATAACCCCGCACGCCGTACCATAGATCCGCGCCGTTCCCTTCGCCGTCGAGGACCCAGCGCCGGTCGCTCTCCGTGAGGTCGCGCCAGGGGGTGTCGGTGGGTAGGCCGCGGTGGCGCGCAAAGCGCAGCAGATCACGCTGGCATTCGGCGGACTGCCCGGAGCGCCACGGCCGAATAGCCCCTTCGGCGAGGGTGAGCTGATCATCGGGGATCACCAGCGCGTAGTCGATCCCCAGCGTGCGACCGAAGCCGCGGCAGACAGTGCAAGCGCCGATCGGTGAGTTGAAGGAGAAGAGGCTAGGATGTGCCTCGGTGTAGTGGAGGTCGCAGTCGGCGCAGTGCAGATCCGTTGAGAACCGCCACGGGGCTTGGGGTTGGCGGCGCTCGTCGAGGGGGTAGACGCTCGTTCGGCCGCGGCCATGTTTGAGAGCCGCCTCTAAGGCCTCGACGATCCGAGCACTCTGATTTGCTGCAAGGCGCAGACGATCCTGGATCACCTCGAGCCGCTGGTTATCCGTCGAGTGCAGCCGGGTATAGCCCTGTCGCATCAGTAGCTTGCGGATTTCCTCCGGCGTGAAGTTTGCCGGTATCTCGACCGGGAAGGTGACTACGGCGCGCCGGCCTGCGCCGCGGGCGATCAGCTGCGCGCAGATGTCATCGGCGGTATCGCGCACCACCCGGTGACCGCAGCGCTGACAATATAACTGTGCCGCACGGGCGAATAGCAACTTCAGATGATCGTTCAACTCCGTCATGGTGCCCACGGTGGAGCGTGAGCTGCGCACCGGGTTGGTCTGATCGATGGCGATTGCTGGAGGAATCCCTTCGATGCGCTCGACGGCGGGTTTGTCCATTCGATCCAGGAACTGGCGGGCATACGGCGAGAACGTCTCGACATAGCGTCGTTGACCTTCCGCGTAGACGGTATCGAAGGCGAGCGAGGATTTGCCCGATCCGCTGACCCCGGTGATCACCACCAATTCGCCCAAAGGGATGTCGAGATTAAGATTGCGCAGATTGTTTTGGCGCGCGCCCCGGATTGCAATGCGTCTTTTCGGCAAGGACTTTAACAATTCCCCTCATCGCGGCATGCGAACAGTGTCTATGTCTATGTTAGAGATGGCGGGCAAGCAAGGGCTCGCTCGCCAAGCGGACTTTTAGGCCGTTATGCTAATCGATCATAGGGCTGGCGATTACCGGTTGCATCCCGCTATAGGCAGGCTGATTTCGAATCATCGCTCAATCCGCCACGGCAGCGCCATACAACGCTGCCGTGGCGGTGATGGTTGAGGGATGTGGGTTCCAAACCGGCGGTGGGGTAGGGTCTTACGGTTGGTTCAGGAGGGTGAACTCCACCCGTCGATTGAGCTGCCGCCCTTGCTCTGTCGCATTGGAGGCGACCGGGTTGCTCTCACCTCGCCCGGCAACGGTCATGCTTGCCCGCTCGATGCCTCGCTGCGCCATTGCATCGGCAACCGACTGGGCCCGGCGCTCGGAGAGGCGCTGATTGTAGGCCTCTGAACCGGTGCTGTCGGTGTAGCCCACGATCTGCACCTGCGTCTGCGGACGCTCACGCAGATAAGCGGCGAGTTTATCAAGCGGTGCCTGCGCGGCCGATTGCAGCCGCGCGCTGTCAAAGGCAAACAACACATGGCCGAGGGTGAGCATGATGCCTTGCTCGGTCTGCTTGGGCTGGAGCTCGGCGAGCTGTTCCCTCAATACTTCGATTTGGCGCTGTTGCGCCTCCACTTGCTGACTGCGGCTCTGGAGCCGAAGCGTATCGCGTTGCTTCATGATCTGCTGGGATTGCACAATGGCAGCTTGTTTTGCTGCCTCGGCTTGGGCGATCTCGGCATGCCGCTGCGCCAAGTAGGCCAGATGTTCGGCGCGCGCTTGGTCCTGTTCCTCCGTCCAAGCGGTTTGCGCCGCCTGGAGGCTATCCTGCGCCCGGCGCAGCTCCACAGCCGTGTAGGCCTGGACCTGCTGATCAGCGGCGGCCCTGGCGACCGCTTGCTGCGCCGGCCCGAGCGCATCGAGGTTTTGCTGCACGGGAGCCGACCTGCAGGCGGCGAGCAAAGCCGAGCTCAACAAGCCGATTAGGATACGTTGATTCATTGTCCGCCCCCCCCTTGCTGAATCTCCTCGCGCAGCGTCTCAAGACTCTCTTGCAGGTCGGCCTTTTGGGCCTGCGCCTGTCGCGCCTCGGCTTGAGACTGCGCCAAGCGCGCGTCTAGGGTCGCCTCTTCGGCGAGACGGCGTGCCTTGAGGTAATTTTTAGGCTCGGTGGCGAGGCTGTGGGCCTTTGCAAGCCGCTGTTTGGCTTCATACAAGGGCACCGATTGGCTTTTTCGACCGACCACCTGCTCCGCCTGGTTGATCGCGTACTGCGCTTTGGACAGCGCATCATCGGGTTTCTCGGGTGGGGCCGAGGCGCATGCTGAAAGCAGCACGGCGGCTAATAACACCATGCAGCAGCGCATGGGAGTCGTTGAGTGCATTCCTTGCTCCTTTGGCTGATTGGTTTATATCAATGTTTTATCAATGTGCCGAGCCCGGAATTCAACCCTTAAATAATAAGGTTCGATTAAACATCCGCTTCCCGTAACTATCGTCGAATGGATAGTTCCCTGCAATCTTCGTTACCTGATATTCACAGGAGCCGAGCAGCGTATGCTACCGTCCCGTCGCTTGCATCCACGCATCGGATTGGAGCATGGGCAGATTTGGCAGTGCATCGATCACCAGTGCATCGTGCCCGGAGCCGATCAGGCGTTGCGAAACGGCCCGAGCAGAATCCACCGCCGCACTCGTCCAGATACGGATCGTGCCGCCGCCGGCGCTTGACCGAGCCAGGCCCTTTTCCTCGAGCCGCCGCCGAAGCTCGCGCGCGACGGCGGGGCCGGTGTCAATGATGGCCACCTCAGGGCCGGCCGCGCGCTCGATCAATGGCCGCAAATGGGGGTAATGCGTGCAACCCAGCACGATCGTATCGCTCCCTTGCCGTAGCAGGTGACTCACATGCGCTTGGACCCGTCGCATGACCTCGATCCCATCGATTTCGCCGCGTTCGACCAGCAGCACCAGATCCGGCGCTGGCCGGGTCACGACCCGCACCGCGCCTGCAAAGCGCGCCAGCAGCCCCGCGAAACGAGCACTCGCCAGCGTGCCTTCGGTTGCAAGTACTCCGACCACATTGCAGCGGGTGGCGGCTGCGGCGAGCTTTACGGCGGGTTCCATGGCGATGATGGGCAATTCGAGCTGCCTGCGCAGTGCTTCGGCGGCCGCCGCGGTGGCGGTATTACAGGCGACGACCAGCGCCTTGGCCCGCTGGGTCTGGAGAAAACCGGCCAGTGCCAGGGCGCGCGCGCGGATGAAAGCGGTGGGGCGCCCACCGTAAGGCGCATAAGCACAATCTGCAACATAAAGCAGTTGTTCCGCCGGCAGGCGTCGCCGAATGGCCTGGACGACCGACAGACCGCCCAGGCCAGAGTCGAAAATGCCGATCGGGTCATCACAGGCAGTGCCCATCGGGGCCTTGTTCCTTGTCGTAGCCGGTGCGTCGCTTTCCGGTCAATGCCGATCCGTTAGCTCCAGCGCCCGGGCCAGTAGGGAGAGCATAGCGCAGCCGGCCACCTCGGCGCTGGACCCGAAGCTGATAACGCCATCTTCGTGGCCGCCCATCGCGAGGGTGCCACTGCGGCGGACATCGGCGGCGGCGAGCAGCCGGCGTACCTCGGCGGCCATCGCCGGCGTACCGTAGGGCACATCGGCCGCGGTGAGCGCAATGCCCAGCGCTTGGGCATGCTGCCATATCACTGGACAGTGGGCGTGGAAGACATAGGTGAACTCCGGCGCGGCCGCATAGATGGCGCCGTGGGTCAGTGCCTCGGAAGAAGGATGAATCGGACCTTCAGCCAGAATGCGATTGTGCCTGGTATCACACTCCCGTACCCACACGTAATGTTTTGGTTCCAGTCGAGCGAGGTGGCCTGTTTGGGTACCGCTGATTAGAAACGCCGGCGCGCGCGCGCCCTGCGGACTCTCCAGGCGCCGGCTCAGGTTGCCGAAGTCGAGGCCGCCGTAGCGGGCAGGATCCTGCCCGATCAGCCCGAGTTTGCGCAGCAACTCCCGCCAAGCATTCAGCGAGCGGAGCAGTGCCGCCTCAGGTGGATCGCTCCAGCGGTGATCGAGCCGATATTTGATGACACCTTCCTGTTCGGTCATCGTCTCCGCTGTGTCGTTCGATGCCTGTTCTGCTCGCCCGCAACTAAAATAGCCCGGCCGCGCCAGTGTGGCTTAGATGATTTCTCCGTCGTTGGCCTCGATTTTACCCATGATCAACTCACGCAGACCCGGTGAGAGATCGCGCAGTGGCAAAATGGTGAAGGCATTGCCGCGCGTGAACAACAACCAGGCCTCGTCGAGCCTGAGCAACCGATTGAATTCCTGCCACGGCATTTGGCCTTGGCCGTTGGCGACCCGTGCCTCGATGCCTTCGTCGTCGAATCGGTAGCAAGCCGCCTCGCCTTGCTCGGCCTGATAGGCTCGGAGCCAGCGCAGGAACATCAGGGAGCGCAAGAGCATCGGCAGTACGACCACGATAATCAGCAGCCCGGCCAGTACCCACGTGTACCAGCTGTAATTCTGCTTCAAAAGAAGGGTGGTTACGGCGTAGCCGAAGACAAGCGCCGCCACATAACGTTTGCGCCCCAGGTAGCTATTAAGGAGCTTGCGCAATACGCGGCGCAGCATGGGCTTTTCGATTCGGACCGTAATCTCGTAAGACCGGGGCGGCTCGCTGCTGGCTTGGTTCGAGCCGGAGAGGGGCTTGTATTCGGGAATCGCGGCTGTATCGTCAACGACGCTGGACATGGCTAAAGACTCGTTTGTGTAACTGGAAAAGCCCATTTTAATCGTTCGAACCTGGCGCTACACTCTGCCCTTGGCTGCGGTCCGGATCCGCCTGCCTCGTCGCCTCGGGGCGGCGCGCCTTTCGATCACCCAGAATGAATGCAAGGGGCCTGTTTCGCAATGATCGAAGCAGAACAATTGTCGCTTAGCTATGGTGCTGTCAAGGCCGTCTGCGATGTCTCCTTCCGAATAGCCCGCAGCGAGATCGTCGGCTTGCTGGGCCACAATGGGGCTGGTAAGACGACGATCATGAAGATGCTGACCGGCTATCTCGAGCCGAGCGCCGGGCGCATTACGATCGACGGCTTTGATATCACTCGCCAGCGCCATGAAATCCAACGCTGCATCGGTTATTTGCCGGAGAACTGCCCGGTCTATCCGGATATGAGTGTTATCGATTACCTGGATTACCAGGCGTCGTTGCAAGGCGTACCGTCGGCCGAGCGCGCAGCGGCCACTCGCCAAGCGATCCGCAGCACAGGCCTTGAACCCCGGGCCATGCACGGCGTAGCAACCCTATCGCGCGGCTATCGGCAGCGGGTCGGCGTGGCGCGGGCGATCCTGCATAAGCCGCGCATCGTCATACTGGACGAGCCCACCAATGGGCTCGATCCGAGCCAGATTCAGCACATGCGCGAGTTGATTCGCGAGCTTGCCCAGCACGCCACGGTGCTGCTCTCGACCCACATTCTGCAGGAGGTCGAGGCGGTATGCACTCGGGTGCTGATGATCCGCCAGGGCCGCTTGGCACTCGATGCCAAGCTCAGCGAGCTTGATCAAACCCACGGCCTGCAAATCTGCGTGGGCGCGCCGCCCCAGCGCGCCCATGCCGTGCTCGCCACGGTCGGCGGCGTTGAGCGTATCGAGGAGGCCGGCGCCGAGCAAGGTCGGCATTGTTATCGATTGCAGCTGGGAGAGAGCGACCCAGCGGGGATTGCTTGTGCCGTGGGGCGCGCCATGCATGCAAACGGTATCGCGCTCTACCGGTTGCAGCCGGAGGTCATGGAACTCGAGGCGGTATTCCGCGAGATCAACGAGGCAGAGGAGGCTGCCCATGCCTGATGTGCTGAGGGTCGCGCGTAAGGAGATGGCGGCTTTCTTCGGTTCACCGGTTGCCTACATCTTTCTGGCAGCCTTTCTCGCCGCAACGCTGTTCGTCTTTTTCTGGGTGGAGACTTTCTTTGCCCGCGACCTTGCCGACGTTCGGCCGTTGTTCCAATGGATGCCGATCCTGCTCATTTTTCTCGTGGCTGCCGTGACCATGCGGATGTGGAGTGAGGAGCGCCGCTCGGGAACGCTGGAGCTGTTGATGACCGTGCCGGTTACTCCGCTGCGGCTGGTGCTCGGCAAGTTTCTCGCCTGCCTTGGTTTGGTGGCGGTGGCGTTGGTGTTGACCTTGCCACTGCCAATCATGGTCGCTCTATTGGGGCCGTTGGACTGGGGGCCGGTGGTTGGCGGCTATTTGGCGACGTTATTGCTTGCTGCGGCCTACGCCGCCATTGGGTTGTATGTCTCTTCACGCACCGACAATCAGATCGTCAGCCTTATTGGCAGCGTGCTGATTTGTATGGTGTTCTACCTCATCGGCTCCAATACCCTCACCGATCTGTTCGGGCAGCGGGTCGCGGATGGGTTGGCCTTGCTCGGCACGGGCGCGCGGTTCGACTCCATCACGCGTGGCGTGCTCGATTTGCGTGACCTCTATTATTATCTCAGCCTGGTCGGTGTGTTTTTGACACTCAACGTCTATTCGCTGGAACGGTTGCGCTGGGTGGGCTCCGAGGCGGCCGGGCAGGGTAGGCACCGGCAGTGGCGGGTCGCAGCGGGGCTGTTCATCGCCAATTTCGTGGCGGCCAATTTCTGGCTGCAACCGATTGGTTGGGCCCGCGCGGATATCACGGCGGGTCAGATCTATTCCATCTCTCCTGCGACTCAACTCTATCTTTCCCAGCTCCAGGAGCCGCTGCTCATCCGCGGCTATTTCAGCGCCAAGACGCATCCGTTGTTGGCACCGCTGGTGCCGCAACTCGAGAATCTGCTGAAAGAGTATGCGGTGGTTGGCGGCAAGCGCGTCCATGTAGCCTTGGTCGATCCTCAGCAAGACGCGCAGCTCGAGCGTGAGGCGAACGAGAGTTACGGCATCAAGCCCGTGCCGTTTCGCACCGAAAGCAAGTATCAAGCCGGGGTGGTCAACTCGTATTTCAACATCTTGGTGAAGTACGGCGATCAGTACGGAACGTTGAATTTTCGCGACCTGGTCGAGGTCAAGGGCGGCTCGGCAGGGCAGCTGCAGGTGGAGCTGCGCAATCCCGAGTACCAGATCACGCGGACCATCAAAAAAGTGATCTACGCCTATCAAGGGGGCGGCAACGTGTTCAGTCATATCACCGAGCCGGTCACCTTCCACGGCTTTCTATCGGACGACCGGCGCCTACCCGCCGATCTAGTGCAGTTGCGCAAGGGCTTGGATTCCATTCTCGGAGAGTTGCGTGGCGAGTCGCGCGGAATGCTACAGGTTCGGATCCGGAATCCGCAGGCCGATGGCGGTGAACTGGCCCGGCAGATCCAGCAGCAATACGGCTTTCAGCCCATGGTCACGAGCTTGTTGGACCCCAACCGGTTCTACTTTTACATGCTGCTGCAACGGGGTGATCAGACGGTGCCGGTGCCATTGCCCGAGAGCCTCGATCAGGCGGATCTCAAACGCAACATCGAATCGGCTTTGAAGCGCTTCGCCACGGGTTTATTGAAGACCATCGCGCTCTATACCCCGCCGCCGCAGCCAGGTTACTACGGTAGCGGAATGGCGCGCTACCAGGCCCTGGAGGCCAAGCTGCGGGAGAATGCCGCAGTGCGAACGACCGATCTGAAATCGGGGCGGGTGCCTGCGGCGACCGATCTGTTGCTAGTGGTCTCGCCCTGGGAGCTCGACGATAAACAGCTGTTCGCCATCGATCAGTTCCTCATGCGGGGCGGTACGGTCGCCATCGCCGCTTCGCCGTTCGACGTGGGTCTTAGCCGGGCCGGCCTCACGGTCAGGAAACGTCGGACTGGCTTGGAGGAGTGGCTCGCGGCCAAGGGCATCAAAATCGCCGAGACCATGGTGCTCGATCCACAAAACATCGCGCTGCCGATACCAGTGGAGCGTATGGCAGGCGGTGTACGGGTACAGGAGATCCGCAGCCTGGCATACCCTTATTTGGTAGACATCCGGCCGGATGGCATGCTTGCCGATAGCCCCATCACCGCGGGTCTCGAGCAGGTCACCATGGATTGGGCCTCGCCGGTGCGGATCGAGCCGCAGACCGGCAAGGAGCGCAAGGTGCTCCGGGTGCTGCAGAGCTCGCCCGAGGCGTGGACCTCGGACTCGGAGGCGATCGAGCCGGATTTCGAGCGTTATGGAAGTATGGGGTTTCCCCTCGGCGAAGACCGCGGCCGCAGGCTGCTGGCGGGCGTCGTGCAAGGACGGTTCCAGTCCTTTTTCAAAGACCAACCTTCACCTCTGCTCAAGAGTGAGCGAGAGGATGACGACGCGGCGGGTAGTACTAAAACGGGTGCGAGCGAGGATAGCGAGGATGCCAAAACCAAGGTCGCCAGCGTGCTCGAGCGCTCGCCCGCCTCCGCTCGGCTCATCCTGTTCGGCTCCAGCAGCTTTCTCGCCGATTCCGCGCTTGATTTGATCGCCAATGCGACCGGGACTCAGTATTTGAATCCGGTACAGCTTGTGCAGAATGCCATCGATTGGTCGCTGGAGGATCCGGGCCTGCTCGCAATTCGCGGTCGCAGCCATTTCTCGCGTTTGCTGGAACCCCTCTCGGAGGACACCCAGCGTTTTTGGGAATATCTCAGCTATGGTTTCGGACTCGGCGGGTTGGCGATCGTCTTCGGTGCGCAACGGTTCATGCGGCGGCGTCGGGAGCGCTATTATCTGGCCGTGCTGCGGGAAGGGAAGGTCTAAGCATGAAGCGGCTGAACATTATTTTGGCCGGTGTGCTCGCAGCCCAACTTTTGCTCGCCGGTACGCTGCTTTGGAATACCCAGCGCTACACGCTCACCAAGCCCGACCAGCCTCTGGTCGTTTTCGCACGCGATAAGGTCGACACCATCGTGATTGACGCCCGTGAGGAAGGCTCGATCACGCTGCGCAAGGGCGCCGAGGGTTGGAACCTGCCCTCCCGCGAAGGTTTTCCAGCCGATACCTCCAAGGTGGATAGTTTTCTCGCGGCGCTCAGTGCTTTGCGGCCGCGGTTGCCGGTGGCCGTTACCGAGGGGGCCGGCCAGCGTTTTCATGTAGGCGCGGCGGATTTCGAGCGTCGCATCACGCTGAAACACGGTGAGGATGCGTTGACTACCCTCTATTTGGGCGACTCGGCTGGACCAAAGCAGGTTTTTGCTCGATCGGAGACGGGCAAGGCCGTCTACGAAATTGCCTTTGAACTCTGGCAGGCGAGTATCGAGGCCAATCAGTGGATGGATCGCAATTTCTTGCAACAAAAGCCTCGGGACATCGTCCGCATCGATCTGCCCTCGTTCACTCTGCAACGCAAGGACGACAAATGGCAGCTCGCTGGGCTGAGTAACGGCGCTGACACGGATGCGGAGCAAGCCGCTCGGGTCGTTGATCGATTGGCCCACCTCACGTTCGAGGACGTGCAGGGCAAGGCAGACAAGTCGGTCCGGGCGCCGGCGCCCGAGCTGAGTTATACGTTGACGCTGCAAAATGGACGTACGGTGAAATACCGCTTCAGCAAGGCTGCTCAGGGCGATGACTATCTGCTGCGGACCTCTGCCGATGACTATGTATACAAAGTGAGTAAAGCGGTGGTGGCTGGAATCCACGACCTCAAGCGGGAGGCGCTCGTCAAGCAGGCCGAGGAGGAGCCGGCCGATAAGGCGGCGGCAGGTGCGGGCAAGGGCCATACCGGTAACACTGCCTCCAGCTCCTGATGCTTGCCAGGCTGCGCTCACTCGCCCCCCCGTCCGCTGGCACCTGCTGCCGCGAGCAGGCTCCGTGCAGCGCCGGCGGTGAGCGCGCGCCACACGGTCAGTCGACGAGCGGCCCGACTCGGATGCCGGTACGCTGGTTCGGGTTGTTGTTGATTCTCATGCTCATAGCACCTGCGGTCGTCGCGCTCGACGCGGCGGGTTTGCAGGCCTGTGTCAAGCTGGAGGACGCCCAAGAGCGCCTGCATTGCTACGACAGCGCGATGGGCCGCCCGCCGCAAGGCGGTGGCGATAATGAGCAGCCGGCGGTGCACGCCCGCCCCCGCAACTCGGAGAATACGGCGGGGCAAGCCATGGTCGCTGCCGAGCGAACCGGGCAGGCGCCGGCCGAGGTGGGATTGAGCCGGCGCTGGCAAGTCACCTCGCGCCGAGGGTGGGCGCGCTTTTTCACCCCCTACAAGCCCGTCTATGCCCTGCCACTTTCCTACAACGCCCGGCTCAACCGGGATCCTACCGGCAGTCGTGACGCCGCCGATATCGACCACCTAGAGGTCAAATTCCAATTCAGTTTCAAGGCGCCGCTGTGGCGGAATCTCCTCCTCGACGGCGGCGATCTCTGGTTTGGCTATACGCAACTTTCGTTTTGGCAAGCTTATAACAGCAGCTTCTCGTCACCCTTTCGGGAAACCAATTACGAGCCGGAGCTGATTTATTCGCTGCGCACCCACTTCAATTTGCTCGGGCTCCATGGCCGGCTGCTCACGCTGAGCCTCAATCATCAATCCAACGGTCGTTCCGATCCCTTTTCCAGAAGCTGGAATCGGCTCATCGGTGGCGTGCTGTTCGACAATGAAAAATTCGGCTTCCAGCTTCGGGGCTGGTGGCGGATTCCGGAGTCGACCAGCAATGACGATAACCCCAACATCGAGAATTTCGTTGGGCGCAGCGAACTCTTGGGTGTTTACCGGCACAACAGCCAGACTTTCGGTCTGTTGCTGCGCTCTAATCTGAAGCCGGAGGCCCTGCGCGGGGCAGTGCAGCTCAACTGGGTATTTCCTCTGGGTGGCCCGCTCAACGGCTATCTGCAATGGTTCTACGGCTACGGGGAGAGTCTGCTCGATTACGATCACGTCAACAACCGCATCAGCCTAGGGTTCTCGCTGCTCGACTGGCTGTGACGATTCGGGTCGCCGTGGCAAACAGCGCCATTGCTGGCGGTAGCACGCGCCGGGCTCAGCGCTCCAAATACTGGAGTTTGCCCGGTTTGCCGTCCCACTCCTCGGCGTCCTTGGGCGCGTCTTTCATCTCGGTGATCACGGGCCATTTTTGGGCGAGCTCGGCATTGAGTTCGAGGAAATGCCGCTGTTCCTCCGGCAGGTCATCCTCAGAGAATATCGCCTCGGCCGGGCATTCGGGCTCGCACAACGTGCAGTCGATGCATTCCTCGGGATCGATGGCCAGGAAATTGGGCCCTTCGTGGAAGCAGTCGACCGGGCATACCTCCACGCAGTCCGTATATTTGCACTTGATGCAGTTTTCGGTGACGACATAAGTCATGGCGTTCTCCGCAAAGGTTTACTTTATAGGCATGCTAAGTAGATGCGGCGGATGCATCAACCTACAGCTTTAAGGGGAAATTGACCGGCCGGTTGCGAATAGGCTAACTCGGATGGCTGATCAGGTAGGCAATATCCTCAGCGATGTCCTTGGGATTGTCATCGGAACGGCCCATCAGCCGCATTTGCCCCGTTTGATCGAAGATCAGCAGCGTGCTGGTATGCTTGACGGGGTAATTACCCGCGGCATCCGGTTTCCCGTAGCTGTAGGTCAAGTGGTAACGGCTCGTCAATTTGGGCAGCACTTGGGGATCGGGCCGCAGGGCGATGAAGTGGGGGTTAAACGAGTGGATGTAGCGTTCGAGCACCGCCGGCGTGTCGCGCTTTGGATCCACCGTTACGAAGACCACCTGCAGGTCATCGGAGGCCTCGCCCAGGCGCTGCACGACGGCTTGGAGCTTGGCTAGGGTGGTGGGGCAGATGTCCGGACAGTGGGTGTAGCCGAAATACAGCGCCACGATTTTGCCGCGCAGGTCCTCTGCGGTGAGCACTTTGCCCGCCGCCGTGGGTGCTTTAAAGAGCGTCAGTTTGGCCTGAGAGCCGGACACGTCGGTCAAGCGAAATTCATGGGGTGAGGGATTGCAGGCGGCGAGCACTAGCAGCCCCCCCAATACAAGGATTCCTCGGCGCAGCACGGGCGCTCTTCGCATGTCGTGATTCATCGCAACCGTAATGATGAACTGTGTTTACTTCGACCGTCGAGCCGCCACACGTTGCGTTGACTGGGCTGCAACCCGCTCAGTTGGCCAGCCGTTGGTCCTTGGGCAGCGGTGACAAATCCGCTGCCGGGCGCGGCGGCACTCGGCTCATGGAATCTACAGTCATGCTACCGCGTGCGACGCCGCTCAGTCGATGTGAGCCGGTCGATGAGTTTAGCTCCGCTCAGAACTCTGGGAGTGAATGCCGCGACCCGGCCTGACGGCGAAGCCAAGTAAATTTTATCTTATACTGGTTACGGCTGGCATTGTCCCACAGCCAGCATCGACGTAGCCTATAGCATTGAGTGAGGCGAACCATGCGCGAGATCGTCGCGGGTATCCATATGTGGTCGCGGTTGGCCCAGCCGCAAAACTACAATTTCAACGGCCATCTGGTGATGTACCCCGGAGGTAACCTCGTTATCGACCCGGTCGAACCCGAAGGCGAGGAACTGGAGCGCCTCGTTGCGGCTGGCGTGGCGCACATAGTGCTCACCAATCGTAACCACTCGCGCGCCGCCAATCAGGTGCGCGAGCGTACCGGCGCGACGGTTCTCATCCACCCGGCGGATGCCGGCCATGCCCGGCAGCAGGGGACCCAAATCGATGGTGAGTTAGCGGTGGATCAGACCATCGGCCCGTTTCAAGTGCTCGATGCCTCGGGCAAATCACCGGGTGAAGTGGCGCTCTTTTGGCCGGAGCGGCGCCTCTTGTTGGTCGGTGATGCGATCATCAGCGACCCGCCGGGCAAATGCCGGCTGCTGCCGGAGGTGAAGCTCGATGATCCCGCTGCGCTGCGCGCGAGCGTCAAGCGCCTTTGCGAGACGGTCGATTTCGATCGCTTGCTGGTCGGTGACGGTGAGCCGATTCTGACCGACGCCAAAGCCCGCGTGCGCGAGTTGGTGGCGAGTTTCTCGTAAGTGTAGCGCCCTTTCTCTCCTGGGGAGAGGGTGTACCAACCGAGCATCGTCTACCCAATGGTGCGAGCAATCATGCTGGCGAGGCGGTTAGCTGCAACGTGTGTGCGGTACTCCTCAAGCCTTCGGGGCGGCAAGTGTCTTGAGCTCGTAGAGTAATTCCAGGGCCTGCCGGGGCGTGAGCGCATCGGGCTCGAGCTCGCGCAGGCGCTCGAGTGCCGGCTGACTGGGCGAGGGGTCGAACAGAGGCAGTTGTGCCGCCTGCGTGGGTGGGCGTGCCCGGGCCGTCTCCTCGAGCTGCCGGAGCTTGTGCCGTGCTGCAGTGATGACCGTTGGCGGGATTCCGGCCAGCGTGGCCACCTGCAGACCGTAGCTCTGATTGGCCGGGCCCTCCTTCAAAGCATGTAGAAAAACGATGCCCGCGCCGTGCTCCGCGGCGTCGAGATGGACGTTGCGCACGCTCGTATAGTGCTCCGGCAGCGCGGTCAGCTCGAAGTAGTGGGTGGCGAACAAAGTGAAAGCGCCGAGCCGGCCGGCCAGGTCTGACGCGGTTGCCCAGGCCAGCGCCAGACCGTCGAAAGTACCGGTGCCACGGCCGATCTCGTCCAGCAGCACTAGACTCTCAGGCGTGGCGTTATGGAGGATGGCGGCGGTCTCGGTCATCTCCACCATAAACGTGGAGCGCCCGCCGGCCAGGTCATCGGAGGCGCCGATGCGAGTGAAAATGCGGTCGATGGGGCCGATCACCGCCCGTTTTGCCGGTACGAAGCTGCCGATGTGCGCAAGCAGCACGATCAAGGCGGTTTGTCGCATAAAGGTGGATTTGCCGCCCATGTTGGGGCCGGTGACGATCAGCATCCGGCTGCTGTCATCCAGGCTGAGGTCGTTGGCAACGAATGGTTCTTCCAGCACTTGCTCGACCACCGGGTGACGCCCCCCTTCGATCCACACCCTCGGTTGCGCCGTCAGCTCCGGTCGGGTGTAGCCCAGCGCTTCGGCGCGCTCCGCCAGGCAAGCCAGGGTGTCCACCTCGGCCAATGCCTCTGCGCAGCGCAGCAGCGCTTCGAGCCCGGCGGCGAGGTGCTCGAGCAGTTCGTCGTAGAGCGTTTTTTCGCGCAACAAGGCGCGCTCGCGGGCGGATAGGATCTTGTCTTCGAACGATTTGAGCTCCGGGGTGATGTAGCGTTCCGCGCTTTTGAGCGTCTGGCGTCGGAGGTAGTGATCCGGCGCCCGATCAGTTTGGCCACGGCTGATCTCGATGTAGTAGCCGTGGATGCGGTTGTAGCTCACTTTGAGATTGGCGATCCCGGTCGCCTCACGCTCGCGTCGCTCCAACTCGAGCAGATATTGATCGGCATTGCGCCGGAGTCCGCGCAGTTCATCGAGCGGCGGATCGTAACCTTCGGCGATGACGCCACCGTCGCGGAGCAGGACCGGTGGGGTATCCACCAATGCTCGGCCAAGCAGATCCGAGGTCTTGGAATGATCCCCAAGGGCTTCGGCCAGCACAGCCAGCCGTGGGGCGTCACAGCGCTCCAAAGTGGCCCGAATTTCCGGCACCCGCCGCAATGCCGCGCGCAATCCCGTCAGATCCCGCGGCCGCGCAGATTTCATCGCGATCCGTGCCGTGATCCGCTCCACATCGGCTAGGCCGTGTAGCTGCTCGCGCAATTGAGCAAGGTGTCCATTGCCCATGAGCGCCGCCAGTGCCTGCTGACGATGGCGCAGCCGCTCGTGATCTCGTAAGGGTCGATTGATCCAGCGCCGCAGCAGACGGCTGCCCATGCCGGTTACGGCGCTATCGAGCACCCAAGCCAGCGTGTGCTCGGTGGCCCCGGCGAGATTGTATTCCAGCTCCAGATTGCGCCGACTCGTGGCATCGAGGATGAGGCTGTCCTCGCGCGCCTCGACCCGCAGGCTACGGATGTGGGGGAGTGCGGCGCGCTGGGTATCGCTTACATACTGGAGCAAGCAGCCCGCCGCACCGATTGCGAGCGGCAGGTCCGCCACTCCGAAGCCGTGCAGATCCTGCGTGCCGAACTGTCGACTCAGCAAGCGCTGGGCGGTCTGTGTATCGAAGTGCCAGGAGGGGCGGTGCGTTAGCCCCGGGCGCTGTGCGATCGACACCGGGACGGTAACGTCTTCGTCGAGTAGCAGCTCGGCCGGTCGCAGGCGTTCCAACTCGGCCTGCAGTTCGTCGGCGCCGTTTACCTCGCTGACGGTAAAGCGGCCGCTGGCGAGCTCCAAAACGGCGAGGCCGAAGCGCTCGGCGTTGCACTTTACGGCCGCCAGCAGTGCGCTCCGACGCTCGTCGAGCAGCGCTTCATCGGTGAGCGTGCCGGGGGTGACGATCCGGACGACCCGCCGTTCCACCGGTCCTTTCGCCGCGGTCGGGTCGCCGATTTGCTCGCAGATCGCCACCGACTCGCCGCAGCGCACCAGCTTGCTCAAATAGTTCTCATAGGCGTGCACCGGAACCCCGGCCATCGGGATGGGGGCGCCGGCCGATTCGCCGCGGCTGGTCAAGGTGATGTCCAGTAGTTTGGCCGCTCGCCGCGCATCGTCGTAGAACAACTCGTAGAAATCACCCATCCGGTAGAACAATAGGATGTTCGGATGCTCGGCTTTGATGCGCAAGTATTGCTGCATCATCGGCGTGTGGGACTTTGCCTGGGCGCTCGCCTCGTTCATGGTTCCCTTGGCTGGTCGTTTTGTGTCCGGAGATTGCAACGGGGACAAGGCAGGGCAGTATAACGAGCGCTTCGCCGTTTGTGCATGGCCGCCTGAGTGGCGCTTCAAATAGATTGAGAGAAACGAGGGATTCGGGTTTGGTCAGGAGGCTAGCGGTGACTACGCGAGAACGGGATTTTGGCGAGCTGGCGCAGCGGGCCGGCCGCTTACTTGAGGCTCAGGGGTTACGGCTGACAACCGCCGAGTCCTGCACCGGCGGCTGGATCGCTAAAGTACTTACCGATGTGCCGGGTTGCTCGCGGTGGTTCGAGCGGGGCCTCGTTACCTACTCCAATGCCGCGAAAGTGGAACTGCTGGACGTCCCCGCGGACACCCTACGGACTTATGGAGCGGTTAGCCAGGAGGTGGCTGCGGCGATGGCGCGCGGTGCCGTCGCTCGCGCGGCGGCTGAGGTGAGCGTTGCCGTCACAGGGATTGCTGGGCCGGAAGGAGGCACGCCCGCTAAACCGGTGGGCTTGGTTTGGCTCGCCTGGTACCGCGCAGGCGCAGTGCCAGTTACCGAGGAGGCGCATTTCCAAGGTGGACGCGAGGGCATTCGCCGACAGGCGGTGGCGGCGGCCCTGCACGGGTTGATCGAATTTCTGCACTGAGGCGGTGCTGTTGTGCCTGGCGCTGGCTCGGTTCCGTGCTAGGCTCGCTGCATGAGGGGTAGAGGGGCGAGGTGGGTTGGCGGATTTATGCCCGGCAACGGCTCAGATGGCGGCACCCAGCGCCTTTTCTTGGCGCTATGGCCCGATGAGACGGTGCGCTGCGCCGTGGCGGGGTTGGCCCGAGAGCTGATTCCTGACGGACGCCTGGTGCCGCCGGAGAACTTGCACGTCACCCTCGCGTTTTTGGGCGATGTACCAGGCGAGGCCATGCCGCGGGTGCGGGCGGTCGGTGCGAATCTACTCGGATCGGGGTTTGCGCTCGAGTTGGATTGGATCGGCTGTTGGCCACGGCCGCGTATCTCTTGGATCGCGCCCAGTTATACGCCAGCGCTGCTGGTCCAATTGCACTGCGAGCTGAGACGAGCCCTACGCAAGGCCGGCTTTCCTGCCCCGGCTCGGCGTTTTGCCCCCCACATGACGCTGGCGCGCCGCTCGGCACCGCATGCTTTTCACAACGTTACGCCGGTGGTTTGGTCAATCGAGCGCATCGCCTTGGTCCGCTCGCACCTGGAGCAGACCGGTGCGCGCTACGAGATTTTGTATGAATGGCCGTTGCAGCCTAGAAACACAAGGGGTTGAGCAGCAGGCGGGGGTGGGACGCCCCCTGGGAATATGAAATAATCGAAAATTGGCTGTTGTCTCAGGACGACGACAACATACAGCGACGGCGAGGGATGGGAATGGATGAAAACCGCAAGAAAGCATTGAATATCACGCTCGGGCAGATCGAGAAACAGTTCGGCAAGGGCACCGTGATGCGCATGGGCGATGTGCAGGCGGTACGGGACGTTCCCGTTATATCCACCGGCTCGCTCAGTCTGGACATTGCCCTGGGCATCGGCGGGCTGCCGCGCGGCCGGGTGGTGGAAATCTATGGTCCCGAATCGTCGGGCAAGACTACGTTGACGCTGCAGACGATCGCCGAGGCGCAAAAGGCCGGCGGTATAGCGGCTTTTGTCGATGCCGAGCATGCCCTGGATCCGGACTACGCGCAAAAGCTCGGGGTCGATATCGACGAGTTGCTGCTCTCTCAGCCCGATACCGGTGAGCAGGCATTGGAGATCACCGATATGCTGGTGCGCTCCGGCGCTGTGGACATCATCGTGGTCGATTCGGTTGCCGCGCTCACGCCGAAGGCCGAGATCGAAGGCGAGATGGGCGATTCCCACGTCGGTTTACAGGCGCGGCTGATGTCGCAGGCTCTGCGCAAGCTCACGGCCAACATCAAGCGCTCGCATAGCCTGGTTATATTCATCAATCAGATTCGGATGAAGATTGGCGTGATGTTCGGCAACCCGGAGACCACGACCGGCGGCAACGCGCTCAAGTTTTACTCTTCGGTACGACTCGATATTCGCCGGATTGGCGCCATTAAAAAGGGTGACGAGATCATCGGCAACGAAACTCGAGTGAAGGTGGTGAAGAACAAAATGGCGCCGCCGTTCAAGCAGGCGGAGTTCGAAATCCTCTACGGTGAGGGGATCTCGCGCCAAGGGGAGCTCATTGAGCTCGGCGTCAGGCAGGGCATTGTGGAGAAGGCCGGTGCTTGGTATAGCTACACTGGGGAACGTATCGGGCAGGGCAAAGACAACGTCCGCAGCTTTCTCAAGGCACACCCGGAGGTGACCGCTCAGATCGAGAGCAGGCTGCGCGAGCAGTTGCTTGGCAAGCCGGCCTCTGCCGCTGAGGACGTTGGGGACAGCGCCAGAACGCCGCCGATCGAGGCTTGATCATGCCCGATGAGCAGATGCGGCAGGCGGCGCGCGCGTCGGCGCGGCGCTTGTTGAGTCGGCGCGAGCATTCGGCATACGAGCTCGTGCACAAGCTGCACCAACGCGGCTATGCGCTCACTCTGGTGGAGGCGATCGTTGCCGAGCTCGCGCGCGAAGGCTGGGTGAGCGACGCACGTTATGCCGCAGCGCTTGTTTACGAACGGCGCAGCCGTGGGTATGGGCCCTTGCGGATCCGTGCTGAGTTGTCTCAGCACGGTGTCGAGGCGGCGCTCGTGGAGTCCCATCTGCGATGCGATGATGCTGAGTGGATACGCCTGGCGCAGCGCTGTTGCGTCAGGCGCTTCGGTGATCCTGCGAATGCATCCTTAAAAGAGCGGGAGCGCCGGTTTCGGTTTCTCTTGAATCGCGGCTTCACACGTGAGCAGATTCGCAAGGCATTACAAGGCATAGGGGCGCGAACGAATGATCGTTCGTGCACGATAGAGTAACGCACGATCACGACATGAACATGGCCAAGACAAGCGCGGAGATTCGCCAGGCGTTTCTCGATTATTTTTGTGCCAACGATCACGAGATCGTGCCCAGTAGCTCCTTGGTGCCGGCGAACGACCCGACGCTGTTGTTCACCAATGCCGGAATGGTGCAGTTCAAGGAGACGTTTCTCGGCCACGAGCGGCGCCCCTATAGCCGTGCGGCCAGCGCACAGCGCTGCGTGCGCGCCGGCGGCAAGCACAACGACCTCGAGAACGTAGGCTATACGGCTCGGCATCACACCTGCTTCGAGATGCTGGGCAACTTCAGTTTCGGCGATTACTTCAAGCGCGGGGCGATCCGGTATGCCTGGGAGTTCCTCACCGAAGTCTTGCAACTGCCACCGCAGCGGCTGTGGGTAACGGTTTTCGAGGAAGACGATGAGGCGGCCAATATTTGGCTCGAGGAGATCGGTGTGGCGCCCGAGCGGTTTGCCCGCATCGGCGCGCAGGATAACTTCTGGGCGATGGGGGATACGGGGCCCTGCGGGCCTTGTTCGGAGATCTTCTATGACCATGGCCCGGAGATTGCCGGCGGTCCGCCCGGCTCGGAGCAGGCCGACGGCGATCGCTTTGTCGAGATCTGGAATCTCGTATTCATGCAGTATGAGCGGGACGAGCACGGGCGACTGTCTGCGCTACCCAGGCCCTGCGTGGACACCGGCATGGGGCTCGAGCGCATCGCTGCCGTCGTCCAGGGTGTGCACGATAATTTCGAGATCGATCTGTTTTACCGTCTAGTTCAGGCGGCAGCACGGATCGCCGGCAGCGCCGATCTGAGCAATAGTTCGCTGCGCGTGATCGCCGATCATATCCGCGCCTGTGCTTTTCTGATCGTCGATGGGGTTTTCCCCGCTAACGAGGGGCGCGGTTACGTATTGCGTCGGATTATCCGCCGCGCCATTCGCCACGGTTATAAGCTCGGGATCGAGGAGGCGTTTTTCTACCGTTTGGTTGCGCCTTTGGTAGAGGAAATGGGCGCGGCCTACCCGGCGCTCGAGCAGGGTCGAGCTCAAGCCGAGCACATCCTTAAACAAGAGGAGGAGCGGTTCCGCGAGACTTTGGAGCAGGGCTTAAAGCTGCTCGAAGGGGATCTGCGGCGCCTTGAGGGCCAGACCATTCCCGGTGCGACCATCTTCAAGCTCTACGACACGTATGGCTTTCCGGTGGATTTGACGGGCGATATTGCGCGTGAACGCGGCCTAGGGCTTGATATGACGGGCTTTGAGCAGGCCATGGCGGCACAACGCGAGCGGGCCCGGGCGGCGAGCGTGTTCAAGGTGGACTATGAAGAGACGGGTGATTTCATAAAGTATACCGAGTTCACCGGCTATGATCACCTGCAGGATCGGGGTCTCGTGACCGCGCTTTACGCGGAAGGCCAGCGGCGCAACCACTTGGCGGCGGGCGAGCAGGGTATGGTCCTGCTGGATCGAACCCCCTTCTATGCTGAATCCGGCGGCCAAGTGGGTGACCGAGGCTGGTTGCTGACCTCTGAGCTGGAGTTCGAGGTCCGGGATACGATCAAATACCGCGGTGCTTTCGGGCATGTCGGCGTGCTGCGCCGAGGTCGGCTCGTCGCGGGGGAGCGGGTAACCGCGCGGGTCGACGCCGAGCGGCGTCAAGCCACGGTACTGAACCATTCCGCCACCCATCTGTTGCACGCGGCGTTGCGCAAAGTGCTCGGCGAGCATGCCCGGCAGAGGGGTTCGTTGGTCGCCCCGGATCGCTTGCGTTTCGACTTCACCCATTTCGAACCTCTGAGTCGAGAGCAGCTCGAGCACGTCGAGCGCCTGGTCAACGACCGGATCCGAGCGAACGATGCCGCAGATGTGCGCTACATGAGCTATGACGAGGCCATGGAGTTCGGCGCCGTTGCGCTGTTCGGTGAGAAATACGCCGATACCGTTCGTGTGATGCGCTTCGGCGACTTCTCGATTGAGCTCTGCGGTGGTACTCATGTGCGCCGCACCGGTGATATCGGCTTTTTCAAGTTGGTCTCCGAAACCGGTATCTCGGCGGGTATACGCCGCATTGAGGCGGTAACCGGCCAGGGTGCGGTGGCTTGGGCGGAGACGGTATCCCGGCAGCTCGCTCGCGTGGGTGAGCTGCTGCGCTGCAGCAGCGACAACATCGAACTGCGGCTCGAGCAGTTAATCGACCGGAGCCGCCAACTGGAAAAGGAACTGGCGCGCCAGCAACAAAAGCTTGCCAGCCAAGCGGGCACGAATCTCGCTGATCAAGCCGTGCTAATCGATGGGGTCAAGGTGCTGGCAACGACGGTGGAGGGGGGTGATAACCGAGCACTGCGCGATACTTTGGATCAGCTCAAGCACAAGCTCGGCAGCGCCGTGGTTGTTCTTGCAAGCGTGGAGGGCGATAAGGTGCGCCTGGTCGGCGGTGTGACGAAGGATTTCACTGATCGTCTCAAGGCCGGGGAGCTTATCAATGCAGTGGCCGCGCAAATCGGCGGACGTGGCGGTGGTCGGGCGGACTTCGCACAAGCGGGGGGGAGCGACCCCACGCAGCTTGATCAGGCACTCGAATCGGTGGCGGCGTGGGTGCGTGAGCGGCTGAGCTAAGCTGAGTTTTGGCCCTCGGCGGACTGGTGCGTCAATACGAGACAATAGGCAGGGACATGGCGCTTATCGTTCAGAAATATGGCGGCAGCTCGGTAGCGACCATTCCGCGCATCGAGCATGTCGCCCGCAAGGCGGTAGCCACTCGCAGCGCGGGGAACGACGTCGTCGTCGTGCTCTCCGCGATGAAAGGAGAGACGGATCGTCTGCTTGCGCTTGCCTATGAGGTTTCGCATTCCCAATGCCCGGCACCGCGCGAGCTCGATATGCTGCTGTCGACGGGTGAGCAGGTGACCATCGCGCTACTGACGATGGCGCTTGAGCGCCTGGGGGTGGCCGCTCGCTGCTATACGGGCGCCCAGGTGCGTATTCTAACCGATAGCGCCCACAGCAAAGCGCGCATTCTCGATATCGACGAGGAGCATCTTGTCGAGGATTTAAAGCTGGGACGCATTGTTGTCGTGGCCGGTTTCCAGGGCGTCGACGAGACGGGTGCCATCACCACGCTCGGGCGCGGCGGTTCCGATACCACCGCCGTAGCGCTTGCCGCTGCGCTCGGTGCGGGCGAATGCCAGATCTTTACCGATGTTGACGGCGTCTATACGACCGATCCCCGGGTGGTGCCCACGGCTCGACGCCTGGACCGGATCACTTTCGAGGAGATGCTGGAGATGGCCAGCCTCGGTTCCAAAGTGTTGCAGATCCGCGCTGTCGAGTTCGCCGGCAAATACCAGGTACCGCTGCGCGTGCTGTCCTCGTTCGAAGAAGGTCCCGGCACGCTTATTACTTATGAGGTGGAGGGCATGGAAGAACCGCTGATATCGGGTATCGCATTCAACCGTGATGAGGCAAAGCTCACCATCCTGGGCGTGCCGGATCGGCCGGGAATTGCGGCCCAAATCCTCGGTCCGGTCTCCGCTGCTAATATCAACGTGGATATGATCGTTCAAAATATCAGTAAAGAAGGCCTGACGGACTTCACATTCACCATCCATCGCAGCGAGTACGAGAGGACGCTTGAGCTTATCCAAAAGCACGCTCAGGAACTGGGTGCGCGTGAAGTGTTCGGCGACACGAATATCGTCAAGCTCTCGCTGGTCGGGGTAGGAATGCGCTCGCATGCCGCCGTTGCCAGCCGGATGTTCACGGCGCTGGCGGATGAAGGGATCAACATCCAAATGATTTCCACCTCCGAGATAAAGATTTCCGTTGTGGTCGATGAGAAGTATTTGGAGCTCGGCACCCGTGCCTTACATAAAGCTTTCGACCTCGACGACAAAGAGGGACGTAAGGTGAAAGTGGAGGGTGCGGAGGTGGACTGAGGTCCTTTGCGCGATTGCGCAGCAGCGAGTTAGGCAGTCCCTACTAATATAAAGAAGATAGTTAGTATTTCACTTGGCTTGATCAGGTTCAGAGGTTGGGGTGTGGTTGACGTCCGATCGACCCGCACAGCTTGGTCTCACGTCGATCTCCGAGCCGGTAGCGTTCGATGATCCGCCCTCCGGGATATGGCCGGGAACGGCCTATATTGCCGGCAGAGAGCATGGCGAAGGAAACGCTGCCGGTGATGTGAGGACGCAGGAAGCGCCATAGTGTTGCGGGGCAGGAGCCGGGCGGATCGAAAGCAAGGAGAGGAATTGGAAAATGCTCATTCTCACTCGACGAGTTGGTGAGACTTTGATGATCGGCGACGATGTGACCGTGACCGTATTGGGAGTGAAAGGCAATCAGGTCCGAATCGGTGTTAATGCGCCCAAGCATGTCTCGGTCCATCGTGAAGAAATCTACGATCGAATCCAGCGCGAACAGCAGGAGAAGTCCGCATCCGGCGACGAGAGCGATCGTTCGGAATGATTCGGTGCAAAGGCATGCGGGTTTACGCGTGTGCCGGTTTTCTCGTATCCTGCACCGGTGTGCCGGGCTGAGTGGCCAACAAGTTTGCTAGGGGGGTGGATTTGGATGGCAATCGGTTCGGGGCGTGATGGAGCTGTGGGCAGTGTAAATCGGCAAAGTGGGTGCCTGCGCGCGAGCCTAGCCAACAGGTGGCTCGAACAATACCGGAGAGATGGCCGAGCGGCTGAAGGCGCTCCCCTGCTAAGGGAGTATGGGCTAACACGCCCATCGAGGGTTCGAATCCCTCTCTCTCCGCCATTTTTACGCGATCTAAACATTCTGCTCTGATCGATGCGGCTGGGTACGCCGGAATCGCGGGGGTTGACGCATAATAGCAATCTCGCCATACTTCGCGCCGATCATTAGGCGCCCGTAGCTCAACTGGATAGAGCACCTGACTACGGATCAGGAGGTTGGGGGTTCGAATCCTCCCGGGCGCGCCAGACACAAGGGCTCCAGCGATGGGGCCCTTTCTCGTTGTCTCACAAATCGTCTAGTGTCTCATTGAACCGCAGCGGACGGACACGCTCTGGCTTGCGTCGGTATACCCGCGCGGTCACCCGCGCGTCGACGTGTGAGAGGAGTTGGCGGGCATGCTCAAGGCTTTCTGCGTCGCTGCCGGCTTTGGCCCGCAGGTCGTGCTCGGTGAACCGTTCGGTGAGCTTCGTCTCGGCAAGGGCGCGCTTCATGAATCGCTGCCACATGGTTTTCCAGCTGCCGGTACCTCCATCGTCGCTGACGTAGGATTTGCCTTCGCCGGTACAGAACAGGTGAGGGGCGATGTCCTTCGGTGTCGCCTCGCGTACCATCTTCACCGCCTCGCGTAACTCCGGCGTCCACTCATAGATCGTGGTCTTGCTGCTGCGTTTGCGGGTCTTGTGGCGCTGAATGTGGATGCCGTCGCTCTTGAAATGCTCGGCAGGCTTCAGGCGCAGGAGATCCCCTTGCGACATACCGGTCAGCAGCTTTAGCCGGATGTAGGCCTGAATAACGCGGACGCTGCCCTTCTTGCGCCGCGGCTTCAGCGAGAGCACCTCGACGACCTCCCAGTCCTCTACGTAGCGCGTCCGCGCCGGTTCGCCCTCCATGCGCACCTCCCCCTTCGTGGGGTGGCGGTCTATCAGTCCCCACTCGACAGCCTTGGTCAGCGCATGAGATAGCAGCGCGAGTTCCCGACGCCCCGCCACCTTCGCCTCACGCTTATCCTGGTACTGGTAGAAATGCCGCGGGCGGAGAGCTGCAATCGGCATGTGCCCGAAGACCGCGTAGATCCGCTTCATCTGAGCTGCGTTGTCCGTTTGGGTCTTCGGCGCCTTGGTGGGCACCACTTCCAGCGCGTAGCGCTCGAGTAGCTGGCCGATCGTGCGGACGGTGACGGTATCCTCCAGGCGCTCTGCCCATACCTTGTAGGCCGCGGATAGCGTCCGACCGAGGGGGAACCATTTCAGGTCATCCCACTGATGCTCTTGACCGGGCGGCACACGGTAGTAGTAGGCGCCGTGTTTGAGCGTCCATCGCTTCGGAAGCCCTACGTTTTCGGTGTTTCGCTTTCGAGGCGGCACTAGAGCGCCCTCCAGTTGGGCTCATTGGCACTGTCCAGTCTAGTCGATGAAGTCGTCTCGACAGCGGAGCGGAGGACGGCGGGGCTTCCGTCCGGGCGGACCCGGTGATCGATGCCCATTAATCTAAGGGCTCGTACCTGGGCGGGGCGCCGGGTCTTGCCGGTGAGCTGTCGAACCTCCTCGGCCGTCAGGCACAGGCTCATGCGGCGTTGTCCTCCCCCGCAGCGACGAGGGCGTACGCGATTTTCCGCAGCACTCCCTCTCCCCACTCGTTGTTCATTGCGATGTTCACGGCGGAACACACCAGCCGGCAGTTGCCGGGCCGGTATCCCTTGCGTCCGTTGATTCGGTCTAGGCTTGGCACCCAGGGGCGGCGAAACGACTCCTTAACCCGGGAGAAGTCGAACGGGATTCCGGTAACCTTACAGCGGCCGCCGCTGCGCTCTGCCAGATGGTGTAAGTGCCGCTCGGTAATCAGAAACGGGATCCCGCGGCGATCGGCGTTCTTCCGGCTCGATCGGTACAGGCGCGGCACCCAATATCGGCTGCCGCAGCTTTCGAGAAACGACTCTTCGTCGACCAGACCCTTCCCGTCGCCCAGCAGCCCAGGCACATAGCCGTCGCGAACCCACCCGCGCACAGTATGGAGGTCCGGCCGGTCTTCGTCGCCGAAGTAACGCCGCGCCCATGTTTCAGCCTTGATCAGCTTCACTGCCCCTCCGTGCCGCCGCCAGCGCCAGCATGACTGCGATCTTGCTTAGCTCCCGGTATACTTGATCTGAGTCCACGGTACGTCGAAAGGCCGAAGCGGCACTGCCGGAACACCGGCCTAGTGAGAGGGGTTTCCGGCGATGGCGCCCGAGGAGAGAACGGGGAGGCAAAGAAGAGGCGGCGAATCATCGACCCCCGCCCTTGACGCTCACGCGCCGTTTATATCGTGGGTAACGGTCCGAAGCCGAGCCCGCAGCTCGGGGAGTTCCTTTCTGAGATCGAGTGTGCGCTTCGCGACGATTTCCTCGTGATATTTCATGTCGACCTCTCTACTGCTCGCGCGACGCTGGCCCGGCGTCTGGGAGGCTGTGGAGACCGCCTTGATGGCGTATTGCCGGGCGGTGGCGTAGCCGGGGAGCTTCCGGCCCGCCGGGTCGGTGACCCAGGATCGCAGCCGCAGATCACCGTGCTTGTCGACTCTCAGGCGCTGCGTCTCGCCGTCGGCGCGCACACACCATGTCGTGCCCTGGTGCGTGAACGTCGGCTCGCGGTCGTCGGCCGGCACATTGAGCAGGCCGATGCCTCGCATGGTGGTGACGACGGTGCGCGTATTAATCAGATCGTCCTCCTCGATCCACATTCTTTGCATGCGCGCGCGCACGTAGCGCACCGCGATCTCAAGCCACCGGCGCAGCGATGCGGCCTCGATGCTGGCACGGGCGCGCCGGCGCCGCAGCATTTGATCCAGCATCGGATCGAGCTGGTCGGCATTGTCGTCCCAGCGTGAGATATAGTCGCGGTGGAAGCTCTGCACCCGTTCCGCCAGCGCTTCCCAATCCTCCTCGCCGAAGTCCGGCGTGAGCAACTCGTCGCCACGGGCCGCTTCCGCGTACATCACACAGCGCGTGCAGGTGTGGTAATCGTGACTGGCACGCAGCTCCCATTCCGGCACCGCGCCGATCCGCTTGTTGTAAACCGGGGCCTCGACCCACTCCAGGTCAATGACATCGTGACCCCTGAATGCGGGCGTGAGACTCTCCTCACGCCCGCGCAGCCACACCGGGAATACGCCCTGCCGAGGTCCCTCGTCGATTCGCACGACTGGGCTATCGTCCGCGTCCAGCTCGATAACTACGAGTGTGCTCTTTTGCATGGCTCTCTCCGTCGCTGCCGACCTTGCGGCCGTGTGGCACTGCCACCCGCCCATCGGGCAAGCGCGCCGGAATTCCTTTGCGGGCAAGCGCAACACCGGTCAGCCGGACGGACAAAAAAACCGGATTTACGAGGTGCTGGAGGCGCCGCACGGACGAGTCCGCTGGTATCTGGCGCCAGCCGCATCCCGCGCCTAGTGTGGAACCCGGGTGAGGCGATAGCGCCGGCTATGTTATGCCGACGGATACGATCTCCCACATTATTTTACTGGAGCGTAACTGCGCCAGGCTGGTGCGCAGGTGCGAAACGGCCGCGCCAGCGCGGCGGTTGCTGCTTTTCCGATAGCTGGATAATGGAAGCCGACCGAACGCACGGACCGCGCCTCGCCAAAGGAAAAACCCTGTCGACACGACGAGGGGTATCGGCCGTTCGGCCGGTGCTTAGTGTGAGAATCTGCAAAGGACACGTCGATGGCGCCCAGCCGGCGGTGGCGCCAAGAGTAACGCCGGCAGCCGGTGCCCGTTCGCCCTCCGTACCGCCAAGCCGAGCGGGTGAGCCGGTGGCCCCGGGCATGGCCGAAAAGCTGCCTTCGCCTCGTGCGGGACGGGCTCTGACCTAAGCGCGCCATTCCAGGCCCTCGGAATTGACGCCCACAGACCCATCCCGGACGACGGCAGACATTCTCCCCTTGGCCGCCCCGGACCCGCCGCGGGTTCCGGGGCTTTTTTGCTTCATTCCCCATCGCGCCAGCCCAGAATCCCCGCTCTACGCTCGCCTATTTCGGCACTTGCGCGCCACTCGGCACCGCCAGAATGACCACAAGGTAAGCACTGGGCACTGAACTGGAACCCGTCATGATCCGAGACACCCTGAGCACCCTGATTACGGCACTTTCGCCCGCAGCCGTTCTTGCAGTCGCGCTGGCCTTCCTACTGCCAAACACCCTCACGGAGACTGGTGCTGACAGCCAAACGCCCGCCCTCGACCGCCAGACGGTGCGCGAGATCGTCCATGAGGGCATTGCTGAAGCGGGGCTCACCGGTGCGGCGCTAGATGGCCGAATGGAGCAGGCAATCATCGCCTTTATCAAGTCCCGTGCTAGCGAGCCAGGCACTCCCGCACCGCAGGACAAAGCCCCGCCCACGCCGCAGGGAAACGTCGACGTCGAGCCCATCGACTCGGCCACTGAGCCGGTCGCTGGCAGTCTCGGCGCACGCTATCAGCTTATCGTCTACTCCGACTATGAGTGCCCGTTCTGCAAACGTTTCGCCCCGACGCTGGAGACCGTCATCGAGCGCTACGGCGAGCGGCTGGCCGTAACGCTGCGCGACTACCCGCTGCCGTTTCACGGCGAGGCTGCTATACGCGAGGCCATAGCCGCGCAGTGCGCCTTCGAGCTTGGCGGCGACGCCGCCTTCTGGCCGTACTCCCACGGCCTCTTCGAGCACACCGCCTCCAATGCTCAGGGACTGCCCGATGGCGGGCAGCTCGATCTTGCCGTCGAGGTCGGACTCGAGCGCGCCGTCTTCAAGGATTGCCTGGAATCGCCGGGCGAGATCCGTGCCGGCATCGAGGCCGACCGCGCGAGCGGTAACGCCGCCGGCGTACGCGGCACACCGACCTCGGTGCTGCTTGACACCCGTACCGGCAAGACGAATTTGCTGCGCGGCGCGCAGCCCCTCTCGGCCGTAACCTCCGCGCTCGATGGACTGCTAAGCGAGTCATCCGCGGGTGCGAGCAAGTAGGACGATGCGTATGTCTCGCCAAATACGATTCCGACGCGGCCTCATCATCCTCGCCGCCGTGCTGCTCGCGGCCATCGCGATGGCGTTGGTGTACGCCAGGCAGATACGCGCGGCGAAGGTGGACGCCTCAGCTATCGTCGTGCAGGCCCAGCGATTAAGTGCGGCCGATACACTTTACCGCAGCGACCATGCCGGTGCGCCTGCGCGCGATGTGGCCGCACTTATTGCCGGCGGATACCTGTCGTCGCCACCGCGACTGCCCGGAGGCGTGGCCGGCGCGATGAAGCTCGACCGGGAGAGCGGGCTCATCCACCGCACGGTTGCCGATGCCGCGGTGTGCGCCGAGATCAACGGCCAGCTCAGCGCCGACAAGTCTATCCCGGTTGCCGCGAGCAGCACATCGGCGGCGCTCGATGACGCAATTGAGATGCCGTACGGCTGTGCGGCGGTCGTTCAGCCGATGGGCGAGCGTACCTATCACTTCATCTTCCACTAACTCTGCCCCCCCATGCCCCGTCCTGGGGCAACTCCCTTTTGGGCCGCTCTCCGCGGCCCTTTTCTTTCTTGTGGCTGAGGCGCAGCGGCAAGGCGGAATACCCGTTCGCCCGGGCGGATTTTCTGCCACAGGGGCCGCGTCGGTACGCCTACCGTAGATTGGGTTGTAGGCGCATTGCCGTCCGAAGAGGAGTAACCGTAATGCCCGCCGTTCGTGTCGTCGCGCTCGCGCTCGTTCTGATGGCTTTGGCAGCCTCCGCCCATGCGCTCGCCGCGCCAACGACCAACAGGCCCTATGCGGAGTTGGTCCGCCGCGTCGGCAGCGCACTGGGTGTCAGCCCCCGGCTGATCCATGCCGTCATCGCGGCCGAGTCGAACTACGATCGGATCGCGCGCAGTTATGCCGGCGCGCTGGGACTGATGCAGCTCATGCCCGGCAGTGGAGCTTGGGAAGCCTACCGCTGGCTCTACGGCCGCGACCGTATTCCCACCGACGAGAGCCTGCTCCGGCCGGCGGTCAGCATCTGGCTCGGCACCGCCTACCTTCGGATCCTGGCCGATCGGTACTTCGGCTGGATCGACGATCCTACGCTGCGGCTGCGTGCGGTCATCGCCGCCTATAACTGGGGACCGACGCGGGTGTTGGCGAGGCTCTTCCCGGAGCGCCGGCAACTGAGCGTGGCCCGATTCATGGTTCGGTTCCGGGAGGTCGCGCCACGTGAGGTCCGCCGGTACATGCGGCGGGTACTGGACGGCGTGCGGGAACTCCGAGGTGATTCTGACGCGTTCGCCGCCGTCCCGCCGATGGGGCGTCTGATCGCGGGAGAATAAGCCAGTTCCAAACCGATAGCTGCTCCTGAAACGGCTTATTGTCGGTCTGCTTACCAGGACGCTGCTGCCGGAATCCGCGAGGCTATGCTGGTCGGTCGGTCGGTCGGTCGGTCGGTCGGGCGGTCGGTCGGCCGGTCGGTCGGTCGGTGGAGCGGTCGGGCGGTTGGTCCGGCGGTTGGTCGGCCGGCGGGCGCGCGGGCGGCGCGTGGGCCCGGGAGATATGCACCGCCGCTGTGGACGCGAGACCGCGGTCAGCCCGCACCGC
>JAGFJL010000091.1 GCA_024102725.1 Nitrococcus mobilis
TGTCCGCAACATTGCCCTGGTTGGGCACGCCGGGGCGGGGAAGACCACCCTGATCGAATCCTTGCTGGTCGCGGTTGGTGCCGTGGCCAACCCCGGCAGCGTGGAGCGGGGGACGACGGTCAGTGACGCCGATCCCCTGGAAAAATCCATTCACCACTCCATCAGCGCCTCGATCGTGAGTCTGGACTGGAAGGGTGCTCATATCAATCTCATCGATACCCCCGGCTCGCCCGACTTTCTGGGGCAGGCTTTGGCCGTTTTGCCGGCGGTGGAAACCGTAGCGGTGGTGATCAACGCTCAGGCGGGGATCGAGAACACGGCCCGGCAGATGATGCAGATGGCCGGTGAGCGCGGTCTGTGCCGGCTTATCATCATCAATCGGATCGATGCCGAGGGGCTTGATCTGGAGCGGCTGCTGGAGGAGATCCGTGCGACCTTCGGGCCGGAGTGCCTAGCGCTGAATCTGCCGTCAAAGGGCGGTGCCGCAGTGGCGGACTGTTTCTTTACTCCCGCTGGAGAAGCGGATTTCTCTTCGGTCGAGGCAGCGCACGACGCGTTGGTCGATCAGGTGGTGGAGGTCGACGAGGAGTTGATGGCGCTCTATCTAGAGCAGGGCGAGGAGCTCAACCCGAAGCAGTTGCACGAGCCGTTCGAAGCGGCTTTACGCGAAGGGCATCTGGTGCCGGTCTGCTTCGCCTCGGCGAAGAGCGGGGCGGGACTGGCAGAGCTATTGGATATCGTCGAACAGCTTATGCCCAATCCCTTGGAGGGCAATCCACCGCCTTTCATCCGCGAGGACGAAAGCGGCGCTCGCGAATATCATGCCGCGCCGGATCCGGATCAGCACGTATTGGCGCACGTGGTCAAAATCGAGCATGATCCCTTCATGGGCAAGCTCGCGGTATTTCGGGTGCATCAGGGCACGGTCACCCGCGACAGTCGCCTCTACGTAGGCGATGCCCGCAAGCCGTTCAAAACCGGCAACCTGTTCAAGCTCCGTGGCAAGGAGCGCACCGAGGCCGACCGCTGTATCCCGGGGGATATCTGCGCCGTGGCCAAGGTGGAGGAGATCCACTTCGATGCCGTGCTGCATGACTCTCACGACGAGGATCATATCCGTCTGCATCCCATGGCGTTTCCCACGCCGGTATTCGGCGCGGCGGTCCAGGCCGCGCGCCATGGCGATGAGCAGAAGCTCTCCGAAGTGCTGGCCAAGTTGGCCGAGGAGGATCCGGGGCTGCGTATCGAGCAGAATCGGGCCACCCATGAAACGGTGCTCTGGGCTTTGGGTGATCGGCATTTGCAGCTGACGTTGGAGAAGATGCAGCAGCGGTACAATTTGGAGGTGAAGACCAAGCCGCCTTCGATCGCCTATCGTGAGACCATCACCGCGGCCGCCGAAGGACACTGCCGGCACAAGAAGCAGACCGGCGGGGCCGGGCAGTTCGGCGAGGTGTTCCTGCGGATCGCACCGCTGCCGCGTGGGGCCGGCTTCGAATTCGTCAACGAAATCCGGGGCGGGGCCATTCCCGGCTCGCTCGTTCCGGCCGTTGAGAAGGGCGCGCGGCAGGCGTTGAGCGGTGGAGCGATCGCCGGTTACCCAATGCAGGATATCCAAGTCACGGTCTACGACGGTAAGACGCACCCGGTGGACTCCAAGGAGATCGCCTTTGTCATCGCCGGTCGCAAAGCCTTCCTGGATGCCGTGCATAAGGCGCATCCTATCGTGCTGGAGCCGATCGTCGAGCTGGTAATCGATGCTCCGAGTGCGGCTATGGGCGATATCACGGGGGATATCGCCGCGCGCCGCGGCCGAATACAGGATACGCAAAGCCACAGCGAGCACATTACCCTGCAGGCCGTGGCGCCGTTGGCCGAGCTCGAGGACTTTCCCTCCAAGCTCAAGGCCATGACCGGTGGCGAGGGCAATTACCGCTTGCAATTCAGCCACTACGAGGCGGTGCCGGGCTATATCCAGCAGCGCCTCGCCACCGAATTCAAACCGGTGGAAGAGGAGGCCTAGCAGTCTGTCGGACTTGGAACTCGACAGACGATTTGTCGTAACGGATTGGCGCCCAGGACATCACGCATGCCAAACAATCCGTGTTGAATACGATTTCGGGCCATCCGCTGGCCTTCAGGGGCC
>JAGFJL010000084.1 GCA_024102725.1 Nitrococcus mobilis
TGCCGAGCCGCACGCTCAGCCAAGCGACGGGTGTTGACAAAAATCAGGGTCGTGTTGTGGGTTTTGATCAAACCCGCGAGCTGGTCGTAAATCTCGCCGAAGGTTTCGTTGGACAGGACTGCCGACAACGGCGAACCGGGTACGCACAAGGCTAGGTCACGTTCACGGGTGTGGCCGGTATCGACGATGTTGCAACGCTCAGCATTGTGGCCGGTGAGGAAAGCGGCCATGGTCTCGATTGGTTTCTGAGTGGCGGACAGGCCAATGCGAGTGGGTGTTTTGCCCAGCGTGTCCTTGACCAACGCATCCAGCCGGACCAACGACAAACTCAGGTGCGCACCACGCTTGTTACCGGCTATGGCGTGAAGCTCGTCCACAATGACCGAGCGCACGCCAGCCAACATCTCGCGGCCGGACTCGGCGGTGAGCAGCAGGTAAAATGACTCGGGCGTGGTCACCAGAATATGCGGCGGTTCGCGACGCATGCGTGCCCGTTCGGATTGCGGGGTATCGCCGGTGCGTACCCAGGCGCGGATGCCGGGCACCGGGAGGCCGGCGACGCGCAGTTGTTCGGCAATACCTGCCAGCGGTTCCTGCAGGTTTTTCTGCACGTCGTTGGACAACGCCTTAAGCGGTGAGACATAAAGAACTCGGGTTGCGTCCGGTAATCGTGTGGCCAGCCCTTCACGCACCAGTGCGTCGATGGCGGCAAGAAACGCGGCCAGAGTCTTGCCGGAACCAGTGGGTGCAGCGATCAAAGTATCCCGACCCGCGTGTATAGCCGGCCAAGCTTGCGCCTGCGCCGCGGTCGGTCGGCCAAAGCGTTGTTCAAACCAACCATGGACAGCCGGATGGAATGCGGCGTTTATTCCTGAGGTTAAGCCCATCCGTTCAGTTTACCCCCCGGAGCGCGCCCACACCCGGCCTATTCATCGATAGGGCGAGGATAGGTGCCACACCAATATCCTCATCGGAAAGCGCTCCAGCGTTGTATGAGGTTCAGCCAGAGTCGAATGGCAGTGCCTCCAAGCGTCCCGGCGCGACATCAATGCATTCCTAATTGCTCGGCGACGGCCAAAATGGGGCCATGGTGTCCTATGGAGACGCGGTGGTGAGGATAAATCCTGCTCAGCTCTAGGTGAAGCAGCCTAATCTGCTATGACTCGAGCTCCAGCGGCGGCCGGCCGATTCACGAGAGATGCGTTATTCGATAATTCCCCGGACAGGTGGCGGCAGCTCGTCTATCGATGAAAGTGGCAGCGAGAGGCAATCGCCTCGCTGGCTGCCACCAATGCGGCCACGAGCGGCGGCTCGATGTCCAGATGTCCTGCCTCCTCGATTACCTTCAGCTCGGCCTTGGGCCAAGCCTGGTGCAAAGTAATCGCATTCTCCACTGGACAGACAAGATCTAGCCGACCGTGGATGATAAAGCCGGGCACATCCAAGAGATTTCGGGTATCGTGCAGGGCGCCGCATTCCGGATCAAGGAAAAAACCGCTGTGAGCGTACATCGCAGCAATCGCGTAGCGGCCCGGGTCCTGGGCGCCTGGCCGCGGCTCAAGCGCGTAGACCGCTTTATCGCAAAATAGCCCGTGCGCGACACTCGCCTCCCAATGCGCCCACGCCACGGCTGCGGCCGTCCGGACGTCCAGCGCGCTCGAGGAAAGCAAATCGACGTACGCCGCCACTGGCCGATTCCGCGCAGTCGGCGGCAGCGGTGCGAGAAACTGTTGGTAGGCCTCCGGTAAAATCGAAGCGACACCATAGGCGCCAAAAAACCATTCCAGATCCCGCGCCCGCCCGAGCAATGTACCGCGCGCCAACAAGGCTTGGACGTGCGCGGGGTAGCGTTGCACATAGCAAAGGGCCAGCGTTGCCCCCCAAGATCCGCCAAACACCACCCAACGCTCTATGCCGAGATATTTTCGCAGTGCCTCCATGTCATCGAGGAGATGCGCAGTGGTATTCCGCTCTAGCACACCACTTGGACGCGAGTGCCCAGCGCCACGCTGATCAAAGCCAATGATTCGGTAGACTGTCGATCGGAAAAACCGCCGCCGATACGGTTGGGTTGAGGCGCCCGGACCGCCATGCACGATGACAACGGGCAAACCGGCAGGATTTCCGCTTTCCTCGAAATAAATCTGTTGTCCGTCGGAAGTATCAAGAAAACCGCTGCGGTATGGGACTATGGAAGGAAATGCGCCGTCCATCGGGCTTGCTCGGCGTAAAATTTGCCAATTAGCTCATCTTCTTTGGCCAGCAATGCTGTTCTAGACCGGAAAAGAGTGAGCCCGAGGTATGTCAATAGGACTCTCGGGCCCGCTAAAATCCGACTGAGTCGCCCTCTGTGCCTGCCTCTTACCGCTACACTCACTGCCGATCGATGGGCAGAGGGGAGATGGGACCGATCAAAAAGCATCGCCTCTAGCTGGCGGCCTCGGCTGCTGTCTGCGTATGGTATGAAGTTACTTGGGCAACCTCGTTACGCGAGCCCAAAATTACAGGAATCCGTTGGTGCAGATCGTCCGGTTGCACGTCAAGCATTCGCTTATACCCAGTCGAGGCGGACCCGCCCGCCTGCTCGACGAGCATGGCCATGGGACTTGCCTCGTACATCAGCCGCAAACGACCTGGGCGCTTGGGTTCACGGCTGTCATACGGATACATGAAAATGCCACCTCGGCTCAGCACACGGTGAACCTCGGCAACCATTGAAGCCACCCAGCGCATATTGAAGTCCTTGCCACGCGGCCCGGTGCTACCCTCCAGACACTCTTGGATATAGCGCTGCATTGGCGGCTCCCAAAACCGCTGGTTGGACATGTTGATGGCAAACTCCCGCGTGTCGGCCGGAATCCGGCGTTGCGGATGAGTCAGGATAAATTCACCCACTCGCGGGTCCAATGTAAATGCATCGACCCCGTTCCCGGTGGTCAGCACCAGCATGGTGGATGGGCCGTAAAGCGCATACCCGGCGCATACTTGCTCGCGGCCCGG
>JAGFJL010000124.1 GCA_024102725.1 Nitrococcus mobilis
CATTACACACAAGTCTGTTCCAGTCGATTCAGGCCGCGCCGATGTCACCCAAGTGATTGAAAATACTGGTCCCATCTGCCCAGTCGGCATTTAGTGGAAACAGTCCACAAGCTGTTGTTTCAATTGCATGTTCTGGACTTATGTATAAGGAGATGGGTTAGGGGCTCTGAACGCCCGCTAAGGTATGCCCTAGAGCCTGGGTTGAGGGGGAGCATCGGTTGACGCCATCAAGGTCTTTCAGCCGGCATCGCCGAAGAAGTATCATCGTTTGACTTCAGAGCTGCAATCGAATGAGAAGGACGGATTATGCAACTATTCATGTCAGCTACTTCTCCCTACGCTAGGCTGGTGGCTTGTGTACTTCGCGAAAAAGGGCTTTGGGATCGGGTCGAGCCGGTGTTGGTGAATCCCTGGGAAAGCCCGGCTGGTTTGACGGCGGCCAATCCGTTCTCGCGTGTCCCGACTCTGGTGACGGACACGGGTGCCGTGCTCAGCGAGGCCGCGCTCATCAGTCTGTATTTGGAACACACTTATCCAGAACCTGTGCTATTGCCGGTGGAGCGCGCGCAGACGGTCTATCGCAAGCTCGGGCTTGCGCAAGGGTTGATGGATGCCACCGTCGCCATCATCTCTAACCGCAAGTTCCGCGACGACGCGGACAGCGATCCCATTCTCCGCCGTCGCCGCCGCCAGATTCCTGCGGCCATTGAAGTCATCGCCCAAGCGGTGGGCGATCCCGAGCACCCGGATCTGGGCGATCTGGCGATTGCCTCTGCCATTGGCTATCTTGACCTGCGTATGTCGGAAATCGGCTGGCAGCAGCGCGAGGCCGGGCTGGCGCAGTGGTGCGAACAGATCGGCGAGCGTCCATCATTGGCGCAGACACGCCCCGCTTAGGTGGGGCGTGCCGTTCTGGCCGAGGCGCAGCCCGATAGTGCTTGGGTGCTCGACGGTCGGTGAACGCCGTTTTATTGTTCCAACGTGAAGCCGACCTTGAGCACCACTTGGTAATGGGCGACCTGGCCGTTTTCGATGTGCCCGCGAGTCTCGACGACCTCGAACCATTGCAGATTGTGGATGGTTTTGGCGGCCCGGCTGATGGCGTTGTTTATGGCCTCTTCGATGCTATTGGGTGACGAGCCGGCCAGCTCGATCAGCTTATAGATATGATCGCTCATGGAGTCGTGTCCTCCGCTTTGTTTATCTGAGGTGGGTCGCGATTGCTATGTGCTTGCCGAACTATAAGTGTCGTGCGTTACTCCAAACTATCGTAGGCAGGCGATTGGGGCCATTATTAATGTGCTTCGATGCGATGCCTACGTCACGGGACCGGGGCGTGACCACGAGGCGAACCGATTTTGTGGCCCCATTAATGCGAGCCGCCACGGTGGGTAACCGAAGGGCTTGCTAGAGACCTGAACCGCTAACGGAGTTCTCATGCGCCACGGTGAGTGTTTACATTGCTGTATGCGGGCAATCCTGCTGTTGTTGATCATCAGTATGGCCGGTTGTGCCACGTACGGTGAGCGGGTTGCCCCAGTGCCTTTGCCGTCGGCTCAGAATGGCGCGGTGGATGTCGATGGCGCCCAGATCCTGGCCCGTGCCTTCGTCGATCCCAAAGCCGCTGAGCAGGCCTTCGGGTTCGACATACGCGGTGCGGGACTGTTGCCGGTGCAGTTCGTGGTGGACAATCAAAGCGGCCAGGCGATCGCCGTGCAGTCGCAGCAGACCTTGCTGATCGATGAACAGGGCAATGCCTGGCCCTTGCTCTCGGCCAAGCGCGCGCAGGAGCGGGTGCAGTCCACGGTCGCACAGGGCGAGAGCATCAAGGCCGGCGCGAAGACTTCGTTACTCACGGGTCTGGCGGGTGCGGTGGCGGGCGCGGCGGTGGGCATCGTCACGGGTAATAAAGTCGGCTTATCCGCGGGCAAGGGTGCCGCCGCCGGTGCCGCGATCGGTGCGCTCGGCGGTGGCGCCGCGCGCTATTCCAAAGTGGGCCAGGATGTGCGTCGGGATTTGGAGCAGAATTCGTTGGAAAACCGGGTTATCGGCAAGGGGGAGCTCGCCCACGGCTATCTGTTCTTCCCTGGCAAGGACGAGGCCAGCACGGCGCGGTCCTTGCGCCTCGAACTGCGCATCGGCCAGACGACCCGCATCGTCACTGTCCCGATTACGGCGCTGGTGGCGGCCAGCGGCTAGAATTTTGTGTCAAGAAGAAGGCTCGTTGCCGCCATCCGGATAAATCGGCGCCGCGCCATTTTACCCGTTACTGCCAAAGCGTCGCTCCCCGTTCAGGGATCGTTGCGGTTGCGGCGTGATCGGCGAGTGTCGAGCTCGACCGAACTCGAAAGCTCGGTGCTTGGCTTTGCCGATAAGGCGAGATCGCGGATACTCAACTCGCCGAACCGCTCCGCGGAGGGTGCCTCGATTTGCGCCATGCATTGTTGCACCACCTCCGGGGCGCGCAGTCGTTCGGGGGTCAGGCCGCTGCGTTCGCCGTGCCGGCGCAGCGTCGTGAGCGCGTGGCGCACGTGGGTGGCTTCGAGCGGCACCGCCGGCAAATAGCTCACTGCCTGCGGATCCTCGATCCGCTCGAGCAGTCTGCAGTCGGTTAACGTGTTCAACACTTCATCGAACGGCTGTTGGGGGAGATGCAGCCGGGCCGCCAGCTTTTCGGCGGTCCACGGAGGTTCGTGGCGGTAATACCGTTCGGCGACCAAGACCAGCACGGTCAGCCCAATCCACTCGATCATGCGTAAGGACAGACGCGGCTCGCGGTGTAGCCAACGTAGATACCGAGGATGTTGATGATAGTAGGCGATGTTCGATCCGATCAGCAGGATCAGCCAGCTCAGATAGAGCCACATCATAAATAAGATCAGGCTGGCGAAGGCTGAGTAGATAGCCGTGTACTTGGTGGATGTGGCGATGACGGCGGCAAAAACCCATCCCGTGATCTGCCAAAGGACACCCGCCACCACGCCACCGAGCAGCGCTGAACTCACCTGGACCCGAGTATTCGGGACGAACGCGTAGATGAACGTAAAGGCGCCGATGATGAGCAAAAAAGGCACTATGCTGGTGACCAGTTCGATGACCATACCCAGTGGCTGCACCGAGCCCAGGCGTTGCACCGTCGCAGAGCCGAATACCGCCGCCGTAATGCCCAGGGCCGTGAAGATCAGCACAGGCCCGACGAGCAGCACGCTCAGATAATCGCTGAACAATTGAGCCGGCGCGCGCTGGCGGCGGATATGCCAGAGCTCGTTGAACGCCCGCTCGATCTTCTGCATAAGCCCTACCGCCGTGTAGAGCAGCAGCGCTAACCCCAAGCTACCCAACACGCCGGTTTGGACGTTTTCTACGAATTCGATGATGCGCTGGGTGATCTCGGCCCCTTTGGGACCGAGCGGCGCAAGGAACTGATTCAACGTCGGTTCGATCTGGTTGTGGACGCCGAATGCCTTCAGCACCGAGAAGCTCACGGCGAGCAGCGGCACCAGTGAGAGCAGGGTGGTGTATACGAGGCTTGTCGCCTGCAGCATCAGCTGTCCTCGGGACAAATCCCGCAGCACGGCGTAGCCGAGGCGTAATACGAATACGGCTCCCGACTTCCACCACGGATAGTCGGTTGTCTCGGCATTCAGCACATGTCGGACGAACCAGCGCTTGAATTTTGCGGTGCTTATCACGGGTTTTCGGTCTCCGGTGCGCATCATACGCATCATATGAGCCTGGGGCAGGGATATCCTTTGCCGCTTCTAACCGATTTTCAATGGCGATTTTCTCAGACATATCATCAAGGGGTCGGCGGAACGCCCTTTACTGAAAACGGGTTGATCCCCTCGCTGGCTTTTTGGAGCGTATACTGCTTGCAAGGTGGCTGCGCTGCTCGGGAGGTTGCACATGCCTTCGCGTGATCCGGCTATTGACTTGCCGACTCATCAAGTCACCAATCAGCCGCCGCCTCTCGGTGACTATCAGGCTTTTGCTACGGATCGGGTGTTGTGTGAGGCCGTCAGCCGCGAAGGAGCGCCGTGGATTAACGAGTACCTGCGCGCCTTGGGGGCGCTGACCGGCAGTGAGCACCTCATGGAGCAGGGCTTTTTGGCGAACCGCCAGCCGCCCGAGCTCGCCACTTTCGATCCCTATGGCCGGCGTATCGATGAGGTGCGTTATCATCCGGCCTACCATGAGCTGATGCGTTTGGCGATTCGCCATGGCGTGCACAGCATCGCCTGGGATTGCCAGGGCGAGGGGGGGCACGTCGCCCATGTGGCAGCATTGTATTTGTTGACCCAGCCGGAGCAGGGTGTTTGTTGCCCCATCACGATGACCCACGCGGCGGTGCCGGCACTGCGCCTGGAGCCGGGAGTGGCGCAGGACTGGGAGCCGAGGATCCGGATGCGGGAATACGACCCGCGCTGCCGGCCCAGTTCCGAGAAGGCGGGTGTCACCTTCGGTATGGCCATGACTGAGAAGCAGGGCGGCTCCGATGTCCGGGCCAATGCCACACGCGCCCATGCGTTGGGAGGGGGTGAGTACACGCTTACCGGGCACAAGTGGTTTTGCTCCGCGCCGATGTCGGATGCCTTCCTCAGTTTGGCGCAAACGCCGGCGGGCCTGACCTGTTTCCTGGTGCCAAGATGGCGTCCGGATGGCCGACGCAATCCGTTTTTCATCCAACGGCTGAAGGATAAACTGGGTAATCGCTCCAATGCCTCGGCCGAGATCGAATATTACGATACCTGGGCGCGGCGGGTGGGCGAGGAGGGGCGTGGCGTGCGCACCATCATCGAAATGGTGCAGCAGACGCGCTTGGATGCCGCAACCGCCCCTGTGGGTATGATGCGGCAAGCTTTCGTGCAGGCTCTGCACCACGTCCGCCACCGCAGCGCCTTCGGCAAGTCTCTGATCCATCAGCCGTTGATGCGCAATCTCCTGGCCGATCTGGCGCTCGAGCTGGAGGCGGGTGTCGCCTTGCTGCTGCGCATCGCCCGAACCTTCGATCGAGGCGCGCAAAATCCTCCCGAGCGTCTGCTCGGGCGAGTGGGTACAGCGCTAGCCAAATATTGGACCAACAAGCGTGCTCCCGAGTTCATCTACGAAGCGATGGAATGCCTCGGTGGTAACGGTTATGTGGAGGAATCCATTTTGCCGCGGCTCTATCGAGAAGCCCCGGTAAACAGTATTTGGGAGGGTTCCGGCAATGTCATCTGCCTCGATGTGCTGCGGGCCATCGAACGCGAACCGCAGGTCGTCCCCGCTTTTCTAGCGGAGGTGGAATCGGCGCGGGGTGGGCAGCGTCGGCTCGATGCGGCCATCGAGCGACTCAAACAGGAGTTCGGTTACCGCGAGGCGGCCGAATTGCGGGCCCGGCGGATAACGGAGCTCATGGCGCTTACTCTGCAGGCGAGCCTGTTGGTACGCCATGCCCCGACCGCGGTGGCCGATGCCTTCTGCGAGAGCCGGCTCGGCGGCACCGGAGGAATGCTTTATGGCACGCTTGCCCCCGGGGCCGGAGTCGATGCCATCCTGGAGCGTGCCTGGAGCGCTGAGTGAGCGGCGAACGGTACCGCCAGGCGATGAATTGCCCGCCTACCACGTGCCGGTGTTCGCCATGGAAACCCAGGGTTCTTGCGGTGCCAAGGGCTCGTTTTTCTGCAGCAGTTCGATGGAGATGCCGTCGGGCGAGCGAACGAACGCCATATGGCCGTCACGCGGCGGCCGGTTAATCGGGACGCCGTTGTCCATGAGGCGCTGACAGGTGGCGTAAATATCATCGACACGAAACGCCAAGTGGCCGAAGTTGCGCCCGCCCTCGTAACGTTCCGGATCCCAGTTGTAGGTCAGTTCGAGCATCGGCGCGCCCTCGCGCAAAGCCCGCTCCTCGTCCTCGGGCGCGGCCAGGAAGATCAACGTGAAGCGGCCCCGGTCACTTTCGCGTCGCCTGATTTCCTTGAGCCCAAGTGTGTTGCAGAAAAAGTCCAGCGACTCCTCGAGGTTGCTGATACGAACCATGGTGTGTAGGTATTGCATGGCGAATTCCCCTTGCGCTGTGAGTAATCGTTGAGCGTGATTTGAGCGTGATCGCCGGGAGAGGAAATGGGCGCCGGTGTGGCGGCGAAATCTGGGCTCTCACAGAGCGCATAGGCGGGCGCCGGCCTGCTCCAAAGTCGGCTCTGCCTTGGCGAAACAAAACCGCAACAGCCGCTGCTGTGGCGGCGGGTGCTGATAGAAAACGGAGATCGGGATCGATGCCACACCGGCGTTCGCTATCAGCTGATCGGCGTATTCCACATCATCGCACGTGGCGAGCTCGCTATAGTCCAGCAGCTGGAAATAAGTCCCCCGGGCGGGAGTGAAACGAAAGCGGGAGCGCTGCAGCATGGCGCAGAAATAATCGCGTTTCGCTTGGTAGAAGGCTGGCAGCTGCCTATAGTGTTCCGGCTCCTCGGCCATGAAGCGGGCGAAGGCGTGTTGCGCCGGCGTCATGGTGCTGAAGGTCAGATATTGATGAACTTTGCGCAGCTCCGCCGTCAACAGGGGTGGAGCGATGCAGTAGCCTACCTTCCAACCGGTACAATGATACGTCTTGCCAAAAGAGGAGACCACGAACGAGCGTGCCGCGAGCTCGGCGTGGCGCAGCAGGCTTTGATGTTGGTAGCGGTCGAATACGATGTGCTCGTAGACTTCGTCGGCGAGCAGCAAAACATCGGCATTCTGTGTTATTTGCGCTAATGCCTCCAGATCCGTGGCCTCGAATACCGCTCCAGTGGGGTTGTGCGGCGAGTTGAGGATGATCAGCCGAGTGTGGGCCGTCAGCGCATCGCGCACCCGATCCCAATCCACGCGGAAATCCGGTGGACAAAGCGGCAGGTGCCGCACGTGCCCGCCGGCCAGAGTGACTGCGGGCTCGTAGGCGTCATAAGCCGGATCGAAGACGATCACTTCGTCGCCGGCGCGCACGACCGCACAGATGGCCGCAAACAGCGCCTCCGTCGCGCCGGAGGTGACCGTGATCGCTGCGTGGCTATCCAGCGTGCATCCATAGAGCGAGCGTACCTTCGCGGCAATGGCCTCGCGCAGCATCGGCTCCCCCGCTAGCGGGGCGTATTGGTTATGGCCGGCATGAACCGCTTCGGCGAGCAGCGTGCGCAGTCGCGCGGGGACAGGGAAATCCGGAAAGCCTTGCGAGAGATTGATGGCGCCGCACTCGAGCGCTCTTTGCGACATCACCGAGAAGATGGTCGTGCCGAGGTGCGGTAATTTGCTACGAATGGGGAGTGCCATCGCGGCATCGTCCTCGCCAATGCGGCCATACCGCCGAGGTTGGCAGAGGAGAGGCGAGGATTCAATACAACCCACCGACTGCAAGTGGGGCAAGCCCTGCTCGAACGACTTTCCATCTGCCGATCGGCTCCCTTCAGGCAGCCTTGCTGCGCTTGCCGGTGGCGGGGCATTCCCCATGGTCCATCGTTACTACCGGAGCAAGCGCCCCGCCAGCGAGTTGCCTGTGTGGCTTCATCCTTGTTCGCTTGGCGGTGGCATCCTTGCGGCAATCGTTCGAGCAGGCTTGCCCCGCTCCCAGCCGCGACCTTTGCGCATAAAGGTCATGCTACGAGATGCAGAAGTCATGCCAAAGAGCAAATCCCTTTTAAACCCACATCCCTCGACCCGCCGTGCGACTCGTGTTGTCGCCGTCCGGCGTCGTTGTTTCAGGGGCGGCGAGCCACACGTTGCTCGCATGGGGCTGACCGCTGTCGTCAGAATGTGACGGCCTGGGCCGTCCGGTTTCAGC
>JAGFJL010000163.1 GCA_024102725.1 Nitrococcus mobilis
GTCGTCAGCACCGCCGCATCGGGATCGACGAGCGCGGCGCGGGCGCCGCCGGTGCCGAGATCGATCCCGATCGCGACGCCGCTCACCGGCGTGCGGCTACGGTCAGTGACAGACATACCGAGTAGCCCTCCAACCCCAACGAGTCGCTTGTGGCCAGTCCGGGATGCTTAGGCGCCGGTTGATCCGAAACCCGGGGGCGGCGGCGCCCTTATGAGGCTTCTAGTGGCAGACCGAGCATCCTCTGCATCCTGGCTAGATGAGCTCCACCCAAAGGCTTGTTAGGGAGCTCCATCGTGTCCAGTTGATTTCGGAGCCAAAACAGTGCTTAAGCACGTTCTTGGTGGCGCGTGATGCAGTCGTGCGATCATCATCAGCACCGCTAGTATCCTTATTAAGGCCACGCGAGTGTCCATTGAGCACAGCATCCAGTTGTTTTTAATAAGGACGATGGCCAGTCCTTGTGCCGGTTGCGGAGCCGGCTTATTGTCCGGGCATTTTTGTTCGACATGAAAACGCCAAGGCTCCGTGGCCGTGAAAAGTTTTTCAGCACCGGCTGATATGTCAGGCTGATCGTAGTACAAGGAAAGGCTAACCTGGCCGTTCTCGATAGAACGTAGCCTACGCTAATGGATGGCGCCGAGAGCTTGGACACAGGCACGCAGTGTGCGTTTGCAGCGGTAAATTTGATTCTGGTCGGGTTGGGCACGGCGGTGATGGCCGGTTGGTATCTGGACGTGCCGACCGTCGTACGACCGAGCCAGTCCTTCGCGCCGATGCAGTTCAATACCGCGCTGGGAATTGCCATCGCCGGGGTCGGTCTGCTTGCCGGGGTCTTCCGCCAACGCTGGCTCGGTCTTGTAACGGCCGTGCTGGTTTTTCTACTTGGCCTTACCAGCCTCATCGAGGATGTGACCGGGGTCCGGCTTGGAATAGATACCCTATTCTTTCACCCGTTCATCATGGAGGTGAGCACCTCGCCGGGGCACCCTTCGCCTAACTCGTCCCTCGCGCTCATCACCCTGGGGGTAGGAATCTTTCTGTTCGCCTGGGGTTTGCACCGAGGCTGGGTTTGTTGGGCAACCGGGCTGATCGGCAGTGTAACGACCACCATCGGGGCGGTATCTCTATTGGGATATCTCACCGGGGTCGAGGCCGCCTTCCGGCTGATCAGCCAGGCGGGAATGGCCCTTCCCACGGCGGTGGCATTTGCGGTGGCCGGTGCGAGTCTGACCGGATTTGTCGCTCATACGACGCAGCTCGGGATGCCGGATCGGCAGATCGATTGGGCACCGTGGGCGGCTACATTGTCCGTGTTGGTCGCCGCGGTTTTCCTCTGGAGTGGGTTGCGGGCGAATGAGTCGGATTACTCCAAACGGCGGTTGACCGCCGAGGTGTATTTTCTACGCCAGAGAATTGCCGCTCCGATTCGGGAAGATCTTGAGGCATTGCAACGCATGGCGTGGCGATTGGAGAGCGCAGGGGTACCCCCAGGCGCCGAATGGGAAGCGGATGCACGGCGGTATCTTGAGACCGAGCCCTACTACGTTTTGCTATGGGTCGACAAAGACTTTGGCATTAGGTCCGCCATCTCTCTCGTACGGCCGGAACAGCACAACGCGCTGCGCCTACCCGCTATCGACGACAAATCAAACGCTCCGCTCGTGGAGCTGGGCGGCAGAAAACTTTTCCGCTCCTCAGTTATTGAGTTGCCCGAAGGGGGGGCTGGCTTCTACGCGTTTATGCCCATACGCCGGGGCCAGAGCGTGGCAGGTTACCTCGTTGCCCTTGTCGACCTTGATGCTGTGCTCCTGCCGCTGTTGGAGGAGTATCTACAGCGCGGATATAGGTTCGTGCTCTTCGAAGGCGGCAATAGGCTGGTTTTGACCGGCGCGGCAGAACCGTCCGCCGCATGGCGTTCCGCCGATTACGAGGTTGCGATTCCCGTCGCCGGCAAAAACTGGCGGCTGGTCCTGTGCCGAATGCCGAAGGGCGCGGCTGCTACTCGGACGGCTTTGCCGGAGACAGTCCTCGTCCTCGGATTGATGCTTGCGGTGCTACTTGGTATAGCGCTGCGCAGTCGGCAGCTGCTGGCGGTGCGAGCCAGCTACCTGACGCGCTCGAAACAGGGGCTTGAGAAAGAGGTCGCGCAGCGCAGCGAAGAACTCGCTTACCTTGCTACTCACGACGCACTGACCGGGTTGCCGAACCGGATGCTGTTCAGTGAGCATCTGCGCCAGGCGCTGGTTGAAGCGGATCGCCAAAACCGCCGTTTGGCGGTTATCTGCCTCGCAATCGACCACTTTCAGGAAGTCAATAATAGCCTGGGGCATGCTGCCGGTGATGATCTGTTGCGTGCGTTTTCTCGGCGCGTGGCTCGGTGCCTGCGCCGCCGCGATGTGCTCGCGCGGCTGGGAGGGGATGAGTTCGTCATCCTGTGCCCGAGGATAGCCGCCGCCGACTTCACGATTGGTACCGCAGAAAAGATTCTGAGCGCTATGGAGGAAGGTTTTCGTGCGGGTTCGAGTGAGGTGGTCGTGACGACCAGCATAGGAGTGGCGTTGTATCCGGAATCCGGCGAGACCACCGAGGCGTTGATAAAAAACGCTGACACGGCGATGCGCCAAGCTAAGGCAGCAGGGCGAAATACCTATGTATTGTACGGGCCGGAGTTGGGAAAAACGGCGCTTGCCAGAGTCGAGCTGAGACGGGCATTGCGGTATGCCGTACGTAACGGTGAACTGCAGGTGTATTATCAACCGCAGGTTGCGTTGGCGGATGGCCGAATCGTGGCGGCCGAAGCGTTGGTGCGCTGGGAGCGGCCGGGCCACGGCCTGGTGCCGCCGAGCAGTTTCATACCGCTCGCCGAGGAGAGCGATCTGATCGTGCAGATCGACAGTGAAGTCCTGCGTCACGTGGCCGCCGACCTCCAGTGCTGGAGTGAAAACGCTCTCCCGCTGCCGCGGATCAGTATTAACGTTTCAGCCCGCCAGCTGTATAGAGGCCGACTGCTGGATGACTTCCGTGAAGTGCTCGATCATTACCCTGCTGCACGCCGGCGGCTGGAGGTGGAGTTGACCGAGCGCTTGTTGGTCGACGCCGTGCCGCAGAATCGCCGTGTATTGGACGCGTTGGTCGAGCTAGGCGTAACGTTTGCCATCGACGATTTCGGTACCGGGTATTCCAGCTTTAGCTATTTCCGCGATTTTCCCATCCACACTCTCAAGATCGACCGCAGCTTCATACGACACTTAGCGGAGGAAGCCGCTGACGCACGGATCACTCTGGTGATAATCGGGTTGGCGAAAACCTTCGGCATGGAGGTCGTGGCCGAGGGCGTGGAGCTTCCAGCGCAACAGATGATATGGACTCCCCCTCCTCTCTCGGCATCGTAGTGTGCCAGATTGGAAAGTGAAAACTACCAATTGCGGAAGAAGGGGAGTCCACATGACAGTCAAGCGCATTGGCATTGATTTGGCAAAG
>JAGFJL010000180.1 GCA_024102725.1 Nitrococcus mobilis
CGAGCCGCGCCGGAACTGCTCGCGGCCTGCTGCTCGGCCTCCAGCATGTGGGCGGCCAACGCCGCTACCGTCTCCCCCGGCGCGGATACGGCGGATGGGCGCGTGCATTTGACCCCGGCCAATCTGATCAGCGGCTTGCACCGTGCGATTGAGCCGCCCACGACGGCCCGGGCGCTGCGCGCCATTTTCGCCGATGAAGCCCATTTCGCTCACCATGCGCCGTTACCTGCGGTCGAGCCGTTCGGCGACGAAGGGGCTGCCAATCATATGCGGTTGTGTTCGGAATACGGCGCTGCCGGTGTGGAGCTTTTCGTCTACGGCAGGAGGGCCTGTGCAGCCGGCCTTGCCCCTCAACATTATCCGGCCCGTCAGACGCTGGAAGCTTCGCAGGCGGTGGCGCGGTTGCATGGCCTGGATCCGCAACGCAGCGTATTTGTCCAACAAAATCCACGGCTGATCGACGCTGGGGTGTTTCACAACGATGTGATAGCAGTAGGCAATGCGCAGGTGTTACTGCATCACGAGCAAGCCTTTCTCGACTCTGCCGCCATGCATCGGCAGCTGCAGCGTGCTTTCGGTGAGCCACCGGTGTGCTTCATCGTGGTGCCCGAAGCGAGGGTCGGGGTAAGGCAGGCTGTGGACTCCTATTTGTTCAATAGTCAGCTGGTGACGTTGCCAACCGGGGGCATGGCATTGATCGTGCCGGAAGAGTGCCGCCGTTCGCCGCCGGTATGGAGTTGGCTCGGCGAGCTCTTGGAGCAGCAAACTCCGATTCGGCGGCTGGTGGTGATCGATGTCAGGGAGAGCATGCGCAACGGCGGTGGCCCAGCTTGTTTGCGTTTGCGCGTGGTGCTCACGGCCACGGAGCTTGCAGCCGTGAATGCCGGCGTGTTTTTGGATGAGTCGCTGTTTGCGGCGCTGAACGTCTGGATCGACCGCCACTATCGCGACTGTCTCACGGCGGCGGAGCTGGCTGATCCGGCGCTGCTCGTGGAATCGCGCACGGCCTTGGACGAGCTCACCGGGATCCTGCGGCTGGGCCCGATCTATCCTTTTCAGCTCCATGGCGCTTGAAGCCAATGGGTTCGGTCACACTGCTCGGGAGATGGACGATGCAGCCGCACAATGCCCCCATTACTCGGGATCTATTCGATCAGGTGATGGTTCCCACTTATAACCCCCCCGCGGTCATCCCCGTGCGCGCCGAAGGCTCTCGCGTTTGGGATCAGCAGGGGCGTGAATACATCGACTTCGCCGGCGGTATCGCCGTCACCTGTTTAGGGCATGGCCATCCGCGCTTATTGGCCGCTCTGCAGGAGCAGGCCGCGAAAATTTGGCACCTCAGCAATGCCATGACCAATGAACCGGCGCTGTCGCTTGCGCGCCGACTTTGTGAGCTGACCTTCGCCGAGCGGGTGTTTTTTGCCAACTCCGGGGCCGAGGCCAACGAGGCGGCGCTGAAGCTGGCGCGCAAGCATGCGAGCGCACGTTTCGGTGCGCAGAAACACGAGATCATCGCCTTCGAACAGGCGTTTCACGGCCGTACGCTGTTTACGGTCAGTGTCGGCGGGCAGCCCAAGTACACCCAGGGATTCGAGCCATTGCCCGCGGGGATCCGCCATGTGCCCTACAATGATCTGGCCGCCGCCGCGGCGGTGATCTCGGAGCGCACCTGCGCGGTGATCGTCGAGCCCGTGCAGGGCGAGGGGGGCATCGTACCGGGTGATCCGGCGTTCATAGGGGGGCTTCGTAGGCTCTGCGATCGATATTCGGCGGCGTTGATCTTCGATGAAGTACAAACTGGAGTGGGGCGTACGGGCGAGCTCTACGCTTATATGGGATTGGGTGTGACGCCGGATATCTTGACCACGGCAAAAGCGCTGGGGGGCGGTTTTCCGATCGGTGCCATGCTCACGAGCGCCGCCATGGCGGCGAGCTTCGGTGTGGGTAGCCATGGCAGCACGTACGGTGGCAACCCGCTGGCCTGCGCGGTGGCCAACGAAGTATTGGCCATCGTCAGTGAACCCCAGGTGCTGGCCGGGGTGCGGGAGCGCCACCGACGACTGACCGATGCGCTGCGCGCGCTTGCCCCGCGCTATGGGGTATTCGATGAAATCCGTGGCCGCGGTCTGCTCGTCGGCTGTGCTTTGAGCGAGCGGTGGCGGGGGCGGGCTCGGGAGCTTTTAGGTATGGGCCTGGAGGAGGGCGTGATGGTGCTGGTCGCCGGGCCGAACACGCTCCGATTGGCGCCTTCGCTGGTGATACCGCAAGCCGACCTCGACGAGGGGTTGTACCGCGTCGAACGGCTGCTGGCACGGGCGGTTGCAAATGAGGCCCGGATTGGACGATGAAGGCGACTGAGTTAAACGGCACACGGCCCCAAAAACCTGTTGTCGGCGCTGAGGCCTCACGGGCAGAGTTGCCGCAGGCCTGCATACAAAGCCTCTATGGACACAGTCTGCCCTGGAAGCAAACCTTTTCTATAACACTCTGCATTGTGCTCTTCTGGGGGAGCAGGCCCTAAGTTCGCATCGAATTTGCGACCGATAACCGCCAAGACAGTGATGTCAAGACAGTGATGTGCTGCACGGAATTCAACCCGGCACATAGGGTAAGCTGCACTTGATCTGTATATCTAACCTCCTCTTCGATGATGTAGGGCAATCCCATGGCCGGCCGCGTGCCGGCCACTTTTTCCGCAGAGCCTGCTCATAATCTCCGGAGCAACAGCACCAAAAACGTTACATGGAGGAACTGCAGGCGGGTATTGAGCTGATGCTCGCAGCTCTTCCATAGGCGCGGGCATTTTTCCAGCCAGCCGAAGGAGCCGCTCCACGATCCAACGCTGGGGCAATGCGGCAAAGGTGTGCTGTTCGTTGCGTTTGACCACTGTACCGTGGCCTGAAGCCTTTCCTGCAGGGCTTGGGCAAGGGCCGCCCCGGGTAGCCGCCATCCACCAATACGCTCTGAACCTGCTGCAGATTCGATGCACATTGCTCCATGGCCGCCAAGGTCCCTTTACGGTCGGTCACATCGGCCGTGGTGATCACAATGGCATGCTGGCGATCTGCCCCGCGCCCTCAAAGAAATGGTGACACGGCAAGGTCGTTCCATTGCCTCAATCCTCAATCATTGAGGAGGGCCCGCGTCTGCGTGGCATCCGAGATCAGGTGATCACCGCCCAGTCCGATCAGTTCGATCTGCGGGTCAGGGGTCGGGGCGGGCATGGCGCCCGGCCCCACGAAGCGGTCGACGCAGTGGTGATCGCCGAGTCGGCCGTGCTCAAGGATTCGATCCGCACAACCGTACCGGAGCTACGAGGGCAGATCGTGGTCGGGATCCGGCGGATGGCACGTGCGGCAGGCGATATGTACGGTGCTCAGATCGAGGCCGATACCACCGAGGGTTATCCGCCCGTGATCACTACTCATCGTGAGGCGTGTATCGGCCAGCGGGTGGTCTGCACCCTGTTCGGCGAGCCTGGGCTCGGAGGACTTCCCCTACTATCTGCAGCACATACTAGGGCCTGTCCTCAATTGAGCCAGATGACGGCGGCGGCGAGATGGATGGCGGCGAGGAAGTTGCGAGCGGTCTTATCGTAGCGCGTGGCGATGGCGCGGAACTGCTTGAGCTTAGCGAAGAAGT
>JAGFJL010000001.1 GCA_024102725.1 Nitrococcus mobilis
TCTTCTTCATGCTCCAGCGGCACGAACATTACCGGGATAGCGCCGTCGACTACGAAGCACTGTGCGTTCAACGAAACGCCCCTCGCTGGATCAAGGCCTTGACCAAATTCGGCTTCATCGCCCCTGCCAGCGCCTGATCCGTTTCACACGACTCTCTATGGCCTTCACGGGTCAGGGGAACACTCGTCTCGGAGACAGCCTCTTTCACGCTAAGCCTACCGCATAGCTTTGCCGCCAAGCACTTTGCTATCGGCGTGATGACGGCGGTAGCACGCTTTTGCCGCCCATGGTTGGCCGCTACTGAATTTGCCTTGCAAAATACCCGGCCAGAACGGATTGATATGTGATCAACTGCTCTGTCCAGCGGAGTCTACGCGCGGCCGATGAGGATGGTACTGGCCAATGGAGATTTGCAAAAAGAGCGGCTAAGGCTCTTAACAGGGACGTATTTTCATAGAAGATGATCTGCGGTGTCACCCCTGGAGCTGGATTCCAACGGTATTTACAGTGTGTCGGCTAAACCCGTGGCGTGTCATGTAATCTGATCTACAATCGGCGCAAAGGGACCGACCGGGCTGGCCGGCGGCCAAATGCAAGGGAGACCTTATGTTGAAAACCAATACGGCGGTGACAATCGGTCCGGCCGATGGGGTAGATCTTGCGTACGTCGGCCTGCGCTGCGACCCGGCGCCATGACCAAGGGCCGTCGGCGGTGGGGGCAACGCAATGAGCGATAATTCGCGCGAGTGCGCGGCTCCAGACCAACGAGGAAAAGGCAGGCTTCGGCACCAGGTCAGGTCAATCAACCTGGCGCTGCAAGGCGGTGGCGCCCACGGCGCATTCACCTGGGGTGTGTTGGACAGGTTGCTGGAGGACGAGCGGATTGCGATCGAGGCGATCAGCGGCACCAGCGCGGGGGCAATGAACGCCGTGGTGCTTGCCGACGGCTTTGAGAAAGGCGACCGCGCGGGCGCACGAGAGGCTTTGCACGGTTTTTGGAAAGCGATTAGCCGCACAGGGCGTTTGAGCCCGATTCAGCGAACCCCCTGGGATCGGGCCATGGGAAATTGGAGCCTTAACCGCTCACCGGGGTACCTGCTACTCGATTTGCTGAGCCGTCTGGCTTCGCCCTATGAGCTCAATCCCTTGAATCTAAACCCGCTCAAGGACTTTCTCGCGCAGCAGATTGATTTCAATGCCGTGCGGCGCTGCTGCGGAATCAAGCTGTTCATCTCGGCGACCAACGTGCGCACCGGGCGGGCGCGGATTTTTACCAACTCCGAGCTCTCAGCTGACGCCATCATGGCCTCAGCCTGTCTGCCGCATCTGTTTCATGCTGTTGAAATCGACGGCGAGGGCTATTGGGATGGCGGCTACATGGGCAATCCGGCGCTGCATCCGTTCATCTATCGATGCGCGACGCGCGATATCGTCATCGTGCAGATCAACCCGATCGATGCACCGGGAATCCCCGTGCGTGCTCGGGATATCTTGGACCGGCTCAACGAGATCACCTTCAACAGCAGTCTGATGGGCGAACTGCGAGCCATCGAGTTCGTGACCCGGCAGCTCGACGAGGGACACTTAGACCCGGTGCGATACAAGCGAATGTTGATTCATCGCATCGACGGGGAAGCCGAACTCAAGTCTTTGGATGCCTCCAGCAAACTCAATACCGAGTGGGACTTCCTGCAAACACTGCACGGCATGGGCTATCGGGCCGCCAGCCAGTGGTTGGTCCAGCACTTTGAGCGGCTTGGTCAGAGTTCCACCGTAGACTTGCGGGCCATGTTCGCATGATCGCCCCTCTTGAGGGGTTTGCTGAGTTGCCGAAAGCGGTCGGCGTCGATATCGCCTCACTTGCGTATTACATACCAATTGTTTTGGAGATCATGTTCCAGCTCGTGTTTCTCAACCGAGCGGAAGCCTGCGTGGTGCAGATACTCCCTGGTTTTCTCCTCACCCCACATGGCACCCAGACCTTCACCGTCCTGAGCCAGTGATACGCTCATGCAGTGCATGCAGGACACAGTATAGAGAAACGTGCCGATGGGATGGCCGATGTTGCCGCAAACATGGCTCGAGCCCTTGATGTCCTGCATCAGATAAACGCCATTTCCTCGTAGAGCGCGGTGAATGCCTTTTAGCACGTTCAACGGTTGCGCTTGATCGTGGATGGCATCAAAGGTGGTGATCCAGTCGTAAGCGCTGGTTTCTGCGGATTCGTGAAAATCGCTGAGATCCGCCGCTTGGAATGTGATATTGGCAAGTGCTCTGTCTGTGGCCTCTTGGCGGGCGGCCGCGATGGCGTCCTCAGAAAGGTCGAACCCTACGAAATGGCTGTTGGGGAACAGCTCGGCCAGCCGCAGCCCGATGCGGCCCCGCCCGCAACCCACATCGAGTACTTTGATGCCGGAGTTAAGGCGATCGACCAAGCCGGGAATCAACGGCAGGATGTGAGACTCCAGCGACGAGAGCACCGACTGGCCGCTGTCTTCGACCATGACCTCATGAAAACGAGGGAAGCGCGCGTAAGGCACGCCACCGCCGTTTCTAAAGCATTCGACGATGTCGTCCTCGACCGAACCGAGCAGCGCAATGTATTGAGCGAACACAGCGACATTATCGGCCGCGGCGGCGCGGGTGAGAAATGCGGCGTGCTCCGCGGGCAGGCGAAACTGCGGCGGCGAGCCGCTGCATTCCACCACCCCTGCGGTAACCATCGCGCCCAGCCATTCGCGCACGTACCGCTCGTTTAGCCCGGCCTTGGCAGCCAGCTCCGAGGAGGGCAGCGGCGGCTGTTCGCGCATGGCATCAAACAGCCCGGTGCGATGGCCGACCGAGATCATCAGACAGAGGGCGCCACGGTTGAGCGTATCAAGGAGATTGCCTGCAAAGGCCTCGGCTTGCTGGCTATCGAAGTCGGTTCCAACACTCGTTTCACGCATGCCTGTATCCTCCGGCGCGACGGCGCTTGCCAGTTCCATTTCCATACTATAGGAGACGCTTTTGCTGCTTTGATGACCCAATCGATGCACATTGCCCGAACGGGGGCCTTGCACCGTGTGGACAACCCGGGGTTTGCCGGCTAGCGATGAAAATCGCCTGCCTGCTCCGGCTGATAGACGATTTCGACAACACGCACTCTCAGCATGCCGCCACCTGGGCGCGGCCATTCGAGCTCGTCTCCTACCGAAAGCCCAAGAAGGGCGCTGCCGACCGGTGCGAGGATGGAGATCCGATCGGCATTACCATCAACATCCTTCGGATATACTAAAGTTAGGCAGAATTCTTCGCCTGAATTCTCGATGGAAAAACGAACGGTTGAGTTCATCGTTACCACGGAGGGTGGTATTTGCTGGGGCGATACAACCTCGGCACGGTCGAGTTCCGCTTGCAACGCGGCTTTGCCGGGAAATGCATTGTCTGGGATCGAATCGAGCAGGGCCTCGAGCCGATTCAGGTCCTGGGATGTCAGTATAATCTGGGGCTTTTTATCCACGTGTTCCTCGTTTCACTCAGTGTGAAGAGTCGCGGCGGCCTGCTCGTCTCGCCGCCGTGTGCTCGAGCACCTCACGGAGGGTACAGTCCGTCTTGAACGGCGGACCCCTCATTGAGGGTAAGCTCTCCCAGATTCTCTGCGCTTGCATCGACAACAGCAACGTTGTCTCGTTCTTCGTGCGCCAATGAGAGGCCGCGATTTTCGGTTGAGCCGGATAATAAATAATGGGAACCTCGAATAATTTCCGAATTCCGCCATTCTGGCGTAGACCGGAATCCATTCTCTCTTTTGCAACAGCAAGATGGATTCTAGTCTACGCTGGGATAACGGTGCGAGGTATGGCTTTTCGCGGTTCTCTAATGGAGATGGGCGAGGCGAGCGTATCGGCAATCTCGCAGTAGCCGTTTTGGAAGCCTTGTTCCGCAAGCGTGTCGTTGGTGCGATTCCTGACCGAGAAGCATGAGAAGGCTGAGCGAACCGAGACCATGCCGTCTGTATTGCGGGGATTGACCCTGCTCGCGGCCGCTCCGTGCACGGCGAGTTTTCGTCTGGAGCCGCCTCTTCGGTGGGGATGCCAATCTCACGCTTATCCGGGTCGCATTGAACGGACACCATATCATGGTCTCTTCGCGTTCGCGCCGAGCGTCGGCTTGTTGCTGCGCCTGTCGGCAATCACCGTACCGTGGGACACGCTTTTTCTGTCGGCCGTGCTCTACACGTGCTACCGGTGTTCTTCGCGCCATGATGGCGGCGCTTGTCTTGTTCGGATTCGGTCGGTGCCCGCCCGCGCGACCGTGGTCGGTGTGCTCGTATCAGCGGCGCTGAAGCGCCGACGCCTACGTCGCTCCAGGCTCGGCCTGGTGGGAATTTCGTTGGATTCGTTCACGCTCGTAGGCTCCTCTTTCAGTGCCCAAATGTTACACACGAAACGCATCGGTCACTGTCGGATACGAGGTTGACACTTAGGGAGGCTTGGGAAATGGCCGTTCGGGATGGGATAGAGCAAGCTCTCGCCGCATGATGGCTACTGCCATTCAACTCCGGAGAGCTGAACTTTCCCAAACTTCTGGCACTCGCTCCGTGAACGGGAGATCTTCTTGCACGTAAGCAGAGAACCTGCAGACAAAGGATGGATACGCATCGTCTGGTAGTAATATTCATCGCCCTCGCCGATCTCGAAGATCGGGACGATATTCAGGTGGCTTCGCACGGCGACCAGCTCGGTTTCGTCGCGGAAGGGCTGGCCATACTGCCGCCTCGGCCACGGTCGACATCGGTAGCCGCTTAACAAGCACGAAGTTGCCGTTATTGACATTCGACGGTCGGGAATCTTTCCTGGTTGCTAGCCAGTCCGAAGCGAGGCGCACCTTCACGATAGACACACGGAAATTGATCGTCGGCCGTCATCCATTCCCGAATCGGGTAGAAGCGCATGGAAGTCGAAACCAAACCGGAAGAAAGCCAGGACACCCTCGACAAGAACCTGATCAACTCGGTGCTCGAGGCGGTCGAAGCCGCCAACGCCGAGCAGGTCAGCGAGTTGCTCGAGCCGTTGCATGCCGCCGACGTGGCCGACCTGATCGAGCAGATCACACCTGAGGAGCGCGAGGCGCTGATCGAGGTTTGGGGCGAGCATATCGATGGTGAGGTGCTATCGGAGCTCGATGAGAGCCTGCGCGAGCCGTTGATCGAAACGATGCCGCCCGAGGTGTTGGCCGAGGCGGTGCGCGAGCTCGATTCCGACGACGTGGTCGACCTGGTCGAGGATCTCGATGAGGAGCAGCAATCGCGCATCCTCGAGGTGCTCGAGGCTGGTGAGCGCATTGGCGTGCAAAGCGCGCTTTCGTATCCGGAGGACTCGGCCGGCCGCCTGATGCAGCGCGAACTGGTCGCGCTGCCGGAGGACTGGAGCGTCGGCCAAGCCATCGACTACCTGCGCCAGACCGAGGAGTTGCCCGATCAGTTCTACCACGTGATATTGGTTGCGCCGTCGATGGAGCCGATCGGGTATGTCGCACTGGGACGGTTGCTTTCGTCAAAGCGCGGCGCGGCATTGGCCGAGCTCAGCGAGCCGAGCTTCCGCACGATTCGGGTCACTGATAGAGAGGCCGACGTTGCCTACCTATTTAACCATTATCATCTGATCTCGGCACCGGTGGTCGACGAGGGCGGGTTGCTGGTGGGCGTCATTACCATCGACGATGCGATGGCCGTGCTCGATGAGGAGCACGAGGAGGATATTCTGCGTCTGGCCGGCGTGGCCGAGGACTCCAGCCTTTCTGACAGCGTGCTCGAAACCAGCAAGGGTCGGGCGCTGTGGCTGCTGGTCAACCTAGTCACCGCTATCGTCGCTTCGATGGTGATCGACCGGTTCGCCGATACCATCGACCAGATGGTTGCGCTCGCGGTGCTGATGCCGATCGTCGCTTCGATGGGCGGCAACGCTGGTACGCAGACCATGACCGTGGCGGTGCGCGCCATCGCCACGCGCGAGCTCACGGCCAAGAATGTCATGCGCGTGAGCTGGCGAGAGACCGTGGTCGGCGTGATCAACGGCTTCGGCTTCGGGATGCTGATGGCGCTGGTTGCCGGGTTTTGGTTCGGTGTGCCGATGCTCGCGGCGGTGATCGCCCTGGCGATGCTGCTGACGCTGGTTGCGGCGGCCCTCGGCGGCATCGTGATCCCGATTCTGCTCGACAAGTTCAACATCGACCCGGCGCTCGCTTCCGGGCCATTCGTTACCACCGTCACCGATATCGTTGGCTTTTTCGCCTTTCTCGGGTTGGCGTCGGTGGTTCTGCTTTAACGGAACTGCGGGTGACACGCGGTCGAACAGGTTGCGCGTTATCCTTCCCGTCGTCCAGGGTGCGATCGCCAGAACGCCGCCACTCAGAGGCGATTCGCGAGTCTGAGTGGCGGCGGACCGCAGGCGTCGACGTATGCGAGGATGGGGTGCTGCTGGATGAACAGGTAGTTTATATTGCCTACTCGCTTAGAGTCGGTAAACGTCGAGCGATGAACTAGAGGAAGCGCAATGACAATCGAAGGCATGAATCATTTTACTGTCCTAAGCAGCGACCTGGGAAAAACCAAGGCTTTTTATATGGAAATACTAGGCCTTCGGGAAGGTTACCGTCCGCCTATGAACTCCATGGGCGCCTGGCTTTATGCCGCAGGTCAGAAACACGCCATCCTGCATATCATGGCCGAGCGGCCGATGCCGGAAAGTGCGCCCGGTGTCATTGACCATATGGCGTTTACCACCGCTGATCTGCAGTCGGCGATAGATACGCTCAAACAGCATGGCATCGCATACAAATTGAACCGCATGAAAGAACTGGGTGTCTGGCAGTTATTTTTCCATGATCCGGATGGCGCCAGAGTTGAATTGGATTTTTCTGCAGACGAACCTGAACCGCAAGAGTAATGTTCCTTTGGCTTTCTCATTAAACTTTTAAAGTGACAGCTTTCCTGAAAAACCATAAAATTAACATTCAAAAACAGCAAAACTGATCTATTAGGCTAAGCTCATCGCCTTACACATAAGTCGAAAAAATATAATAAAAATAACTACATGAGAAAAAACCCATCTGTCTGATTTTACGTAGATTTTCAGACTTGTGTGTAAAGGCATAGGCTAAGCTATCTGATACTCCATCAGATATTTGTTGTAACCCTGCTGCAGGGCAGGCGGTTATTCAACCTAAAAAGCATGGGCGAACAGGTGCAATCGTCGGGAACCTGATAGTTACCGGCTCGAGTTCGAACACCCGGGCTGCGTCTGATGGATCGCCAAGCTTTGCCGGCCCCGGCTACGAGGGGCTCCCATCTTGTCGAGTGTGATGGTCTCGCTTTGCGCTTGTGTTCTGCAGCAAATCGAGAAACGCGAAATATAACGCTAAAAATATAATAAACACAACTAATTATTATATGTATTTATGAATCAGATGGCTGCTGCGTGTGTGCAGTCGCTCTGCATGATAGCGGAGCTCGAGGGTTCGGAGACTATTGCCTGGATGATATTGCAACGCTACGGTGTAACGTTCGGCAGGCAGCTGGACCGAGAGAAGCGCTCCCTTCGGCATGAACGGCTCATGTTCGCCATTGTCTCGAGCCGCATGGGAGGGGGCTGTATTGCGGTATCGGCGCCCGATCCCTGGCGGCGGGTCTTTACCCGTAGTTCAGGTCAACGGATCGGCACCTTGCCAATTAAGTTATGCTAAGCGGGGTTTTCCAGCGCGAGGCCATCGGGCCTGGCAACGGGAGAGAAAACGATGGCCGCCATGGTTAAGCGGATTTTCACCACGCTTTGGTACCTGATCGTTGTGGCATGGCGTGCCCTGATCGCGCTGTTCGTTTTGTTGTTCCTGGCGCTCGTGTTCTTCGCCATCAAGGGTCCGCCGGCGCCTCATGTGGGCGATAACGTTGCATTGGTTTGGGCGCCGCAGGGCAGCGTGGTGGAGCGCAGTGAGCTCGAACCGGGTGTGTTGCTCAGACGGTTCATGGAAGAGAAGCCGCAGCAAACCCCGTTGCGTGACCTGATGGTTGCGTTGCGGCGCGGTGCGAGTGATGCGCGAATCACTCTGGCCGTGCTGCAACTCGATGAATTGCAGCAGGCCGGTATGGCTCAGCTGCAAGAGCTGGGTGGCGCGATACGCGATTTTCGGGCCAGCGGCAAGAAGGTGATCGCCTACGCCCAATCCTACACCCAGCTCCAGTATTATCTGGCCGCTTTGGCGGACAAAGTTTATCTGGATCCCCTGGGCGCGGTGCTGCTGCAAGGATTCGGCGTCTATCACCATTACTTCAAGGATGCTCTTGATGAGCTGGGGGTGAAGGTTCATGTGTTCCGCGTGGGCCAGTACAAGGCGGCGGTGGAACCATTTATGCGCAATGACATGTCGGCGCAGGCCCGCCGAGAGAATCTGACCTGGTTGCACACGCTGTGGAATGTCTACAAGGCCGATGTGGCTCATTCGCGTGGCTTGCCACTGAGCGCGATCGATCGCTACATCGACAATTTGCCTGCCGAGTTGGCGGCGCACGATGGCGATACGGCGGCTTTGGCCCGCTCGGCCGGGTTGGTCGATAAGCTGGTCACTCCGGCCGAACTGCGCGCCGAGTTGGCGAGCGTTGTGGGAGAGGATACGCGAACCGGCGGCTTCCGGCAGATCAACAGCCTGGATTATCTGCGGGCGAGCGGCGGATTGCAGGCGAATGATCAGCCCGGCAAAGTGGGCTTGATCACAATGGAGGGTCTGATCGCCGACGGCGAGAGCCAACCCGGGATCGTGGGGGGGGACACCATCGCCCAGCAGATTCGTGATGCGCGTCGGGATAGCAGCATCGCCGCCTTGATCCTGCGTGTGAACAGCCCGGGCGGGAGCGCAACCGCAAGCGAGGTGATTCGCCGTGAAGTGGCGGCGACCCGCCAGGCCGGCAAACCGGTGGTGGTATCCATGTCGGCAGTGGCCGCATCGGGCGGATATTGGGCCGCGATGAACGCTAATCAGATTTGGGCTCAGGCCAGCACATTGACCGGTTCCATCGGTATTTTCGGCTTGCTTCCCAATGTTCAGACCGCTCTGGAAAAGTTGGGTATCCACACCGACGGGGTGGGCACCCACGCTCTTACCGGTGCGCTGCGAGTGGATCGGCCGTTGAGCCCGGAGGGCGCGCGCCTGGTACAGTTGGTCATCGAGCAAGGCTATCAGCGGTTTATCCACCGGGTGGCTCAGGCGCGTGGTATGAGCGTGGAGGCCGTGGATCGGATCGCTCAGGGTCGGGTGTGGAGTGGTCGGGACGCCAAGCGCTTGGGGCTCGTAGACCATTTGGGGGGACTGCACCAGGCGGCCTCAGCCGCCGCCGCGCTCGCGGGACTACCAAAGGACCGATTTATGCTCGTGCCCGTGCCGGCAACCCAGAGCCTGCGTGAGCGCGTGCTACAGCATTTCGTCGCGCTGGTCCAACAGTTCGATACCAAGCAGCGACTCATTCCGGCTTGGCTTGAGTGGTTGGTACCATGGCCCGATGAAACGCTGCCGCTCGCTTGGTTGCAGGATCCCAATGCCACTTACGCCTATTGCCCTTGTTGGCTGGATTGGGGAGGGCGGTAAAGGCGCAGCGCTAAATACCTCGTCCACGCCCGGTTGGGCGAGTGGGTATCTCCATAACATCCCTCCCCGAGAGTCTTCCTCGTGCCGCGTCTTTGCTCAGCCTCGTTTTCCTAGGCGGCTAATCGCTGCCGGTATTTCGTTGTTTGCGACATCCCGTTAATGAAACGCACCCGATGCCGAGGATTTGGTGTAAGTCACTATCTGAGGCGTATCGATAGCATAGCCTATAAGGCACAACACCAAAGAAAACGAACCGGCCATCGTATATAGCCCAAAGCCGGTGGAAGGCGGGTGAATTGGCCGTGGCTACCCTACGTAGGCGCATAAATCAAGCGGCCGCGAAGTACCCGCACCGTCGTCTGACCAAACAAAACAAGAACGTTAAACATTCGTATCTTTAATACCGTCCTGAATTGTCGCAAGCAATGGCCCTATTTCGTCCAATATGCTCCGCCACGGAGTGGCCCGGGGGACTTAAACGGAGGCAATTATGATGCAGACGGCTTATGCAGAGCTTCGGGGTGAGGTGGGCTGGGAGAAGCCCTCGTGGGAACCTGCATTTCTTAAAAATCGCGTAGCGGCATACTATCGCGAGCGAGTCGAGAAAACTTGGAACGGTGGGCATATCATGCGTGGACGGCAACCGAGTACCGACTCGGTGGTGCTCCAGAGCAACGATTACCTATCGATTGCTCGGCATCCGGCTATTCTGCGCGCCCAGACCGAAGCGATCGAGTGCACTGGCAACGGTCTGCTCATGTCGGCGGTCTTTTTGCAGGGGGATGAGCCGCAGCCGCGGCTGGAAGCCGAATTCGCCGATTATCTCGGCAGTGAGGCCACGGTGCTGTGCCAGTCCGGTTGGTGTGCCAACGTCGGTTTGGTTCAGGCCATCGCCGATGCTCGCGTGCCCGTGTACGTAGACATGTTCGCCCACATGTCGTTACACCAAGGCATTTTGTGCGCCGGTGCCGTCGCTCGGCCGTTTCGGCATAACGACGTTGATCATCTGGAGCGGCAGATTCGCCGGCACGGGCCGGGCATCGTCGTAGTGGACTCGATCTACAGCACGACCGGCGATATGGCGCCGCTGGTGGCGATCACAGAAATCGGGTTGCGCCACGGCTGCGTGCTGGTGGTGGATGAGTCGCATTCTTTGGGTACCCATGGACCGGATGGGGCGGGGCTGGTAGCCGCCAACGGCCTGGCCGATCGGGTCCATTTCCGCACCGCGAGCCTCGCCAAGGCCTTCGCCGGCCGCGCCGGGCTGATTACCTGCTCGGCCTCTTTTGCCGAGTACTTCAAATGCACGGCCCGGCCGGCGATTTTCAGCTCTACGCTATTGCCACATGAGATTGCAGGGCTGCACGCCGCTCTGCGGGTGATACGCGAGGAGGAATGGCGCCGCCAGCGGCTGCATCGCAACGCTCGCTATTTGCGCGATGAGCTCAGCCGGCTCGGCTACAATTTGGCGAGCCACTCGCAGATTATCGGCCTCGAGTCCGGGCCGGAGCCTCAAACCATCGTACTGCGCGATGCTTTGGAGTCACGCGGAATCTTTGGCTCGGTGTTTTGTGCTCCGGCGACACCGGCCAATCGCTCGTTGATCCGCTTGTCCGTGAATGCAGCGCTCTGCGGCTCTCAACTGCGGCGGATCGTGAACGCCTGCGCGGCTATTCGCGAGGAAGTGGACCTGCTGAGTTGGGCATCCACTCGGCGCAGGCCACGCTCTGCTTCGGTCCTCTGCCGGTAAGGGTGTCCTGACAGCGGATTGAACGGATGCGGCGGGGGCGAAGCACCGTTTATGGATAACTTGTCATGGGCGGGGCAGTGCTAGCGTCGCATCCAATTCGTCGAGAAAGGAGCGATAGCTCGCGATCTGCCAGCCGAGCCACCGGTAGAGTGGGGGTTCGTCGATGAGCGCAAGATAGTAGCGCCGTGCGCCGTGCAGTATTTTGGCCGGAAAGAGAAAATCCTCCCAATCGAGGCACTCTGGGCGGTAATAGCCTGCGGAGCGCCAGAAATAGGGCACGGCGCTGCCGCTGGCGAGCTTCTCCAGCAACGGCGCTGGCCCACCTTGATCGCGGATGATCTCCTGATGCACGTGCAGATCCTCTTCGGTGAGCACAACCAGTCGATACGGCCGACCATCGTCGGTGATCAGCAAGAAGCCGCTGGGCTCGGCTACGTAGTAATGCTCGACCAGCCGGTATTCCTCGCATAAGCGTTCGAAATGGTAAATGAAAACAGGATCTTTGAGAAATGCGGCTTCCTCGCCGTCGATCGACTGTTGGAGCAATCGTGAGGCATCTTGAAAATGCTGCGCCTGCAATTCCTTGATGCTTTGGTTTAAGTCAGCCGCTACATTTTGCCAGCTCTTGCGAATGAATCGGTCGATCAGTCCCTGATTGAAGCCCTCCACCGCGACTTTTTCGTCGCCAACCCCCGTGAAGAGGATTTTTTTGATATGCGGATTGCGGATGCGTCGGCAAAATTCTAGACCATTCATGCCAGGCATAGCATAGTCAACGACCACTACGGAAACCTCGGAGAAGCGTTTGGGGTCGGTTACCGCCTCTTCCAACGCCGCGATATCCACGCGCAGGAAGTGATTACGCATCGGCCAGCCGACGGCTTCCCGATGCTGGTAGAAGCAGCGTTGGTAAGGGCGTACGCGGTTCTCGCAGTGCTGCAGATGTTCCAGAGCCGCCTGGGGTGAGTCGAACAACCGATAGGCCAGTCGTTCGTCGAGTTCCAGACTGAGATTGGTGAGGAATGTCGCGTCATCGTCGAGGACAAGCACGGTCGAGGGAAAGCGGTAAGGGGGGATTGACTTGTCATCCATGATGGCTCACTCCTGGAAAAGTCAGCATAAACTCGGTGTACTTGCCGTATTCGGTTTTGCAATGGATAGAGCCGCCAAAGCTTCCCATAACCATTTTACAGAATGCCAACCCGATGCCAGCGCCTTGATCCATCGTGCGCGAGGAATAGAAGCGGTTGTATATATAAGGCAGCACCTCCGGCCGAATCCCGGTACCGGTATCCAGGACATGCAGGATGCCGTCCGTTCCGTTGCACTCGGTCCAGATTACGATCTCCCCGTGACCGGCCTCCGCGATGAAATGCAAGGCGTTGCGTAATAAATTAAAGATGACGTGGATCATGAGCAAAGGCGAGCCTTGGAATACGAAATCTTCTCCCGGGCGCCAACGGACCCGCTCGCGTTCTGTTTGAGATCGAAACGGGTAGCGCTTCAGCGCGATCGCCACACACTCACTAATATGAGTAATAGTGTACTCTGAAGCGTCCAGTTGGTGTCGCCCCGCGTTTATTAATAGCATGTCGATTATCGTATTCGAGTAATTGGTCTCGTTTTCGATGCGATCCAGTACGGATTTTAGGGCGCGCCGGTGCCCTTGACGCATCGGAGGTACACACAGTCCCTTTTCCCGAGCGAGTTCGTACGCTTCGAGCAAGTGCGGTAGATAACGCCTCAGACCGCCTACTCCGCTGCGGATGCCGAGCAGCGGGGTGCGCAACTCATGGGCGATGTTGCGGCTGACGGCGAACATGGCATCCAGCCGCTCTTGGCTCACCAAAGCGGCTTTATAATTGACGATGCTGCCAGTAACCATCACGAACAAATAGATCGGCAGCTGCGCTAAATAGTCGGCCGGGACGGTGATTTGACCGCCGGTTGCGATGTGGGCAAGCCAAGCGAGTGTTGTACCGGTCGCAAACAGCAGGCTCAGCAACAGCCATTCTTGTACCAGCAGCACCAGCAAGATCAAGGCGGCCATGGTCGATGTATGCCATACATCGGACATGCCGTTTTTCAGCAGCATAAAGGTGAAAAAAAACGGCAAGGCATAGAGCATGGTGAAAAACCAATACACTCCCAGCAAGGGGCGCCAGTGCTTCGGCCAACGCGGCAGGAATAGGTAGGGCAGGAATATCCCCGCTCCGATCAGCCGTAAGCCAAGGTTCTCGTAGGGCTGGGGGAACCAGTCGTGCCAGATGAAGTAATACGCTGGAAACCCCACAACCCCGACTATGCCGATAGGGAAGAAATTCGGCTCCGACTGGCGCGCCCCTTGCGCCAGGGCCAAACGCAGCCGTGCAAGCAGCCGATTCCATCCACGATGAATTCTCTTCAGCATGGCGTCGTTCTAGCGCAGTACGGAGCCCGTTGCACCCTTCGCAACGGCAGCCCGCTGCTGAATGCTCTCTTTGTGGCCGAGGCCTTTTTGCGGTTTCGGCGGCGCCGCAAGTCCCAGTAGCGTCCTCCCGCTCAGGTTGCAAGTAGGGCCTTCAGGTGATTTCATCGATCGTGTGCATAAAAGCACCGCAGCACTATATGCTTGAGATTAGGATACGGTGGATGTCAATGCATGTCATTGCATTTACCGGGCCGGCACCTCGACCTTTCATCTTGGCACGCGCCGCTGCATATGAGGCATGACAGGTAACATCAAGCGGGTGCTGGTATGGTGGAATGGGTCAAGGTGACAGCGTATCGTTAAAATGGTCTTTGTAGTCCGGCCATCTACTCGGCGGTTGCAGTGAGTGCATGGCTACGGAGAGTGGGCTGCGCATTGGCCAAGATCCAAGCGAAGGATAATTACATCACTGTGATACGGAACGGTTTCATGCACGGCAAGCTGTTCGTGATTCTCGGCGGCCTGAATCTTTTTCTCGGTGTGGCTTTGGGCGCCTTCGGCGCGCATGGCCTGCGTGCGCGGGTGCCGCTCGAAATGCTGGAAGTCTGGCATACCGGTGTGGAGTATCAGCTTGTCCATGCCTTGGGTTTGCTCGCGGTAGGGCTGGTGTTACCCCACCTGACAGCAGTGGTTGCCGTTGTGGCAGGGGCCGGCTGGTTGATGCTCATCGGAATCGTGCTCTTCTCCGGCAGCCTCTATGGATTGGTTTTGACCGAGGTGCGTTGGTTGGGCGCCGTGACGCCGTTTGGTGGCGCGCTGTTCCTGTTGGCTTGGCTGCTGCTGGTCTGGGGTGTGTGGAAGGGCTGGAGTTGAGACCTGAGCGAGGTTTCCGCTCAATCAGGTTGGCTGCGTAGCGCGGGCGTAAGGTTCTGTAAGGTTTTTACACCTGACTGGAAGCGCGAAAGCTTAGCTGCCGGCGAGTCAAGCCGACTTTGCTGCGTGCGCAGCCGAACCCGTCTCCAGTACCTCGCCCGTGTCGAACGTTAGAACCCGCATCTCGGCGAGGGTGCGCTCGAGCAATGCTTCGTAGTTTGGCAACAATCGCTTTTCAAGCCGTTGCAGCTGCTCCGGCTGGGACTTGGTGCGTGGGTGCCGGCTGAGCAGAGCACAGCAGTCCTTGTAAGGCTCGGTCGATAGCTCGTAAGTGCCGATCGTCCGCGCACGCTCGACGATCTCTTGTTTATCCATCCCGATCAAGGGGCGCAGAATCGGCAGGGTCGTCGCCTGGGAGTGGCTGACTATATTTTCCAACGTTTGCGAGGCGACTTGGCCAAGGCTATCGCCGACCACGAGTGCCTGTCCGCCATAGCGTTCGGCCAGGCGGGTCCCGAGGCGGGCCATGAAACGGCGAAAGAGGATCATTTCGAAGCCGGAGGGTGGTTGGCCAATCAGCGCCAGATCGAAATGCGTATAGGGTGCCAAAAACAGCCGCGAGCGTAGAGTATAGATGCTCAACCGCTTGGCAATGCGGCTGACGAGGTTCTCGAGCAGCCGCTCGGAAGCGAGGTGCGTTGCTGTCAAATGCAGGAAATTCACTCGACAACCCCGTTTGGCCATTAAGAAGGCTGCTACCGGGGAGTCGATGCCGCCCGAGAGCAGGCTCAATACGGAGCCGGCGGTGAACACCGGCAGACCGCCCAGCCCTCGGTGGCGCGCGTCATAAAGGTATACTCCCTCGGGGTAGATGTCGACGTAGAAGTGCTGATCCGGGCGTGACAGATCCACGCGTGACCAGTTCGTGTGTTCGATGATGGCGGCGCCCAAACGGCGGGCGAGCTCATCGGATCGCAAAGGAAACCCCTTGTCGCCCCGATTGACCCGAACCGCAAAGCTCGCTTGCGCGCGCCAGTTTTCATGGGCCATGCGCACCACGATTTCCTCGATCCGATGCAGTTGCGGCGACGCGCTGGGCCAGTGCAACTCCGCACGAGGGAGGAACGCCGCGGCCGCGACTGAGGCGATACCGGCCACGCCCCGCAGCATGGTGGCAATCTCAAAGACATCGGCGCGCGGCGTATCTGGAATGTGCACCGTGATCCGATTGTGGCCGCGCCGCACCGGCCAGTGCACACCGCGGCGCAGCAGGCGGTGTTTGATGTTGCGTCGCAACTGAAGCTCGAACTCGCGACGATTATGGCCTTTGAGTGCAACCTCGGCGAAATGGAGCAGGATCCGATGTCTCAGCATGGGTAATGTACGTGGATGCCAGGGGGGCGAATGGTAGCCATGTAGATGGCGATCGGTTCCGCGGATTCGTTCCTCGCTACTTATAACAAATATTCTATTATAACGCCCTGGCGCCTTTCCCGGGAGGACGACGCACAGGTGCAGATCACATGAGCGGTTACGGCGAGCGGTTCTGGGTGGCAGTTTGGGAGCGATTTATCAATCGGCTTGTGACAAAGACGCTACGCTGGCTCATCCGGAGGTCACGGGGGTCGGATGAAGGAGCGCGTCAATGAGGGTGTTGAGACTTTTATCGATCGCCGCCGTGCTCACGATAGCCGCTGCCGTGGGGGCTTGGTGGTACGTGAACGCCGGGGCAAGCCGCGGTGGTCGGGCATTGACGCTTTACGGGAACGTAGATATTCGCGAGGTGCAGCTTGCCTTCGAGGTAACCGGCCGGGTGGCGAAGCTGATGGTGGTGGAGGGGGAGCGTGTGTACGCCGGGCAGGTTTTGGCCCATCTGCAGCCTGAGCGTTATCAGCATGCAGTGGAGCAGAGCCGTGGCCAACTAACGGTCGCAGAGCAGACATTGGCCAAGCTGGAGGCCGGTACGCGACCAGAAGAGATCGAGCGGGCGCGCGCCGAGATGAGAGCAGCACGGGCCGAGGCGAAAAACGCTTGGGGCCGTTACCGGCGTTTACAGGATATGGAATCGAAGAACGCCATCTCGCCCCAGGACGTCGACGACGGCAGGTCCGCCGCGCAAGCGGCACAGGCTAGGCTCGTGGCGGCCCGCAAGACGCTCGCCCTGGCCTTGGCGGGGCCGCGTCAGGAGGATATCGCCCGGGCACGTGGCGAGTTGCAAATGGCGCAAGCCGAGCTCAGCCTAGCGCAGCGCAATCTGGTCGATACGATCTTGCGCGCCCCCGCAGCGGGTGTTGTCCGCAGTCGTATCCTGGAGCCAGGTGACATGGCCGCCCCCGAGGTTCCCGTTTACACCATTGCTTTGAACCAACCACTGTGGGTGCGTACCTATCTGCCGGAGGTCGAACTGGGCAACGTGCGCCCAGGCATGGCCGCGATGGTGCATACCGATTCTCATCCGGATCAGGGTTATCAAGGATGGGTCGGCTATATATCGCCGACCGCCGAGTTTACCCCCAAATCGGTGGAAACCCCTGAGGTCCGTACTGATTTGGTGTACCAGGCGCGTATCCATGTCTGCGATGCCCGCGGCGAGCTGCGCCTGGGGATGCCGGTGACGGTAACCATTCCTCGCCAGCAGACGGCGACCGGAGCAAAGGCCGCTTGTCGTCGGCAAAAGCAATGACCTCAGCCAAGGCGCAACCGATCCTGGAGGCGCGGGAGGTCACGCGTACGTTTCGCTCGGGACACCGATGTATAACCGCGCTTGCCGCAGTGAATCTGGTCATTCTCCACGAGGGCGTGGCCGGCTTGATCGGTCCCGACGGAGCTGGCAAGACGACTTTCATGCGTCTTGCCGCCGGGCTGTTGCGGCCTGATTCCGGCGAGATCCGGATCCAAGGGTTGAGCACTCGAGATCAGGCTCTGGCGATTCAGTCTCGAATCGGCTACATGCCCCAGCGCTTCGGTCTGTATACTGACCTGACGGTTCGCGAGAATCTGGACTTGTACGCTGACCTGCAAGGCGTCGCTCCAGCGAACCGCTCTGCCCGTTACGATGCGCTGATGCAAATGACCGGCTTGGAGGCGTTCCAGCACCGACTCGCCGGTAAACTCTCCGGCGGCATGAAGCAGAAGCTGGGCTTGGCCTGTACGCTGATTCAGCCGAAGGAACTGTTGCTCCTCGATGAACCTACGGTCGGGGTTGATCCCGTTTCACGCCGTGAGCTCTGGCAGATCATCGACCGCTTGGTCGAGGAAGATCGGGTCGCGGTGCTGCTCAGTACGGCCTATATGGATGAGGCCGAGCGCTGCCGATATGTGTATGTGCTGAACAACGGCTGCGTGCTCTCCCATGGCGAACCGCAAACGTTGTGTAGCCGAATGCAGGGCCGTGGCTACGCCGCGAGCGCGCCCGGAATGCATCGCCGCGCGCTGCAAGGACACCTCGTTCGAGCGCCCGGTGTACTCGATGCAGTGATAGAACGTGAATGGCTTCGGGTGGTCACTGAGCCGGCGTTGACCCCAGAGCGGCTGAAAGAGCGTGCTGGAGTGCCGAGCCTCGAGCTCAATCCGCTGCCAGCTCGCTTCGAAGATGCATTCATTGCCGAGTTTAGAGCCGTGGGTGCACGCTGGCGAACGACGGTCAGTGGGTGGGCTCCGCCACAACAGGCTGATGGCGGCCCTGAAACAGTAATTCAAGTCAATGCTTTGGGGCGCCGCTTCGGTGATTTCCATGCGGTGCGCGATTTGAGCTTCGAGGTGCATCGGGGTGAAATCTTCGGATTGCTGGGCGCCAACGGTGCCGGCAAATCCACCACATTTCGCATGCTCTGCGGTCTGTTGCCGCCCTCCTCCGGCGAGCTCAGCGTGGCAGGGGTCGATCTGCGCCGGGCCTCTGCCGCTGCTCGGGCGCGTATTGGTTATGTCTCCCAGAGCTTCGCCCTATATGGGCAGCTGACCGTGACGCAAAATCTGCGTTTCTTCGCGAACGTTTACAATTTGCGTCGAGACCGCCGCCGCGAACGCGTCGAGTGGGCATTGGACGGGTTCGAACTGCGCGCGCTCGCCAACGTCGATGCCGACGACCTTTCGCTGGGCTTCAAGCAGCGCTTGGCGCTTGCCACCGCCTTGCTGCACCAGCCCGAGATTCTGTTCCTCGACGAGCCGACCTCTGGAGTTGATCCGCTGGCGCGGCGCGAGTTCTGGGAGCTGATCAATGCGCTGGCCGAATGCGGGGTGACTGTGCTGGTGACGACCCACTTCATGGAAGAGGCGGATTATTGTGATCGGCTGGTGATCATGGCCGGCGGGCGGCTGCTCGCCTTGGGTACCCCTGAGTCGATCAAGCAGCAGGTGGCGGATGGGCACTCGGCGTTGCCCAGCATGGAGGAAGCTTTCATCGCGCTGGTCGAATCCCCCCAGCGGGAGCTCAGGTGATCAAGACGAGCGCACCGTGGCAGGTGAACCGTATGCGGCGGTTGCGGGGGCTGCTGCGCAAAGAATTATTACAGATCGTGCGTGATCCGAGCAGCATCGCAATCGCGTTTGTTATGCCAATGGTGCTGTTGCTGCTGTTCGGCTATGGGGTGTCGCTCAACGCGCGTAATGTCCCGGTAGCCCTAGTGATCGACCAGCCCAGTGGCGTGACGGCCGACTTCGCGAGCCGCTTCCGATATTCCGAATATCTGAGCGTGGTTCAACTACCTAATATGCGTGCTGCGAAGCGGGCCCTGCGAGCCCATCAAGTGGATGCGGTCATTCACTTACGTGCCCGGTTTGCCACGGAAATGCAAGCGGGGCGCAGTGCGCCGATCCAAGTTCTCCTCAACGGTGTCGATGCCAACACCGCGCGGATCGTCCGAGGCTATATCGAAGGGAGCTTGAGCGGTTGGCTGCAGCAGCGCGCCGCACGGCAGGGACAGCAGGCCGCGTCGCCCGTGATGCTGGCGAGCCGTATTTGGTTCAATCCCAATGTTCGCAGCCGAAATTATTTGGTGCCGGGACTGATCGCGGTCATCATGACCTTGATCGGTGCCATGTTGACCGCGCTGGTAGTGGCCCGCGAGTGGGAGCGAGGCACCATGGAGGCATTGATGGTGACCCCGATCACCATCGGTGAGGTGCTGCTCGGCAAGCTGTTGCCTTACTTTCTGCTCGGCATGGGGGGCATGGCCCTTTCCGTGGCCATGGCGCTGTGGTTATTCGATGTGCCGTTGCGGGGGAGCGTGTGGGTTCTGCTCACCGTTTCGGCCGTGTTCATGCTGGCTGCGCTGGGTATGGGGTTGTTGATCTCGGTGAGCAGCCGCAGCCAGTTTGTCGCCGGACAAGCGGCGATCGTGAGCACTTTTTTGCCGGCGTTCCTGCTATCCGGGTTCATTTTCGATATTCACAGTATGACCGGCCCGATCCGTCTGCTGACCTATATCGTTCCCGCGCGTTACTTTATTTCTTTTCTGCAAACCAGCTTCCTTGCCGGCGATGTTTGGCCGGTTATTCTCGTCGATGTCTCGGCCCTTGCGATTATGGCTGCGATCCTGCTCGGTATCACCCTGCGCTGCTCGCGCAAACGGCTTGATTGATTACGATGTGGCAGCGCGTCTTTCATCTGATGCTCAAGGAGTTTCTCGCCCTCCTAAAGGACCCCGCCAGCCGCGCGGTGTTGGTGCTGCCGCCCATTGTTCAAACGATTATATTCGGCTACGCCGCGACGCTGGATTTGAGCCACATCCGCTATGGTGTCTATGTCGAGGACAGGGCGGCTCCGGCACGCGAGCTGTTGGCTCGCTTCGCGGGCTCGCCGACCTTCACGGGTCGCGTGCGCCTCGACAGCCTCGAGCAGGGGCGAGCCCTGATCGATCGAGGCGAGTTGCTGTTGGTGGTGCATATTGGGCCGCGGTTCTCCGCGCAACTCCTGCGGCATAGGCCCGCGTCCGTGCAGGTGATCGTTGACGGGCGTAACTCCAATACGGCGGTGATCGCGCAGGGCTATGTGCGCGAGATCGTCAACCGGTTCAACGCTCGCTGGATTGCCGAGCACCCCGGTTGGCAACCGCCACTGGCTCATCTGGTTATCCGGGCGTGGTTCAACCCTAACCTCGAGAGCCGTTGGTTCATTATCCCCGGGATAATCGGGCTGCTGCTGCAAGTGGTGGCGATGTTGGTCGCCGGACTCTCCATTGCGCGCGAGCGTGAGAGCGGGACGTTTGATCAGCTATTGGTGACACCGGTGCGCCCTTTGGAGATTCTGCTCGGCAAGGCGCTGCCGGGATTCCTAGTCGGTTTGGCCGAGGGTACGTTGATCGTGCTCATCGCCGTGCTTTGGTTCCAGGTACCGCTGGTGGGGCAGCTAACGGTACTCTACGCGGGGATGGCTTTGTTTTTGTTCGCCACGATCGGCGTGGGTTTGGCGATCTCGGCGCTGGCGCTAACAATGCAGCAAGGTCTGCTGGGTGCGTTCCTATTCATGGTGCCCTCGGTGCTGCTGTCGGGATTTGCAACCCCAATCGCCAACATGCCGGTAATTGTGCAATATCTTACGCTGCTCAATCCGTTACGCTATTTTATGGAAATTCTGCGCGGGGTTTTTTTGGAAGATGCTTCGTTGCCTCTTCTGATGAGTCAGTTTTGGCCCTTGCTGGTGATTGGCTTAGCAAATCTGGCCATGGCTGGCTGGCTGTTTCGGCACCGTCTCCACTGAGGCTATGCCGATGCCACCGCTTGCGGGTGGGTTCGGCAAGCCGTGGCTTACGAACGGCGATAAGGACGCATTTGGCATGCAGATTCGGATTAAGCCGTCTTGGCGCGGTTTGGCTTGGGGTGGGCTCGCACTGGTTCTGGCGATAACCGGCTGCACCGGCCTTTACCGCTCTGCTGATCCGCCCCGCGTTACTTTGGCGGGTATTCGCGTCCTCGATTTGAGCCTATTCGAGCAGCGTTATTTGTTGGCACTGCGGATCCAAAACCCGAACCGCTTCGAGCTGCCCATTGAAGGCATGAAGTATATGCTGGAGCTGAACGGTTCGGAGTTTGCGCACGGTGTCAACAACCAGCAAATCACCATTCCCGCGCTTGGCGAGGAGGTCCTGCAAGTCAGCGTGGTGACCGATCTACTCAGCACGCTCGAGCAATTGCGGCGGTGGGAAGGGAAGACGCCTTCGCAGAAGCTGGATTATCGCCTCAGGGGTAAGATAGAGGTCGCCAATCTCGCCTTTGCTCTGCCATTCGAGTATAGCGGGGCGATCTCGCTGCAAGGGTTGCCAGGCAATAGGAGCTCACCAACGCCCGACTGAGGAGGTCGCCTGGCGGTGCTGGCCGGCGAGCACGGCCGCCACGCACGCGGTCAGTCGCTGGGCGGTCGGCAGGTGGAGAAACTCGTTGGGGCCATGGGCATTGGCATGGGGACCCAAGACCCCCGTAATCAGAAATTGCGCGGCCGGGAAGCGCTCTCCCAGCAGCGTCATAAAGGGGATGCTGCCGCCTTCGCCCATATACGCCGCGGGTTGTCCAAAGTAATCCTGCGAGGCCTGATCGACCACCGCGGTGAGCCACTCACTTTGTGGCGGTGCATTCCATCCGGTTGTGGCCTGAGTAGTGCGGAAGCGCACTCGGGATCCATACGGTGTGTCCGTCTCCAGCAATTGCCGGAGCAGGTCACTGGCGGCTTCACCAGCGACGGTGGGCGGTAATCGCAAGGACAATCGCAGGGTGGTTGCAGGGCGCAGCACATTGCCGGCATCGGCGAGCGCGGGCAAGCCTTCGGCGCCGGTGACCACCAATGCCGGCCGCTAAGTCCGGTTGAGGATCAGCTGCGTTGGATCCTCGGCGTTGGGTCGGGCACCGGGGACGAACGGGAACCGAGCGAACACCCGCTCACCTAGGATCTCGCCGGCACGGCGGGCCTGCTCACACCGCTGCGCCGGTATTTCGGCGTGTAGCCCGGCGGGAAGAATGCGCCCGCTGTCGGCGTCTTCGATGCGAGCCAGTAGCTGGCGGATGACCCTGAAACTGCAGGGCACGATACCGCTTGCATCTCCCGAGTGAACGCCTTCCGTGAGGAGCTCCACGCTCAGCTCGCCCGTGGCCAGCCCGCGCAAAGAAGTCGTCAGCCACAGCCGGTCGTAGCTGCCACAACCGGAATCCAGGCAGATCACCAGATCCGGTTGTCCAAGCCGCTCGCCGAGGGCGTCGATGTAATGGGGCAGATCGTAACTGCCGCTTTCCTCGCACGTCTCGATCAAGATCAGGCATCGGCTGTGCGCGATACGCTGCTCCTGGAGTACCTGCAATGCGGCTAAGGCGGCGAATAGGGCGTACCCGTCGTCCGCGCCGCCACGCCCGTAGAGTCGGTCGTCCGCCAGCCGCGGCTGCCAGGGGCCCTTGTCTGAATCCCAGCCGGTCATTTCCGGCTGTTTGTCCAGATGCCCGTAGAGCAGCACGCGGCCCTCGCCGCAGCCAGGAATCTCGATCAGCAACACCGGCGTGCGGCCTTCCAAGCGAATGACCTCTACCCTCATCTGCGCGAGGGCTTGTTCTCGACACCAATTCTCGGCCAACGCCATGGCCTCGTCGATATGACCGTGGGCGGCCCAGTCGGGATCGAATTGCGGCGATTTTGCGGGGATACGGATGTAATCGATCAACCGGTGGACGATGCTCTTCTCCCACATCTCCGTGATGTGCTGCGTTGTTTCGCGCGGGCTTAGTGTGGCCATGTCATGCATCCTATCCATTGTGCTGCAGGCCGGGGTGATGCCTTGCGGGGGCGCGCTCTCGTATTGCGCCAGTTGTTCAACCGGCGGGAATAGGGAGCTGGGACGGATTGACGCCGAGCCAGTGTCGCTCCAGCAAATAGCGTTCCTGCTCCGGGCTTTGGATAGCACCGGAGCGTGCTTCGCGGACATGGGCGATGGCGCCGCGCGGTGTCGATCCAAACTCTATGAGAATGCGTGCCGCAACTGTGCCCGTGCGTCCCAGACCCGCTAGGCAGTGGATCATGATCCGCTCGCCTCGGCGCAGGCGCGCCCGGATGATCGGGCCGCTTGTCTCCCAACGCTGCTCGAAAGCGGGGCCGGGCGCCTGAAAATCGGCGATGGGCAGATGGTACCAGGCCATGCCAAGGTGCTGCGTTTGCCGGCCGATGGTCTCGATCGCAAAAAATTCGAGCTCCTCTTGCTCCATTAAACTGAGTAAGGCCGTAGCACCCCAAGCGCGTATGACCGCCAAATCCCGCCCCAGCCTGTTATACGCGATATCTGCGGCCTCGAATAGCCGCCTACGGCCGGGGCAGGCGATCATACCGATGCGCCCACCGCTCGACAAATGCAAAGCATCGATACACAAAGGGTTGTACATGGCCGCCTCCTGCTGTGCCATAAGGTTGCCTTGGTCCGATTACGAGTGTGGTGGCTGCGGGGCGAGTCCTGTCGCCGCTTGTTGGATGGCAATTGTGTTACCCCAGTCGCTATGTGGCGAGTCGATAGGAGGTACGCACGCCGCTGCAATGCAGCATAAATTTAAATTCAACCGTAGCTCAATAGTGCATTTGAACGAGCAACAGCTGACCGGGCAACAGCTAAATCGGTGCACCCGCCCGTGCTTCTCAGAATGGCCAGACCAGCGGCGCGAGACCGACGGTTGTCGCCATCATCAAAAAGTTCAGCGGCAAGCCAAAGCGCAGATAATCGAGTGCACGGTAACCGCCCGGGCCGTACACCATCATATTGGTTTGGTATCCCAAGGGAGTGGAAAAGCTGGCCGAGGCTGCAATCATGATAGCGACAATAAACGGTGTGAAGTTAACACCCAGTGTGGTTGCCGCCGACATGGCAATCGGGAAAACCAGCACGGCCGCTGCGTTGTTGGTGATCATCTCGGTGAATAGCGAGGTGACCACGAACACCGCGAGCAGCACCAGCCAAGGGTGGCCACCGGCTAAATGGATGAGCCCGCCGGCCAGCGTCTCGGCGGCGCCGCTGTTGTTCAGTGCTTGACCCACACCGAGAGCGGCGCCGATAACGAGCAGCACCGACCAGTCGATGCTGCGCCGAACCTCGGCGCCGGTGACGCAGCCGGTTATCACCATACAGCCTCCCGCCAGCAGGGCGGCATTGAGCATGCTCAGTACCCCTGAGGCGGCCAAGCCGACCATGCCCACGAGGATCGCCAGGGCGATGCCGGCTTTCTCGTGCCGCCGTGGCGTGCTGTCCTCCACCCGCGAGACCAGGAAGAAATCGCGCGCATTGCGCTGCCGCTGCACGAAACTCGGATGCGTCTCCAACAGCAGGGTATCGCCGGCGAGCAGCACGATCTCGCCGATTTTCCCCTTGAGGTGGCGGCCGCCGCGCGCCACCGCGATGACCGCGGCGTCGTACTCGGCGCGAAAACGCCCTTCGCGGATGCTTTTGCCGACGAGGGGGCATTCGTTGGAGACCACAGCCTCCACCATGACTCGCTCGGAGCGTGGCTCGCGGAGGCGAAATACTTGATTGGTGGCCGGCTGGATTCCGCGCATGCGGTGTAGGTCGACCACCGACTCCAGGACGCCGACGAAGACCAGGCGATCACCGTCTTGGAGCGTTTCCGTGGGCCCGACCGCAGGCAACACCTGTCCGTCGCGTTCGATTTCGACCAGGAACAGCCCCGGTAGATGACGCAGTCCCGCCTGTTCAACGCTCTTACCGATCAGTGGCCCGCCGGGCTCAACGATGACCTCGGCCGTATAACGGCGTGGATCGTCGTCCATACTGAGCGCGGGCTGATGCGCGGGTAGTAATTTCGTGCTGAACAAAAATATATAGACCAAGCCTAGGGCGGCCGCCGGCACGCCGATCCAGGCGAGGTCGAACAGCGCCAGCCCCGGGATGTGCGCCTGGCTTTGCACCAGACCGTTTACCACCAAATTGGTGCTGGTGCCGATCAAAGTGCAGGTGCCGCCGAAAATGGCGGCGTAGCTCAGTGGTAAAAACAGCCGCGCGGGTGGCAGTCGGCTGCGTTTGCACAAATCATCCACCACGGGCAGGAACATGGCGACGATGGGCGTATTGTTGAGAAACGCGCTCAAGGTGGCGACCGGTATCAGCAGGCGGAGCTGGGCGCTGAACAGCGATTTGGGTCGGCCCAGCAGGGGCTCGGTGAGCAACGTGACGGCGCCGGTATGGACCAGGCCCGCCACGACACCGAATAACAGCCCTACGGTCACTAAGCCGCTGTTACCGAAACCGGCCACCGCCTCGTTGGCGGTCAGTAGGTGTTCACTGTCTGTCAGGGCCTGAACCGTCATCAACACAGCCAGGCCGCCGAAGAGCAGAAAGACCGGAGAGGCCAGGTTACGGAGCAAACCGTAGAGGATACCGACGGCGACACCGACGGTCAGCCATGCTTCCCAGCTCACATTCCCTTCCTGTCAGCCCGCTCGCGGTGCAAGCGCGACCGGGCAGCCGGATATTGCTTGATTTAAGCTGTTGGTTGCTGGAAATCGCGACCGGCAAGCATCGGTTTGATGGCGCCCACGCGGATGACAAAGTCGCCAAAGCGCTCGCCTTCCCGGCGTTGCTGGGCATAATCTCGAATCAAGGGTGCCAGCGAATCGATAATCTCCGTCTCGCCGATGTTCTCGCGAAACAGTCGGTTCATCCGGTCGCCGTGGAAGCTTGCCCCGAGATAGACGTTGTATTTGCCGAGTGCCTTGCCGACGAAACCGATCTCAGCCAAATAGGGGCGGGCGCAACCGTTGGGACAGCCCGTCATTCGCACCACAATCGGATCATCCTCTAGCCCGGCTTCGTGCATGATCACATCCAGTTTATCGATCAGTGATGGCAGGTAGCGCTCGCTCTCGGCCATGGCCAGCCCGCAGGTGGGCAGGGCGACACAGGCCATGGCATGCTGGCGCAAAGCGGATTGCCGGCGGGTGCCGACCATCCCGTACTGCTCCAGCAGCGATTGAATGTTGGGCTTCTGCGCTTTACTGACCCCGGCGATGATGAGGTTTTGATTGGTGGTGAGCGCATAGTCGCCCTTATGCACCTTGGCAATCTCGCGCAGCCCACTCATCAATGGGTAGTCCGGATGGTCCGCGACTCGGCCGTTTTCAACGAATAAAGTGAAATGCCATGTGCCGTCGCTGCCTTTTTGCCAGCCGTAGGGATCGCCTGCGGTCTCGAAGCGGAACGTTCGGGGTTCTTCCAAAGCGTAGCCAAGTCGCCGCTCGAGCTCACTACGGAACCAGCCCAGCCCGCGATCCTCGATCGTATACTTGAACCGCGCGTGCCCCCGGTCCTTGCGGTCACCGAAATCGCGCTGCACGCACATTACCTGTTCGGCCACGTCGAGTACCTGCTCGACCCGGCAGAAGCCGATGACATCGGCAAGTCTGGGAAAGGTTTTCGGCTCACCGTGGGTCATGCCCATGCCGCCACCGACGCTGATATTGAAACCCAGCAGCTCGTCTTGCTCGGTAATGGCGATGAAGCCCAGGTCGTGCGCGAACACATCGACGTCGTTGTCGGGCGGCACCGCCAAGGCGATCTTGAACTTGCGCGGCAGGTAAGTGCGGCCGTAATACGGCTCCTCGGGCTCACCGCCAGCGACCCGCTCCTCGTCCAAAAAGATTTCGAAATAGGCGCGTGACCGGGGCCGCAGCTGCTGACTGATGCGGTTCGCAAGATCATAGACTTGTCGATGCACGGCGGAGCGCCATGGGTTAGCCGTGGCGATGACGTTGCGGTTGACATCGCCGCAAGCGGCCATCGTATCCAACAACGCGGCGTTGATGCCCTGAATATGTGCCTTGAGGTTGCGCTTTAGCACACCGTGGAACTGGAACGTTTGCCGGGTGGTCAATCGTAGGGTGGCGTTGGCGTATTGGCGCGCCAACGCGTCGAGGGCCAGCCATTGTTTGGTGGTGCACACGCCGCCCGGTAAGCGCAGGCGAACCATGAACTGATAGAACGGCTCCAGTTTCTGTTTGCGCCGTTCACTGCGTAGATCACGGTTATCCTGTTGATAGATGCCGTGGAACTTGGTCAGCTGAGTATCGTCATCGCTCACGGCCCCGGTGACCGGGTCGGCCAGACTCTCGCGCAGCGTACCCCGGAGCTGTTCACTGTCGTGCTTCAGCCGTTCGTTGGGGTGCAGTTCCTCGAGCGGTCGGCTGATATCGTTCATATTCAATACACATCCTTCTGGTAACGCTTCTCCTTCTGCAAACGACGCACGTAGTCGAGCGCCTGGTCCTTGCTCAAACCGCCCTGCTCGCGCACGATGTCGAGCAGCGCTTGATGGACATCATGTGCCATGCCCTCGCCATCGCCGCAGACATAGAAGTTGGCGCCCTCCTCAAGCCAGGCATAGAGCTCGCGGGCGTTCTCACGCATGCGGTGCTGAACGTAGACTTTCTCCGCCTGATCACGCGAGAAGGCGACATCGATCCGAGTCAACAGGCCACGTTTGCGCCAGTTGAGCCATTCTACTTGATAGAGGAAGTCGCTTAAAAAGTTGCGATCGCCGAAGAACAGCCAGTTGCGGCCGGTGGCACCCACCTCCTCGCGTTCGGCGAGGAAAGCGCGGAAGGGTGCGACTCCGGTGCCGGGCCCGACCATAATGATCGGCGTTTGCGGATCCGTGGGCAGCCGGAAGTTGGGGTTGCGATCCACATAGACGGGGACGGTCTCTCCTTCGGCAACCCGGTCCGCCAGGAAGGTCGAAGCAACACCTTCGCGGTCCAGGCCATGGCTGTGATAGCGCACCGCAGCAACTGTGAGGTGCACTTCATCTGGGGCGACCCGGTGGCTCGAGGCGATCGAATAAAGTCGTGGCGGCAATTTGCGCAACGTGCCGACGAAGTTCTCTGCGGTCAGTCCCTTGACGGGATAGTCCTGGATGACATCCAGAATATGCCGCCCGTGAACATATTGGCGTAGATCAGCCTTGGCCTCCTCGCGCAACAGTGCCTGCAGGGCGCTGGATTCAGCCAACGCCGCATAACGCTCAAGAAACGGTCGGGTGATCGTCGTGATCTCATAGCGTTGCGTGAGCGCCTCATGCAGCGGGGCGCGGCCGTCACCGGCAACGACGGCGGTATCGGGCTGTAACCCCAGCGTCTCGATCAAACGTTCGACGTAAACCGGGTTGTTCTGAGCTACCACACCGAGGGAGTCGCCCGGCTCGAACGTGAGGCCAGAATCCTCGATGGAGAGCTCAAGGTGCCGCGTCTCCTTGCTTGAGCCACGGCCGTTAAGGACGATGTTCTCGAGCACCGTGGCGGGGTAGGGGTTTTTGCGCGACCAGGAGGTCTTCTCTGCATTGCGACTCGAGAACGCAACCACATTGGAGGGGCGCGGCTGAGCTCCAGTGATCTTGCCGAAGCACTCCAGCACAGCGTCGATCCATTCCGAGGCCGGGTCATCGAAGTCGATGTCGCAATCGACGCGCGGATGGATGCGTTCGGCACCGAGCGCTTCCAGCCGGGCATCGAAATCACGTCCGGTCTGGCAAAAATTCTCGTAACTGGAATCGCCCAGTGCCAGCACGGTGAAACGCTTACCCTTCAGCGCGGGCGCCTTGCGGCCATGCACCAATGCATAAAATTCCTCGGCGGGGTCGGGTGGGTCTCCTTCACCGTGCGTGCTGACCACGACCATCAGGTTGTCGACTTTTTTCAGATCGGACTTGCGGAAATCGGCCATATTGGCCACATTAGCTTGGAAACCGAGGCGCTGGGCGCGCTCGGCAGCCAATTGGGCGAGACCTTGGGCATTACCGGTTTCGGAGCCGAACAGTATCGTGATCTCCGGCAACGACTCTGTGGTGATCGCTTCGGATACCATGGCGTTGGCGGCTCCGCTGCCGGCTGCAAGCCCGGCCAGATAGCCACTGATCCAGGTCATCTGATCGTTATGCAGCGTCGCCAACAGCTCATTGAGCCGGGCGGCCTGTTCGGCATTCAGCGGACTATTGGTGTCCAGCAGGGGCCCCTGGGCCATGGTGCGCTCCTCCGCATCCCAAATCGGTCAGGTAGCCGAGGATAGCGCCGGTGAGCTATTCATAACAATCATAAATATGCATTTGAATATTCTTTATCGTAGTAAACGACGTTAAATTTGCGTAAAGGTGAACTCATGGCGCGCGTTGTCACGCCTGCGGTTGCCACGGATATTATTATTCGCTTGCAAGGGCGGCCCGAGCGGATTGTGCTCGTGCAACGCCGCCATCCACCGCGCGGGCTGGCTCTGCCGGGCGGGTTTGTCGATGTTGGCGAGCGCGTCGAGCAGGCGGCTGTGCGAGAGGCTTTGGAGGAAACCGGGTTGCGGGTGCAGTTGCAGGCGTTGCTGGGTGTTTATTCCGATCCGAGCCGGGATCCCCGTGGGCACACCATCAGCGTCGTGTTCCTCGCCGATGGCCGCGGTGAGCCCCGGGCGGCTGACGACGCGGCAGCGGTTCGCCTGGTGGATCCGGGCGATCCCGCTTTGGATCTGGTGTTCGATCATGCTGTGATCCTTGCCGACTATCGGCACTTCGTGCGCACCGGCTGCCCGCCCCGGCCGTGGCGCTAACAATCCAGCTCCGCGTGCTGGCCGGCTATCTCGTCAGCAATCTTGTTCCGGCCGCCATGCCCGAGGAGTTGCGAATAACATGATGCTCGCTTGAGCCCGGCGGGGATGTACCCTAAATTCAGTAAGCTGTCCTGCTCTCAACCCGTTACGAGGCTATTTTACTAATGTACACCTTAGCTTACGTGCGATTGCGCCGCCAGTCCCCTTCGGGACAACCGGACCGTAATTGCTCCAGTGCACGGGCCGGCGGTTTCGCTACCAACCGCGCGGGTAGCCACAGTGAAGCGGTTGGAGAACGCTCGCACGCTGAATCCGATGCTTGCCAGCCGACTCAGATGGCACCGCACGCCGCCGCCGAGTGCTCTGGACTGCGCCGAGCCGGCTCGGCTGGGAGGATTTGAGATCGGCACAGCGGGGGCGGAATCTCGGACCGGGTAGGCGATCTGTCATGCGTTGGCCGAAATACAGACCTAATCCCATCGCTATGGTTCGGCTGCGCGACGATCGGCCCAGCGCGATACCCCCGCTAGTCAACGTGGGGCTGATCGCCGTCTGCTTTGTCGTATTCATTTGGCAGATGACGCTGGACCCGTTGGCGCGACTGCGTGCGGTCTATGCCCTGGGTACGATACCGGCGACATTGATCGGTGGTGCGCACTTATCGGCCGCGGTTGCCGTTATTCCAGCGGTCCTGACTCCCCTGACGTCCATGTTTTTGCATAAGAGTTGGATGCATCTGCTCGGCAATCTTTTTTATTTATGGTTGTTCGGCGACAGTGTCGAAGACAGTATGGGCCACCGGCGCTATTTATCATTCTATCTGATCGTAGGCGTCGTGGCGGTCATTGCTCAGGCGTATCCCGAGCCGCATTCGACCGCACCCATGATTGGGGCCAGTGGCGCGATATCGGGCGTTTTGGGAGCCTATATGCTGTTGTTCCCTCGCGCCAATGTCTTGGCGCTGATACCACTGGGACGATTGACGCAGCTGATACGCGTGCCCGCCGCACTTGTGCTCGGCCTTTGGTTTGTGCTCCAGTTGCTGCTCTCCGTAGTGGGAGCCGACCCGGGAACTGGGTTTCGCGCTCATATCGGCGGTTTCATAGCGGGCATGATTCTCGCGCCTTTTTTCCGGCGCCAAGGGATACCTTTGTGGCAATGACCCCCCCCCATCTTGTCAGCAGCGTTGCCGGCCGCCGCCATTGCCACGATGAGGCCAATTTTGTTTGCGTAAATGATATTTTACTTCGCGCCGTAGATTATTCTCGAAAGCACGGGCCTCGAGTTCCCCGTCAACTCGAGCGCGCAATGCCTCGAGTTCTTCTCGGCTCATGGACGTGAGATCGAAATCCACCGCAATGCGATTAGGACGCGTTGTCTTCTCCATTCCTCAATCCAAACGGTTCAGTGAGAGCTTTTACTCGCAGCGGCGATCGGGCGCTGCCGAGGCTTTCTTTCATTACGTTTTTGTTTGCTTCGATGACAGGCTAGCCATCGTCTATTTAGCAGATCATACACAATGTGCGGGGCCGCTAATTTAGCTAGATCACAAAATGGCGCATTGCCTGCGACGGTTTATGAGTTTTTCTATGATTGCCGCTGTGCGAGGACGCAGCGAAAACCCATCTGCCACGAGGCCACCTAAGGAGCATCTGATTTACTCGTCGCGCCGGCGAAGGCCTGTATCCAGGCTATTGATTTTACTGGATCACGCAAACCCTCTTTGGTTTGCGCCCTCCGGGCCGGCTGAAGCTGTTCAAATCCGTTGCTGCGGATTTGTCCGGTTTTCGTCGGAATGACGAGAAGGTAATTGATCAGAAGGTAATTGATCAGGTAATTGATCAGACGATATGGACTCCCCCTCCTCTCTCGGCATCGTGATGTGCCAGATTGAGAGGTGAAACAGTCAATCGTGAAGAAGGGGGAGCCCATATGGCAGTCAAGCGCATTGGAGTCGA
>JAGFJL010000005.1 GCA_024102725.1 Nitrococcus mobilis
TCATACGCCCGCCGCACCGCAGGCCAAGATGACAGCTCCGCTTCGCGGCAGTAAAGTGGAGCACTCGATCACTGCCACAGCGGCAGGCCGGCTGGGTCATCAAAAGCGCTGCACATAAAGAGAGGCCTGTGAACAAACCACCTGTCCATGCTGCCACACCCGAACCATGGGTCGTGCGCTTTGCCTCCCAAATCCCGCCGGGCAAGCGAGTGCTCGATCTGGCATGTGGCCGCGGCCGTCATACCTACTTCTTTCTTGAACGCGGCCATCCGGTCACAGCAGTCGACATCGATCTCAGCCGCCTAGCAAAGCAGTCCACCCATCCGAGGCTTGAAGCGATCGAAGCCGATCTTGAGCACGGAGCATGGCCACTCGAGCAGCGGCACTTCGCTGCGGTCGTCGTCACCAACTATCTCTGGCGACCGATTCTGCCCAACATCATTGCCTCGGTCCAAGACGGTGGCGTGCTGCTCTATGACACCTTCGCGCGCGGACAGGAGCGCCTTGGTAAACCGACCAACCCCGCCTTTTTACTCGAGCCGGGCGAGCTCCTGGAAGCGGTACGTGGCCGGCTGATCGTCCACGCCTACGAACATGGCGAATTCTCCATGCCCAATGGTTGCCGCGCGGTTCGGCAACGCTTGTATGCACGCCGCTATTAGACCAGTTCACACGCGGGCGGCCCGATTTTTTCAATCATACCACCCGGTCACGCGGCTTCCTGACAGATCCAGCTCCAGCGCGTGCAGTATGGCCACCAAGCTGGACAACCTCGGGTTGCCGTGCTCGGAGAGCATCCGATAGATGGCCTCTTGAGCCAGGCCGGATTCATCGGAGAGCGATTTCACACCACCCCGCGCCTGGACCACATTGCGCCGGGCGGCGAGCAGTACATCATGCTCGTTGCCATCCCTCGATCGCCGCGTTGAGATATTCCGCCGCCATCTCTGGGGTATCCAGCTGCTCCGCCACCGAGAAAAAGCTTCGAGCGTGCGTCATTGACCATGCGTGTTGCCGACAGCGGCGCGCTGCACTTCAGGCATTAAAAAAGGGCTAGGCTATCTACCTAACCCTTTGTTTTTATGGTGGGCGGCGCTGGGATTGAACCAGCGACCCCTGCCGTGTGAAGGCAGTGCTCTCCCGCTGAGCTAGCCGCCCCTCAATCGAGGCAGTTTAGGGCGCGCTCTTAAGGCTTGTCAAACGAATAACCTTTGCTTGCTTCCGCCTTTTTCTGACAAGCTGATATCATTTCGGCTCCTAGCTATACTTGCGACCGCCTGATGCCCGTGACGGGTCGAGCGTTTATCTACGAAGGGCCAGCAATGATCGTAAAGACTCGTTTTGCCCCCAGCCCTACCGGCCACCTGCACATCGGCGGTGCGCGCACGGCCCTATTCAGTTGGCTATATGCTCGCCGCCACGGCGGGCGATTCGTCCTTCGTATCGAGGATACCGACCGCGAACGCTCCACCCGCGAGGCAATCAACACCATCCTCGAAGGCATGGCCTGGTTGGGGCTGGACTATGATGAAGGACCGCTTTTCCAGACCGAACGCTTCGAGCGGTATCAAGAAATGGTCCAGACGCTGCTTGCACGAGACAAAGCCTATCGCTGTTATTGTTCGCGCGAGCGCCTCGCGCAGCTGCGCGAGGCGCAGCTCGCACGCAAGGAGAAGCCACGTTACGACCGCCGCTGTCGGCGACTTGTCAAACCCCCGGCGAACGCCACTGAGCCGCCGGTTATCCGCTTCAAAACTCCCGAGGAAGGGCAAACCGTCGTGGACGATCGGGTCCGCGGACGCATCGTATTCCACAACCGCGAACTTGACGATCTCATCATCACCCGCGCCGATGGAACACCCACCTACAATTTCGTTGTGGTAATCGATGATATGGACATGGCGATCACCCATGTCATCCGCGGCGACGATCATCTCAACAATGCCGCCCGGCAGGTCAACATCCTCAAGGCGCTCGGTGTTTCGCCGCCGGTGTACGCCCATGTGCCGATCATCCTCGATGAGGGCGGCAGAAAGCTCTCCAAGCGGAGCGGCGCAACCAGCGTCATGGAGTATCGGGATGAGGGGTTTCTACCCGAGGCGGTGCTGAACTACTTGGTCCGCCTGGGCTGGTCTCATGGCGATCAGGAGATCTTCACGATCGACGAGATGGTGGAATATTTCGACATCGATGACATCAATCAGTCGGCGGCCAGTTTGAACCGCGCCAAATTGCTCTGGTTGAATCAGCATTATTTGATGACCTCCGAGCCGGCCCATGTAGGACGTCATTTGAGCTGGCATTTGGGGGTACGCGGAGTCGATCCGGCCGAAGGCCCCCCCATCGAGGAGATCGTGAAAAGCCAGGCACAGCGGAGCAAGACGCTGCTGGAAATGGCCGAGCAAAGCTTGTTCTTTTACCGTGATCCGACCGACTATGATGCAAAAGCGGCAAGCAAAGTATTTAGCCCGGAAACGCTTGAGCTGTTTGCTCGAGTGCGGGCCGAGCTGTCCGAATTGCCGGATTGGACACCGCAGACTTTGCATAACGCGATAATGACCGTCGCGCAGACCGCCGGACTTAAACTCGGCGCCGTAGCCCAACCATTACGAATAGCCGTCTGTGGTGGCCCGGTATCCCCCCCGATCGACATCACCCTGTCGCTCCTTGGGCGTGAGGCCACACTGCGCCGAATTGAAACGGCAACGTCCTGGATCCAACATGCGCTGAGCAAAGCCGGCTCGGCGCTTGACACCCATTCGACGCAATCCTAGAATTTCGCTTTCTTATTGGGGCCATAGCTCAGCTGGGAGAGCGCTTGCATGGCATGCAAGAGGTCGGCGGTTCGATCCCGCCTGGCTCCACCAAATTCATCACCGCGGCACACGCCGCTTCGGTCCGGCAAGTGTGTTGGCCGGGCCGTGGCGTTGCGCTCCGGCGTCCCCGCACAGCGGCCGTTTACGCCAGCTTGCACAGGCCTCGTCCGAACGCCTAAGGCATTATAGGTTGTGGTCTAAGCGTGTGATATAAACCTGTCCGCGCGCGGCATGGCCGTATGTCTGGGCGGCATCGTAAAGCGCCCTACCCGCCTCCTGCAAGGCGCTTCGACGCGCGGCGCGGCTTGCTCGAGCGCGCCAGGGCGTCCCCTAAGGCAGACCGAAGCGAGTCGCCGCAACGCTCATTCCATCAGCCTTGCAGCAGCTTCTCGAACGCTGTGAACCGCTGGGCGATGCGCTCAATGTTCACCGGGTAGCCCCCCTGAGCGATGCGCTCGCGGATGTCCGCCACCCGACTCGAATCGATCTCGGGTGCGCGCTCGATTGCATCGTGTACGGCCTGCAGTCGGTTGGATTGAAAGCTGGCATCCGAACGCGCGGCTGCAGGGGACTCGGTCGATGCGGCCTTGGTATGGCTGCGCTGTTCGGTACTCAAGACCCGGGGGCGGGTGACATTTGCTCTATTATCGATGGGGTTGGTCATCTCGCAAACTCCTTGAAATTCGTTGCTCCGGCCCGCCGGCAGCGGAGCCGGGGCCCCCCGCATCATACCCCTTGGCTCAGCGATCGACCGTAACGACGAAAACTTTATACCCCGACGCAGAATAGCATACGCTCTCTATAAGGCTGACTTGCACCTTGTCAGTACCGCGACGACCCACCCTCCACCACGCGGTTGGAAGAGAGGCTGCGTACGCGCACGATTTGGCCGTGCCACCACGGCAGGATACCGTGAAGAGGTTGAGCACCTTATCATTGGATTGGCCAAGCTGTTTGGCGGCGTAGTCTCGTGTACCTACCTGAGATCAAGATCGCATCGTTCAGCCAAGCCGAAATGACTACCGCAAAGCATGCCTTAATGTAGCGTGGCGCGCCGCACGCGAGTATCTTTGAGCACGGTCACCACATCCTGCTCCCAGGCCTTGGCGAGCTTGGATTGCGCGACGATGGCGGATACCTCCTCGTCGGTCATGGGCGATCCCTGCTCCTCGTCGACTACGTGGACGGGATCGCGATACTCGTCACGCAACTCGTAGGCCCGCTCACCACTTGCTATATCCCCCACCCGCAGGGTGATCTCATCGGTTTCCACTACAGCCCACCAGTTAACCTGCGCCGTCCAACCTCGGGAATTGGAATAAAGTGATACGCCCGCAAGCTCGTGTCGCTTTGCAGTCGCCGTGTCGATGACATGGACGCTACTCGTTACATGGCCGAACGGCACCTCATCGAGTAGCCGCAGCAGCTTTCCTTTTTCGATTCGATGGACCTGTTTCATGCCCTCACCCTGATCGCACCGGCAGGATCCCTAGCAAAAGAGGTACCTTCGATACTATGCGTCCGCCGCGTTCACGACAAGAGCATGTTGGGAGCATGTAACTTGTCCGGAGTTGTAGCACACGATCTGTCCGGTTCTCATTGTCCCTCTTGCTGGAGGGAGCGCGATGAGAGCGACAGAGCTGCTACAGGAGATCCGGAAGATGCGATTT
>JAGFJL010000006.1 GCA_024102725.1 Nitrococcus mobilis
AAATCGCATCTTCCGGATCTCCTGTAGCAGCTCTGTCGCTCTCATCGCGCTCCCTCCAGCAAGAGGGACAATGAGAACCGGACAGATCGTGTGCTACAACTCCGGACAAGTTACATGCTCCCAACAGGACACTTGCCACGGCAACCGGCTTCGATGGTAAAGTTGATCGTCGAACTCTGGACGGCTTGCCTGAATGAGCACCGAGTACTCGCCAGCCAAAGCCAAGGCTTTACCGCTGATCGTCCGCTATCTGTTGATCGGGATCGGGTTTGCCGCCGTCGCTCTGGGTATGCTCGGGGTCGTGCTGCCATTGCTTCCCACCACGCCCTTTTTGCTGCTTGCCGCGGCGTGCTTCGCACGCAGCTCCGAGCGATTCCATGATTGGCTCATGAATATGCCCGTCTTCGGTCAATATATTCGGGATTATAAGGCCGGCAAGGGCATTCCACTGCGGGTAAAGATTACGGCGCTTACGGTGCTGTGGGCGACGATATTGACGAGCGTGATCTGGATCGTGCCGGTGCTGCTCGTCAAAGCGTTATTGATCGTTATCGCCGGCGCGGTCACCACCCATATCATGCGCTTGCCGAGCCGTCGCCAAGAGGCGGTTTTGCGGCGATCGGTGCCGCCACACGCATGAGGGTCCGTGGCATAGCGTAGCTTGTGCGGCCAGGGGTGATGATCGATGCTGAGCGCTACTATTTTGCCGAGCCATCAGCTCCTTGCGAATACACACGGTAGCCGTGCTTTTTGCCTCTGCCGCAGCATAATTACTCCTAAAAATTGACAATGAACCCTTGGCCTCCACTACGGCAACGATGAAATTGCAGCCGTTCAGCAGAGGTGCTGATCTCCGGGCGGGTGAACTATTGGAGCGGCGCAGAGGGGCGCTGCTTCGAGCGCGAGTTCGCGGCCGCGCACTGGGCGCAGCCGCTTGTTTGATGCCTCCCGTTCACGCTACCACTCGAGCTTGTCGAGCTTGCGGATCGCAACGTACGTATCACGTGTGAAGACCCCGGTCGGCCCCCAATAATTCCACCCATAAGAGAACTGGCCGCTTCCCCCGGCCAGGTAGAGCGGGTTCAAACGGGTACGCGTCAGGCTGTTGTGCCCCCCCGCGCGCCGGCCGCCGCGGATCTGCGACTTGGGTATGTAGATGGTCCGTTCGACGGCGTGATAGTACAGGCACATGCCTGGCTGCACCCGACGGCTCACGTTGGCGCGGGTCACGATCACGCCGTTGTCATTGTAGACCTCGACCCAGTCATTATCCTTCAGGCCGATCCGCTCCGCGTCCTTGTCGTTGATCCAGACCGGATCCATGCCGCGTGACAAGGTCAACATGCGGTGGTTGTCCTTGTAGGTCGAGTGGATGTTCCACTTCCCGTGCGGCGTGACGTAGTTCAAAATCAGCGTTTGGTCGTCGATCGGGCTGACGTTCAGGTCACGGGTCTTCTTATAATCGAGCTTCGCCTTATAGGTGCAGAGTTGTGCACCGAAGTCGAGATACCACGGATGGTCGATGTAGATATGCTGCCGGCCGGTTAGGGTGCGCCAGGGTACCAACCGTTCTACCTGCAGGCACCAAGCTGAGTAGGCCCTGCCCTCGGTGATATTGCCGGTCCAAACGGGGCTGACCAGCAACCGCCGCGGCTGCCGGGTGAGGTCATAGAATGTTATCTGATGACCGCGATAGGGCTCAGCCAAGTCGGTCAACGGTATACCGCAGTGCTCCTCTTCCGACTTGAAGGCCTGGTAACACACCTCGCCGTTGGTCTCCGGCGCCAGGTACAGCAACACGTTGGCGGCATCGAGCGCGTCCTCGACACAGGGGTAGCGTTGGCCGCCCCACTCGACCGCCCGGCGATGCCGTGGGTCAGGTGAGCCGCCGACCGGCTGGTTGCAAAGATCATCATATTGCTTGGTGACCGGGAAATTGCAGCCGTTGCCGGTAACGCCTTTTTCTCGAACAACCGGCCCGAAAGAGATGTACTTATTGTAGATCAGACTGTAGTCGCGCTCGGTCACCTCGAAATGCGGCATGGTCTTGCCCGGGACGGGCTCGCACTCGCCTAGCAGCCAGTCACGCACCTCGCGCTGGGCCATCTGATCCGGCGTGTCATGCATCAGCGGTCCGGAGAAGACATCCTTGACCGGACCGGAGAACACGCTGGGGGCGAGCTCACTGACCTTCTTGGCGATGTTTTTGAAGATATCCCAGTCGCTCTTGGACTCCCAGACCGGCGGTACCGCCTGACCCAACGGGTGGATGAACGAGTGCAAATCGGTGCTGTTGAGATCGTTCTTCTCATACCAGAAGGCCGTCGGCAGAATGACATCGGAATACAGCGCCGTGGAGTCCATCCGGAAGTTGATGTCGACCACCAAGTCGAACTTGCCGCGCGGAGCGGGCTCCCGATACTTCACGTGCTTGACGTGCGGCTTGGCACACTCTTCGGCGACTGCGTTGTCATGCGTGCCGAGGTAATGCCGCAGGAAGAACTCGGCCCCCTTGGCGCTCGACTGCATGGCGTTGCCCCGCCAGATGAACCACACCCGCGGCCAATTCTCCGGGGCATCCGGATCGTCGACCGCGAAGCTTAGGTTCTTCTTCTTCAGCGCCTGCACTGTATAGTCGACAATGCCTTTGTCGTCCTTCGATCCGGCCGCTTGCGCTTCGCGAACCACCTCATGGGAGCTGCGGTTGAACTGCGGGTAAAACGGCATCCAGCCCATGCGTACCGACTTGGCGATCAGGTCGATCGAGTGCTGCCCCTTTGCGAACTTGGAATTTGGCGGAAGGTTTGCGTACTCCTCGGCCAAACCGTCGTAACGCCAGCTGTCGCTGTGGCTGTAGTGCCAGGTCGCCGACTGAGCGAGGCGCGGCTTGACGCCCCAATCCGTGGCAGACGCCAGAGCGCTCCAAGGCGCGACGATCGCGAGCTTCTCCTGGCCGACGTAGTGGTTCATACCACCGCCGTTGCGCCCACAGCAACCGCAGGCGATCAGGCAATTGATGGCGGCCCGATAGATAAAGTTGTTGTGGTACCAGTGGTTGG
>JAGFJL010000007.1 GCA_024102725.1 Nitrococcus mobilis
AAATCGCATCTTCCGGATCTCCTGTAGCAGCTCTGTCGCTCTCATCGCGCTCCCTCCAGCAAGAGGGACAATGAGAACCGGACAGATCGTGTGCTACAACTCCGGACAAGTTACATGCTCCCAACACCAGTGGCGCGCAAGCGCCGCGCCATGGCTATAATGGAACGTTTAGTCGCGGTGGAGGTTGGATGTCGCGCGAGGAACGAGTCTTTCTGATCGGCCCCATGGGGGCGGGCAAAAGCGCGCTGGGCCGGGTTTTGGCCCAGCGGCTGGGCCGGCGCTTTTTGGACTCCGACCGGGTTCTGGAGGAACGCACCGGCGTCGATATCGCGCGGATTTTCGACATCGAAGGCGAGGCGGGCTTTCGGGCGCGCGAGGAAGCCGTATTGCAGGAACTGACTCGGCACGTCGGCATTGTCTTGGCGACCGGGGGCGGCGCGGTGCTACGCGAGCGCAATCGCGCCTGTTTGCATGAGCGGGGTATTGTCGTCTATCTGCGTACCCGCGTCGACACTCAGCTCATTCGGACCCGACACAGCAACCGACCGCTGCTGCAGACCGAAGATCCGCGAGCACGCCTGCAGGCACTGATGCTCGAGCGGACACCGCTTTACGAAACGCTCGCGGATATCACCGTGGATACGGATCATGGCACCATTGCAACAATCGTCGACGAGATCATTCAGCGACTCGGAGAGCGTGTGCGTGCCTAATCGCCAGACCAGCCATTCCGGTCACACCGTTCATGTCGACCTGAAGGAGCGCTCCTACCCCATTTACATCGACCAAGGCCTACTGGAGAAGGCCGAGCTACTGCACCGGCACATACCCGGCACCCAAGTGCTCGTGGTCACCAATGAAACGGTCGCCCCGCTCTACCTCGAGCGGGTCTGCACCGCCTTGGCCGGGTTTGATCTCGGCCAAGTCATCCTGCCCGATGGTGAACAGCACAAAACTCTGGAGACGGCCACGCGCATCTACGATGCCCTGATCGATCAGGGTTGCAACCGCTCGGCCACGCTGGTGGGCCTCGGCGGTGGCGTCGTCGGCGACATAACAGGTTTCGTGGCCGCCACCTACCAGCGTGGCGTGCATTTCATCCAAATACCCACGACGCTGCTTGCGCTGGTGGACTCGTCGGTGGGTGGCAAGACCGGCGTGAACCATCCGCGCGGCAAGAATATGATCGGAGCCTTCCACCAGCCGCGCTGCGTGCTGGCGGACACGGCCACGTTGGGCACGTTACCGGAGCGCGAATTTCGCGCCGGTATCGCTGAAGTCATCAAGTATGGACTAATCCAAGACTACGCTTTTTTTCAGTGGCTGGAGCGCCATCTGACACGGGTGCTGGCGCGCGATCCGGCGGCTTTGATGTATATCATCGAGCAATCTTGCCGCAATAAAGCCTATGTGGTCGCAGCCGACGAGCGCGAATCCGGTCAACGGGCTTTGCTCAACCTGGGGCATACCTTTGGCCATGCCATCGAGACGGCAACCGGCTATCGCGAATGGCTGCATGGCGAGGCGGTGGCCGTCGGTATGTGCATGGCCGCCCACCTGTCGGCGAGCATGGGCTGGATGAGCGCAAAGGCCTTCGAACGCACGGAGTCCTTGATTCAGGCGGCCGGTCTGCCCGTTTTGCCCCCACCTTTGTCCCCCGACGCGCTGCGCAAGCTCATGGCCATCGACAAGAAGGCAAGCAACGGGCGGCTGCGCCTAGTTTTGCTCGAAGGCATCGGCAGCGCTGTGGTCACCGAGGCGTTCGACGATCAGGCACTCACCATGACACTGGAGCATTTCACGGCGGCAGCCGGCACGGAATAATCCCAACCGGGCTTACCGGGCCAGTCCTGTTCTCTGGTCGCGGCCAACTCCCCGCCGGCTTACAAGGTCGGCGGGTAAGTGCCGCCGATCTCTTCCTGTTCGAACCGGGTTTGACACGCATAGCAACGCGCCACGGCCGGGTTTGCCTGCAGCCGCCGCACGACAATGGCATCGCCGCAATCAATGCAATATCCGTAGCTTCCGTCCGCGAGTCGGCGCAGTGCGGCCTCGATGCGCTGGATTTCACGCACGTGTCGATCGATTTCCGCGATACCCAAATCGACCAGCAGATCGGCGACCGAGGCGTCCCCAACATCAGCTACTTTATCCGCCAACACCGCGTAGGTGTTCTGATCGGAGTTCAGGAGTTCCTCACGCACGTTCGCGCACAACGCATTGTAGTCATCCTCGAGCCGACGCTGTAGCTCCCGACGCCGTTCGGGGGTCAATGACTCATTCATAGCGGTTCTCCCCTGCTAACCGTCGACCGGTGCGCTCCGGTTACACAGCTCAACCCCTCGCCACAGACAACATGATATGCTGTGCCTAAAGCGTGCCTGCAACCCGATTCCACAGCTCGATTCAACCGACCGACTATGCCGACCGAAGCAGAACACTCTCGTCGTGGCGATATCGAAGAACATCCCCTGCGTCTTCGGAATCTACGCCTATCCGATTACCCCGATATCAAACAGATTATGGACCACGTTTACTCCAACCTCGGCGGTGCCTGGAGTCGGAAACAATTTGCCGCCCAGATCAACCGTTTTGCCGAGGGGCAGATTTGCATCGAGGACAACGGCCGCGTGATCGCCGCCGCTATTTCCATGATCGTGGAATACGACCGCTTCGGAGACAAACACACCTACCAAGAGATCACAGACCACGGCTTTCTCACCAACCATGATCCGAATGGGGATGTGCTCTACGGCGTGGATGTATTCGTCCACCCGGATTATCGGGACATGCGCCTCGGTCGACGCCTCTATGACGCCCGCAAGGAGCTCTGCCGCAAGCTCAATCTACGTGCCATCATAGCCGGCGGCCGTATCCCCGGCTATCAGAAACACGCTCAAGAGCTGACGCCGGAGCGCTATATCGAGCTGGTCAAGCTCCGCGAGCTGTATGATCCGATTCTCTCGTTCCAGCTCGCCAACGATTTCCATGTTCGGCGCATCATCACCGGCTACCTGCCCGAAGATCTGGAATCGCGTGCTTTTGCCACACTCGTGCAATGGGACAACATCTTCTACGAAGCCGAGCGAACGCCGTTGATCGGAGGGCGCAAAAAGATCGTCCGCGTCGGAACGGTGCAATGGCAGATGCGCCGGGTGGAGGGGCTCGACGATCTGATGACACAGGTGGAGTTTTTCATCGACGCCCTAGCCGGGTACAACTGTGATCTGATCCTCTTTCCAGAGCTCTTCAACGCCCCGCTCCTGGCCCAATTCAACCAAGACGAACCGGCCGAGGCGATGCGCGGGCTCGCCCGCTACACCGACGAAATGCGCGAGGCCATACTCGGACTGGCGGTGAGCTACAACACGAACATCATCTGCGGCAGCATGCCGGTCTACGAGAAGAACAAGCTCTACAACGTCGCCTACCTATGCCGCCGCGACGGCACCACGGCCAACCAGTATAAGCTGCACGCCACCCCGGACGAGCGTTTTTACTGGGGCGTGCAAGGCGGTGAGTTCTTGCACGTGATCGATACCGACGTTGCCAAGATCGGGATTCTGATCTGCTACGATGTCGAATTCCCCGAACTCGGGCGCCTGCTAGCGGACCAAGGCATGCAGTTGCTGTTCGTGCCATTCTGGACCGATACTAACAACGCTTACTTGCGCGTGCGCCGCTGCGCCCAGGCACGGGCGATCGAAAACGAATGCTATGTCGCCATCACCGGCAGCGTCGGCAATCTGCCTCAGGTGGAGAACATCGAGATTCAGTACTCGCAAGCGGCCGTGTTCTCACCGGCGGAGTTCGCTTTCCCGCATGACGGCATTGTGGCGGAGAGCACACCCAATACCGAGATGACCCTGATCGTCGATCTCGATATGGACAAGCTCAAGACGCTGCGCGCCGAAGGCTCGGTACGCAATATCAAGGATCGGCGGCTCGATCTCTACCGAATCGAGTGGCTCGATCATCAAAACGAATGATCGCCGCCGGGCGGTGAGGCCCTCAGAAACGCTGCTGCGCCATCCAAGGAATGATACGCTCGAACGCCTCTTCGATCCGTTCCATGGAGTTGGAGTAGCTGATGCGAATCGCATTGCCGCACGTATCACCGAAGGCATCCCCGGGAATCACACAAACACCGGTTTCTTCGAGCATTCGCAGCGCCAGCAAAGAGCCGTCTGTACGCGGTGGCAGCGACGGGAAGATATAGAAAGCACCCTGCGGCCAGTAGCCGGTCAAATGCGGTGTTTCGCTCACCAAATGCACTACCCGATCGCGTCGGCGGCGGTATTCGACCACCATCTCGTCGACACAGCTGCGATCGCCGCGCAACGCCGCCACACCGGCCCACTGTGCCGGTGTGTTGGCAACGGTGGTAGTGAACATGTGGTAGCGGCGCAGCTTTTTGATGGCACCTTGGCTGGAGATGATCCAGCCGATTCGCAATCCGGCCATGCTGAAAGTCTTGGAGAAGCTACTGATCGCCATAATGTGGTCGAGATCCGAGGTGCAGCGAATGACACTCGGATACTCCATGTCATCGAGCAAAAGATGATCATAGACTTCGTCACTGAAGACATAGATCCCCCGGTAAGCGGCTTCTTGGACGATCGCTTCCACCGTCTCACGCGGATAGACCGTGCCGGTCGGATTACTCGGTGAATTGAGCACGATGGCGAAGGTCCGCATGCTGATGGCGTCGATCACCTCTTGCGGATCGAGCTGATGGCCGTGCTCGGCGCGGGTGGGGATGACCTTCACCTCGCCGCCGTTCATACGGATAAGCGGCGCATAGAGCACGAAAGTCGGACCGGTCACGATGAACTGCCGCCCCGGTGCGGCCGTGGCGCTCAGCGCCAAATACATGGCCTCTGTGGCACCGGTGGTGACGATGAAATTATCTTCGGTAAGCTCACGCCCGTAACGGGCACTGTAATAGTCCCTGAGTGCGGTGAGCAGCTCCGGCAGGCCGGCATCGAGCGTATAGCCAGTTTGACCGGCCTCGAGCGCCTGTATATGGGCATCAATGATATGCCGCGGGGTTGGAAAGTCCGGTTGCCCGATGGACAAATGCAGCACATTGTCCATTTTCGCCGCAGTATTGATCATGCGGCGAATGCCCGGCATCGGTATCGCCTGCAGTGACGGGCTGAACAACCGCCCCCCCAGGGGGTCGTATTGATTGATATCGAGCAGACGGGCGCTCTCGGCCATTGCAAATCACCTCTTCCCCAAGCTCCGATACTCTGAACGTGCCCAGGTTGAGACTAGGCTGTGAGGGGAACACCGGTCAAGCTGTCGCAAAAACGCGCCAACGAGCGGTTGACCAGGGCATTAAGGGCTAGGTAACGTCGAGATGAAGGTGGCGGCTTATTATCGCCTGTCTTTAGGAGACACACGGACATGGCACAGACTGCTCCCGAGACGCCCGTGATCACCGTCCTGATCGCCCCGGGAGACGCCCTGCCACCGGGCATTGAACGCCTCGCCGAGGTGGCCACCCTCCGCCAGGCATGGGACGCTGAGTCCTTGCGCGTGGTCCTACCGGGAACTCATGTCCTGTGCGTCACGGACTTTCGCACGAGCGCCCTACGCCGTGCCTGGCCGGCTGCGGATCACCTGCAATGGATCCATACCACCAGCGCCGGTGTGGACGCCGTGCTCATTCCGGAAGTGTGCGCGAGCGGTATTGCGCTCACCAACGCCCGCGGGATCTTCGATCGAGCGATCGCGGAGTATGTTCTTGGCCAGATCATCGCCTTCGCCAAGGGTTTTCAGCGCAATTGGGAGCTGCAGCAACGCCACGAGTGGCTCCATCGCGACACCGAACGCGTGCAAGGTAAACGTGTCCTGGTGGTAGGCGCCGGTGCCATCGGCCGGCAGATCGCGCGCTTGACCGGCGCCGTGGGAATGGTGACCGAAGGGATCGCCCGCACCGAGCGCACTGCCGACCCGGACTTCGAAGCCGTTTACGCCGCTCAGGATCTGCATGCACGGCTCCCATACGCGGACTTCGTGGTCGTGGCTGCACCGCTGACTCCAGCAACGCAGGGGCTGTTCGATACCGCGGCGTTACGCTGCATGCAACGCTCGGCACGCCTGATCAATGTCGGCCGCGGCCCGATTGTCGTTACGGACGCATTGCTTCAAGCGCTGCAGGAAGGCTGGATTGCCGGTGCCGCCCTCGATGTCTTCGAGGAAGAGCCCTTGCCGGCGAGTCATCCGCTCTGGGAAGCACCGAACACCATTCTCTCCGCTCACATGGCCGGGGATTTCCTCGGTTGGCGCGAAGCGCTCATCGAGCAATTTATCGAGCAATTCCACCGTTGGCATCGGGGAGAACCGCTGCACAACTTGGTCGACAAGGGGCACGGCTACGCTTCTGCAACCAGAGAGTGAGACTATGAGCCCGATAATTGACGAAATTGCCGGCTTGACGGCTGTGGAGATGCTGGAGCATTTCGAGCGTGGCGAGCTCTCTCCCGTGGAGGTTACCGAAGCGGCGCTGGAGCGAATCGAGCTGCACAATGAGACGGTCAACGCTTACTGCTTCTTAGACGAGCAAACCACACGTGCCGAAGCCCGCCGAGCCCAGGAACGCCGGCGCCGCAAGACTGCCCTCGGCTTATTGGATGGCATACCGGTAGCGATCAAAGACGTGTTCATGTTCCGCGGCTGGCCCACCCGCAGAGGCTCCAAGATCATCGATGAGAGCCCAGCGCTCTTCGATTCACCGGCCGTCGCGAGTCTGCGCCGCCACGGCTTCATCCCCCTCGGTAAGACCACGACCCCAGAGTTCGGTTGGAAAGGTGTCACCGACAGCCCACTGTGTGGAGTGACCTGCAATCCCTGGGATCCCACCAAGGGCGCGGGCGGTTCGAGCGGTGGCAGTGCTGCCGCCGTGCCGCTGGGTATGGGTGCGCTTGCCCTCGGCACCGATGCTGGCGGCTCCATTCGGATCCCGGCCAGCTTTTGCGGTATGGTTGGCTTCAAACCGACTCAGGGAAGAGTGCCTTTCTGGCCCGCAAGCCCCTTCGGGCAGCTTGCCCACCCTGGCCCGATGACCTGGAGCGTACAGGACGCGGCTTGCCTGATGAACGTCATCTGTGAGCCGGATGCCCGAGATACGACTCTGCCTCCGCCCAAGGTCGATTTCGGCGCCGCACTGGCAGACGGTATCAAAGGCTGGCATGTGGCATTCAGCCCAGCACTGGGCTATGTCGAGGTGGACCCGGAAGTAGCCGAGGTGGTGGCCGCCGCAGTCAAGCGGTTCGAGGATCTAGGTGCCCATGTCGAGGAAATGGATCCCGGCTTCGCGAACCCGCGGGAAGCATTCGATCGGTTATTTTATAGCGGCGCGGCCAATGCGCTGCGGACGATCTCGGCCGAACGGCGCCGCGAGATGGATCCCGCACTCATTCGGGTGGCCGAGTGGGCCGAGCAGCTCTCGATGCTGGATTATCTGGCGGCGCTCAACGAGCGCGCCGCGCTAATCGAGCGCATGAATCGATTTCATAACCGCTACGCGCTGCTGCTCACCCCCACGTTGCCGATCACCGCCTTCGAGGCCGGACTGGAAGTGCCCCCGGACTGGCAGGATGAACGCTGGCCCTCCTGGACTCCTTTTACCTATCCGTTCAACATGACCGGACAACCGGCGATTTCAGTACCCTGCGGGTTTACTCGCGCCGGCCTGCCCGTAGGATTACAAATCATAGGACCGCGGCACCGCGATGAGTGGGTCTTACAGGCCGCCCATGCCTATCAAGGCATTGAACCTTTCACACAGCGGCGCCCGGCCCTGTTTAGCCAACCGCGCGACTGATCCGAACCGGAGCCATTGGAGCAAAGACAAGCGCCATGATCGAATCGCCATTGCTTACGCACCGCATGGGTTTTATCGGCGGCAAGTGGACTGACGCCGAGAGCGGCGCGAGCCTACCCGTATCCAATCCGGCCGACGGAACGCAGCTTGCCGATATTCCCAACATGGGCCGCGTCGAAACCTTGCGTGCCATCGAAGCCGCCGCGACGGCGCTCGGCGAGCGCGCCAATCTCGAGCGACGCGCTCACTGGCTGCAGCAAATTGCTCAGACACTGCACAGGCAGCGCAAGGAACTCGGCCGGATCCTCACCATGGAACACGGCAAACCATGGCAAGAAGCCCAGGCCGAGGTGGATTACGCTGCCGGTTTCTTCCGCTTCTGCGCCGATCATATCGATCAGCTCGGTCCCCACACTCTGAAGGAACGACCGCGCAATTGCCGCTGGACCATCCACTATCGGCCGGCCGGGGTGGTGGGACTGATCACACCGTGGAACTTCCCCATCGGCATGATCGCCAAAAAGCTCAGCGCGGCCCTGGCGGCGGATTGTGCTTGCGTTATCAAGCCCTCGGCAAAAACGCCGCTCACCATGATCGCGCTGTTCAGCTTGCTTGAGCAAGAACTCGACCTTCCCGCAGGCAAGGTTAATCTCGTCACGGGATCGGCTGGGCCGATTACGGACACCTTGTTCGAACATGCGGCAGTACGGGTGATCAGCTTTACAGGGTCCACTGAAGTCGGTCGAGAGCTCATTCGCAAGAGCGCGGACGGTGTCAAACGGCTCACGCTGGAGCTCGGCGGTAATGCCCCCTACATCGTGTTTGAGGATGCCGATCTGGAACAGGCTGCCGATAATCTGATCGCCAACAAATTCCGGGGTGGAGGGCAAACCTGCGTCTGCGCCAACCGCATCTTTGTCCATCGAGCGGTGGCCGAGTCGTTCGCCGACAAGGTAGTGCAGCGGGTGCAACGGCTGCGCGTAGGCAACGGCCTCGATGAAGGCACTGACCTTGGCCCGCTGATCGATGGTAATGCGGTCGCCAAAGTCCGGCGGCACGTGGAGGATGCCCTCGGCAAGGGCGCGCGCCGGCTTGCCGGCGGAGATACCTGTGCGCTAAGCGGTACCTATTATCCACCGACCGTGCTCACCGAGGTGCCAAAAGATGCGATCTGCAACCGCGAGGAAACGTTCGGCCCGCTCGTGCCCATCGTCACCTTTGATGACGAGGCCGAGGTCGTTCAGCTCGCCAATGAGACCGAGTATGGCCTGGCCGCGTATGTCTTCTGCGGCGATTCAGAGCGAGGCCACCGCGTGGCCGAGCGGTTGCATTTCGGCCACGTTGGGCTCAATACCGGCACGGGCCCGACTCCGGAAGCGCCTTTCGGGGGCATGCAGCAGTCCGGCTACGGCCGTGAAGGCGGTCTAGAGGGTTTATACGAATTTACCGAGGTTCAAACTATACCGCGCGCTGAGTAACTCGCCCCCGCCTCTCGCGACGATACCAGGGTAAGGCCGGTGCGGCGAAAACTCCACTGCGCCGGTTTCAACTCGGGCTCAACGAGTTTGTTGGAGTGCCTCTTCGAACTGTTTGACCGCCCAATCGATCTGATCAGCCGTCACGATGAGCGGCGGCAGCCACCGAACGACCTGGCCACCATAGGCGCCGCAACGGATGAGGAGCAGTCCGCGCCGCTCAGCCGCCTTGAGCAGCCGCGCGGCGCGCTCACCATCGGGCTCGCCACGGCCATTCACTATATACAGCCCTTGCATCAATCCCAAGCCGCGGACGTCACCGATCTCTGGATAGTGCCGCGAGAGCTCTACAAAATGGGCACGCAGTTGTTCGCCACGCTGGCGGGCATTCTCTACCAAACCCTCCGCATCGATGACCGCTAGCGTAGCCAGCGCGGCCGCACAAGCCACGGCGTTACCGCCGTAGGTCCCCCCCTGGGAGCCGGGCCAGCCTCGGCTCATGAGCTCGGCCGGTGCGCCCATCACCGACAACGGAAAACCGCTGGCAAGCCCTTTGGCGGTCACCACAACATCAGGGATTACATCGAAGTGATCGTGGCCCCAGTAGCGCCCTGTCCGGCCATTACCCGCCTGAACTTCATCCAGGACGAGAAGCATCCCATGATGATCGCAGCGCTCGCGCAGGCCCTGCATGAACGCTCGGTTCGCCGGCAGGTAACCACTCTCGCCCTGGACCGGCTCGACCAGCATCGCTGCCGTCTCCTTAGGGACGCTGTAGGTCTGGAGAATATGATCGAGCTCGCGCAGGCAGAACCGAGTGGTGGTCTCCTCATCCCAGCCGTACCAATAAGTGTCGGGGAATGGGGCCACGACAACACCGCCCATCATCGGTTGCAAACCAGCGCGGATGGGTGCGCTGGAAGTGGTCATCGACAAGGCCCCCATCGTCCTGCCGTGAAAACCGCCGCGAAAAACGATCATATTGGGCTTGCCAGTAGCCTGACGGCACAATCGCAATGCCGCCTCGATGGCTTCGGTGCCAGCGTTAGCATAGAAGAAGCTGTCGATCCGCCCCGGCATGAGCTCTCCGAGCCGTTCGGAGAGCTCGAGAATACGAGGGTGTCGGACGATCGCATACTGACCGTGGATCAGCTCCGCCGCCTGCCGCTGTGCCGCCTCGACCACCGCCGGGTGACAATGCCCAGTACTGGTGACGCCGATTCCCGAGCTGAAATCCAGATAGCGATCACCGTGCTGATCATAGAGGTAAGCCCCTTCACCACGAACAGCCAGGATATCGCTGGATTGCGTGAGCAGCGGTGACAGACGACCGGTATGCTCGCTCATGTTTCGCCTCCCTCGGATCGTAGCTAGCCTATATGCAGCTTGGCCTCATACTTTAACCGCATCGAACCGGCCAGTCGCTGTTTTGGCATCGGCATTTCATTCGAGCCGCCTGATTACCGCCGCTCCCACCTCAGTGGTTGATCGCGGACGCAGACCATGCTCGCGCAAATCCATAGCCACCGCCGCACGCAGTTTACGGCCTTGCTCGGCCATAAGCGCATCCTCTTCGCCCATCCAATCGAGCATCATGGCAGCCGTGAGCAGCATCGCTTGGGGCCCCGCCCGATTACGGCCCGCGATATCGGGTGCGCTACCGTGGGTGGGCTCGAACATGGGCGGCTGGCGGCGATCGGCCGGATTAAGATTGCAAGAGGGGGCCACCCCCATACCTCCGGCCAATACGGCGGCCAAATCGGTAAGGATATCGCCGTGCAGATTGCTCGCCACGACGACATCAAAGCGCCAGGGCGCCGTTACGAATTTCATACAGGCCGCATCAACCAATTCGTGGTGAGTGGCCACATCCGGGTATTCGCGCGCCACCGTCTCGAATATTTCCGAGTACATCTCGCCCCAGTGGCGCAGCGCGTTGCGTTTGGTGATCAAACAGACCTCGCTGCGAGCCACCTCTCCGAGGGGCCGCGGAAATTCCCGGTCGCGACACCGCCCGGCGGCTCGCTCCGCCGCCCTTTGGCGGGCCCGCTCGAAAGCATGCCGAAAAATGCGCACTGCACCGCCATGGGTGAAGACCTCGATCTGGGTGGCCACCTCCCGCGGTGTGCCCGGCGCCAGCCGACCGCCTTGCCCGACGTACTCGCCTTCGCTGTTCTCGCGGACCACGAGCATGTCGATCGCATCAGCCCTGGGATCGGCCAGGTATTGCGGCGCGCCTTGCAGATGCATGGCCGGGCGTTCGCAAGCCCATTGATCGAATCCCTTGCGGATTTCCAGCAGCGGGGCCAACGCCACGGCATCCGGCAGACGATAACGTCGTGCATCATCAGCCGGGCCCGGATCACCCAGCGCCCCCAGCAAAATAGCGTCAAATTCTGCCAGGGTTTGGTGCCAACCGGCCGGCCACATCTCGCCATGGGTGCGATGCCAGGCATGCGAAGGCCAGAGAAATTTGGTCAGATCCAACTGCAGCTCGCCTTGCGCGGTCAATGCCTGCAATGCTTCGACGGCCACCGCCATCACCTCGGGGCCGATGCCATCGCCCGGCAGCACAGCCACCTTCCAAAGCGATCCTTTGCGCATGGTGCCTTATCGAGTCGCCTTTTTTTGCCCCCCATAACAGACAAGAACCCGTCCGGCCCACGGGGTAGGAGCATTTAGACCGGCCGACCCAAGCGCCGCGGGCCGGAAATTATCCAGTTAGGCGGGGGATATCCGCGTGCCTCGGAGCGGACCTAGGTGG
>JAGFJL010000009.1 GCA_024102725.1 Nitrococcus mobilis
AAATCGCATCTTCCGGATCTCCTGTAGCAGCTCTGTCGCTCTCATCGCGCTCCCTCCAGCAAGAGGGACAATGAGAACCGGACAGATCGTGTGCTACAACTCCGGACAAGTTACATGCTCCCAACAAAAACATAGCCCTCCGTTGCACCCGCGGCAGAAACCCGGTAGTGATGGGGAAACTCCTGCAGACTCATTTCTCCTGTGCCGTGAACACATCGATGCCTTCTTTTGTTCTATGGCGCGTCACTCCGCTGTCAGCAACAGCGTCTTGCATCACCGACAGAGCACGGCGGCGACCTCGATCATCCAGGGAATGGAACCCCAGAAAGCGAGGTGCCGGGCCGCCGCCTTGTGAAAAAGACCGGCCGCAGAGCAGGCGCCCACCGCGCATTCTCGGGCGTGCTTGGTCATGAGGGCTTCGGTCCAGTCATTACCTCACGGGTATGGCGGGCGATCATCCACTCTTCATTGGTTGGAATCACCCATACTGACGCCGCGCTGTCCGCAGTGCTGATGCGGGGGCCATGCTGTTCATTGGCCGCGGCATCGAGCCGCACGCCCAACCAGGACGCCAGCTCACAGACCCGCGCCCGGATCGGTGCGGCACGCTCCCCGATACCTGCAGTGAACACCAGCGCGTCCAGCCCTCCCAAGGTGGCCGTCAGTGCGCCGAGTTCGCGGTTGATGCGGTAGGTATAGAGCTCGATGGCCTCGCGGGCGCTCGGCAGATCACTCGCCAGCAGCTGGCGCATGTCGTTGCTGATCCCGGACACCCCGAGCAACCCCGAACGGTGGTACAGCAGCTCGGCTACCTCGGCACTGCTCATGCCGAGTGTGTCCTGCAGATACAGCACGACGCCCGGGTCGAGGTTGCCGCAACGGGTGCCCATCGGCAGACCATCCAAGGCGGTAAAGCCCATGGTGGTATCGATGCTCTGGCCGCCCCGCAGCGCGCATAGACTGGCGCCGTTGCCGAGATGGGCGACGATGGCCCGGCTGTCGGCTACCGCCGGGCCGGCCACCTGGGGCAAGGTCTCGGCGATGTACTCGTAGGACAGGCCGTGGAAGCCGTAGCGGCGGATGCCGGCATCGAAATACTCACGCGGCAGGGCGAAGCGCTGCGCGAGCGGCGGCAGCTTGCGGTGGAAAGCGGTATCGAAACAGGCTACCTGCGGCAACGCCGGCTCCAGTTCGGCCAAGGCGCGGATGCCGGCCAGATTGTACGGTTGGTGCAACGGCGCCAGCGGGTTGAGCCGCTCGAGCTCGGCCAGCACGGCGGTATCGACCCGCACCGCCGCTTTGAACCGGGCGCCGCCGTGCACCACCCGATGGCCGACCGTGGCGATCTCACGGGCCACCTCGCGGTGCCGCCCCCAGGCCACCAAGGCGGCCATGGCCTGGCCGTGATCGAGGCCCTCACCCAGCGTTTGATCGGCCACCACTTCGCCGTTGCGGTCGACGGCGCACAGCCGAACCGCCGCGCCGAGGCCTTCGACCTGACCGCGGCCGAGCAATGGCAGCCCTCCATCGTCGCCGTCGTAAAGGCCGAACTTGATACTGGACGAACCGCTGTTCAGCACCAGGATGTCGCCCTTCATGCCAAGGCCTCCCGCTGATGGTGGACCAGCAGCACGGCGAGCGCGCAGGAGGCCATACGCGAGATGGCGTCATCGGCGCGGCTGGTGAGGATGATCGGCACCCGCGCGCCGAGCGCGATACCGGCGCCTTCGGCGCCGCCCAGATATTCAAGTTGTTTGGCGAGCATGTTGCCGGCGTCCAGATTTGGCACCACCAGAATATCGGCTTGTCCCGCCACCTTCGATCTGATCCCCTTGGTGACCGCTGCCTCCGGGGATACCGTGGTGTCGAACGCCAACGGTCCGTCGACGAGGCCGCCGCGGATCTGCCCACGATCGGCCATCTTGCACAACGCGGCCGCCTCGAGAGTGGATCGGATCGTCGGGGTCACGGTCTCCACCGCCGAGAGGATAGCCACTCGCGGCTCGTCGATGGCAAGCGCATGGGCCAGATCGATGGCGTTTTGGACGATGTCGCGCTTGTCGGCGAGCGAAGGTTCGATATTGATCGCCGCGTCGGTGATGAACAAAGGCCGGGCGTAGGTCGGCACGTCGAACGCGAACACATGGCTCAGCCGCCGCTCGGTGCGCAGTCCGGTGGCTTTGTCGAGCACCGCATGGAGCAGCTCGTCGGTATGCAAGCTGCCTTTCATCAACGCCTGCACTTCGCCGGTCCGGGCCAACTCGACAGCCCGCTCCGCGGCCGCGTGACTGTGCGGCGTGGCAATCAGTCGGTAGCGGCCGAGATCGAACCCCTCGGCCTCGGCCACGGCGCGAACCTTGTGCTCGGGGCCGACCAGCACCGGTTCGATCAAGCCGGCTTCAGCCGCATCGAGCGCTCCGACAAGAGAAAGTTTATCGACCGGATGAACGACGGCTGTGGTAAGGGGCGGGCGGGCGCGGGCGGCCGCCATCAGCCGATGCAAATGGATGCGCTCGGCCAGATGCACCTTCGGCACCACCCAGCGCGGTCGATGCACCTTCTCGGCTGGTGCCAGCACCTCGGCCGTGCCGCTGACCACTATCTCGCCTTCTTGATTACGGCATTGGCAATCCAAGCTCACACGACCTTTTTCGCTGTCCTTGGAGGTGACCGTCACGGTCACGGTGAGGCGGTCACCGAGCTTGACCGGACGCCGGAACCGCAAGCTCTGGCCAAGATAAATCGTGCCCGGCCCCGGCAACTGAGTGCCGAGCACGGTGGAGATCAGCGCCCCGCCCCACATACCGTGGGCGATGACTCCATGGAAGCGACTGCTCCTGGCGTAGTCGTCGTCGACATGGGCTGGATTGACGTCGCCCGAGAGCGCGGCGAACAGTTTGATGTCCTGCAGGGTAAGCGGTCGTTCCAGGCTGGCCGAGTCGCCGATTTGGATCTCGTCGAAAGTGCGGTTTTCAATGAACTCCTGCTGCATAGGAGCAAGCCTCAACCCAGAATATGGTAGCCGGCATCCACGAATACGGTATGGCCGGTCATGCGGCGTGCGCCGTCGCTGACCAAGCAAGCGGCGATTCGGCCGACATCGTCGATATCAACCCGATCGCGAACCGGTGCCCGTGTGGCGACCTCGTTGAGCAATGCGTCAAAATGCTTGATACCGGAGGCCGCGCGAGTCTCGAGCGGACCGGGCGAGACCGCGTGCACCCGGATACCCTTGGAGCCAAGCTCGGCGGCCATGTAGCGTACCGCACATTCCAACGCGGCTTTCACCGGCCCCATCAGATTGTAGTGTTCGACGACTTTTACCGCACCGTAATAGCTCATGGTGAGCAAGCACCCGCCGTCCGGCATCAAGGGTTCGGCCAGCTTCGCCATGCGAATAAAAGAGTGGCAGGAGATGTCCATGGCCACGGCGAAGCCTTCGCGGGAGCAATCGACGAGCCGGCCGTGCAAGTCGTCCTTAGGGGCGAAGGCAATGGAGTGAATCAGAAAATCCAGCCGGCCCCAATGGTCGCGGATACGATCGAACACCGCCTGCAGCTGCCCATCGTCGCGCACATCGAGCAGCCACAGTTCGGGATCACCCAAGCCGGGCGCCAGCGGCCGTACATGCGGTTCGGCCTTGGGATGGCCATAGGTCAGCACCAGCTCGGCGCCGGCCTGATGGCAAATCCGGGCACAGCCGTAGGCGATGCTGTGTTCGTTGGCAATACCGGCAATTAGCCCCTTCTTACCGGCCAAGCTGAGATTCGCAATCATGAGAATCGCCCTGGTCAACTCTGTAGCACATACTCCCCCGGTGCATCGGCAAGCGGCGGATAGTCTTCGGTGCCCATAGCCGGCGCGGCGCTCTGACCGCTGGAGCGCTCAGTCAGCCAATTTTGCCAGGCCGGCCACCAGGAGCCTTCCTGCACCGGAGTTCGCTCGTACCAGCTGTCGGGATCGATATAGGCCGCGCCCTCCTCGCGGCTCGCCAGGCGATAGCGCCGCCGCGGATGTCCCGGTTCGCTGACGATCCCGGCGTTGTGGCCGCCACTGGTGAGCAGAAACGTAACCTCGTCGGCATCGGCCAGCAGATGAATCTTGTATGTCGAACGCCAAGGCGCGACATGATCGCGCTCGGTGCCGACCGCGAATATCGGTGCCCGAATATCGCTCACTGCGATCGCTTTACCGTCCACTCGATAGCGGCCTTCAGCCAGATCATTATTGAGAAACAGCCGGCGCAGATACTCCGAGTGCATGCGGTAGGGCATGCGCGTGGCATCGGCATTCCAAGCCATCAAGTCGAACATCGGTTGGCGGTTACCGAGCTGGTACTCGCGTACCATGCGCGACCAGATCAAGTCGTTGGAGCGCAGCAACTGGAAGGCACCAGCCATCTGCGTGGTATCCAATACGCCTTGCACCCACATGATGTCTTCGAGAAAGGCGAGCTGGCTGTCGTCGATGAACAGCATGAGCTCACCCGCCTCGGTGAAATCGACCTGGGCCGCAAGCAAAGTGATCGAGGCCAACCGGTGATCGCCGTCGCGGGCCATAGCGGCGGCGGCGATCGCCAACAGCGTGCCGCCGAGGCAGTAACCGACTGCGTGCACCTTGGCCTCGGGCACGATGGCGTTGACCGCGGCGAGCGCCTCCATCACCCCCAGACGGCGGTAGTCATCCATACCGAGATGACCGTCTTCGGCGGTGGGATTGCGCCAGGACACCATGAACACGGTATGACCCTGCTCGACCAGGTAACGCACCAGCGAATTGCGCGGGGATAAGTCCAGAATGTAGTACTTCATGATCCAGGCCGGCACGATCAGCACCGGCTCGCAATGGACCTGCCGGGTCGTCGGCGCATACTGGAGCAGCTCGATGAGATGATTACGATAGACTACCTTGCCCGGCGTTACGCCGAGCTCGTGGCCGACCCGATAATTTTCCGCCCCGGCTGGCTTCTTACCGGCGATGGCGCGCTGCCAGTCGTCGACGAAATTCTCCCAACCGCGCCATAAATTGGCCCCGCCCTGTGCCACCGTAGCCTGCTGCACCTCGGGGTTGGTGAGCGGGAAATTGGCCGGCGACCACATATCCAACAGCTGCCGGGCGGCGAATTCGACCGCGTTCTCATGGTGACGCGACAACCCATGGATGCCGGTGGTGGCGTTGTGCCACCACTGCTGATTGAGCAGAAACGCTTGATAGATCAGATTGTACGGCCAGCGCCGCCAACCCTCGTGCCGGAAGCGCCGATCCTGCGGCAACGGTTCGATACAAGACGGCTGATCGCCACCATGCGCGCACCGACTGGCATAGCTCGCCAGCCGCAGATTTTTGCGTAACGCCTTCTGGACGAGCTGCGCCTGCTTGCCGGGCGATAGGGCGAGATGCACCAGCCAGTCCGTGTAGGTCAACAGCAGCGCCGCCGGTGACAGATTTAGGGTAGCCCGCCCGATCAGGGCATGGACTATCCGATCTATGCTGTTATGCGCGTCGGTATCCATGAGCATGCCGTAGCCTCTGGGTCGTGTGGTTTATACAGCTTAGCTGATTTATTGCGATGCACCATTTAATAGCTGCGCTCACTCGATATCGACACCTTCCCAAAATATTGCGGCAGTTCAGAGACTAAACGCCTGACGGAGTAACATTGATACCCCTTGAATTTCCCACCGTAGGCCCTATACGAGCCTATGAAGCGCCCGTCAGCAAGGTCTGTCGAGGCGCCAAGAATCAACTCGGAAGCTGTGTTCGGTACAAAAGGAGGTGTTCGGCCATGTTCGAAGATCTCTGGCGATTCGATGTTCCTCAGTTCCGGGAACTGGACTGGATGCGTCAGATGATGGATGAGCTGTTCCAAGACGTTGCGGCTTCGGACATTCGCTCCGTG
>JAGFJL010000010.1 GCA_024102725.1 Nitrococcus mobilis
AAATCGCATCTTCCGGATCTCCTGTAGCAGCTCTGTCGCTCTCATCGCGCTCCCTCCAGCAAGAGAGACAATGAGAACCGGACAGATCGTGTGCTACAACTCCGGACAAGTTACATGCTCCCAACACCCCCCAAGAAAAACCCTAACGAATCCGTTATCCTAGGGGCATGAAAAATGATCTCCTCACCGATGTTCGCCTCGATTCCTTAGGCCTCCATGAATCACTGCTGCTCGGCCTCAAGGAGGCCGGCTTCAGTCATTGCACCCCGGTACAAGCCGCCGCGCTACCCGTCTTGCTCCAACACCGCGATGTGGCCGCACAAGCCCAAACCGGAACCGGCAAATCGGCCGCCTTCCTGCTCGCCACCATGCACTATCTGATGACCACGCCGGTCGCGGAAGACAAGGCAGGCCCTTGGGCGTTGATTCTGGCGCCGACCCGAGAGCTTGCCCTACAGATCCACCGCGATGCCGAAAAACTGGGCTATTTCACCGGAATGCGTTGCACCGCCGTCTACGGTGGGATCGGTTATGAGCCGCAGCGCGCTGAGCTCACGCAAGGAGTCGATATCATCGTCGGCACACCGGGGCGCATCATCGACTTCTACAAGCAACGTGTCTTTAGCCTGGACAACATCGAGGTCGTGGTCCTGGATGAAGCCGACCGTATGTTCGACATGGGATTCATCACCGATGTCCGCTACCTCCTGCGCCGCATGCCGCCGGCCTCTCGCAGGATCAATATGCTGTTCTCCGCCACGCTCTCCGAGCGGGTCAAGGAGCTGGCCTATGAGCATATGAACGCTCCGGAGACTATTGCCATCGAGCCCGAGCAGGTAACGGCCGAAAAAGTCCGCCAATCCCTCTACCACGTGGCGAGCGCGGACAAGATCGGTTTACTCCTCAGTGTGCTACGCCAGCAGGACGCCACCCGCACCTTGGTGTTCGTCAACACCAAGCGCGACGCCGAGCGGGTAACCGCTTATCTGGTCAGCAACGGCTTCGAGGCGGAAGTCATCTCCGGAGACATCCCACAGAAGAAACGCGAACAGCTGCTGCAGCGATTTCAGGAGGGAAAGCTCTCCCTACTGGTAGCAACCGATGTTGCGGCACGCGGGCTGCACATCCCCGATGTCAGCCGTATCGTCAACTACGATCTGCCGCAGAATGCGGAAGATTATGTCCACCGCATCGGCCGTACCGCCCGTGCCGGAGCCAGCGGCGACGCGATCAGTTTTGCCTGCGAGGCCTATGTTTACTCCTTACCCGAGATCGAGGCGTACATACATCAAAAGATTCCGGCCGAAATGGCCTCATCCGAGCTGATCGCCACCGACATCAACCCGCCCCGGCGCACACCACGCCGCAAGCCGCCGCAAAGTGGCTCGCAGAACCGAGGCGGGCGTCGCGGCACCGGGCGTGGCACCAAGAAGACCACCTCGGCCAAACCCGCCGTGAGCGAAGATCACGCCGATAGTTGAAATACGGCCGGGTGATTCAAGCACGGCCCGCACCCGGCCGATAAACTATGGCAATCGCAAAGCGTGCCGACCGACCCCAAAGGACACGCCGGTAGCGCTGCCAGGGTGGCTCCGAATCCTTGCGCTCAGCCGCAGGCCCAGCGCCTGTGTGCACGGGTCGCAGCAGGCGGCCACCGGTTGATTCCAAGAGCTCCTAATTGACCGGCAACAAGGCCTCGTACCACACTGGCACATTGACCACCAAGCGCAAAGGGACGGCGATTATGAGCGAGGCCCGCACATTGCTCGAGGAGATCGAGCTCACGGTTCGCTGGGGTGATATGGATGCGCTTGGCCATGTCAACAACGCCGTCTATTTCACCTATTTCGAGCAGATCCGCGTGGCATGGCTCGAACGCCTGTCGATGACAAGCGGCATCGGCGCCGGCGCGCATAGCGGGCCTGTAATAGTAACCGCTTGCTGCGTTTTTCATCGGCCGATCATCTATCCGGCGCGGCTGACCGTATGCATGTTCGGTGCCAATGTCGGCCGCAGCAGTTTTGAAACATTCTATGAAATACACGATGCCCAGCGACCGGATACCCATCATGCAAGCGGCAGCGCGAAGGTCGTCTGGGTGAATCATCGTGAGGGTCGCTCGATCCCGCTACCCGCTGAGCTGCGGCAGCTCCTGCCGAGCCCGACACATTAGGACAGCGGATACAGAACGGCACTCACATGAACTATCTCGCCCATTTGTACTTGGCTGAAAACGACGACGCCGCGCTGGTTGGCAATCTGCTTGGCGATTTCGTCAAGGGTCGACTCGGCGCGCGGCTCGATTCGCCTATTTATCGAGGCATCAGGTTGCATCGGGCGGTTGATCGTTTCGCCGATGCACATCCGATCCATCACCGCAGTCGGCGACGGTTTAGCACAAAACGGCGCCGCTATGCCGGCATCATCGTCGATGTGGCTTACGATCACTTTCTTGCTCGGCATTGGTCTCGATTCCGCACTGAGCCGTTGGATCAATTCGCAAAACGCGTCTATGCGGCTTTGTATCGTTATCATGCCGAGCTCACGCCACGCCTGCGCCAGATTCTGCCCTACATGGTACGGGAAAATTGGCTCACGGCTTACCGTGACGTGGACAACATCGGCCTGGCCTTGGATCGGCTCTCATTAAGGCTGTCCCGTCCATCCCCGCTGCCCGGCGCGGTTGCTGAGATTCGCAGCGCCTATGGAGACCTGGAAACGGATTTCATGCGGCTCTTACCCGAGCTAGAACACTTCACCAAAAGCCGCCACGACAGCAGGCTCGTGTTGTCGCACCCTTTGCCTTATCGGCTTGGGAAATGGCCGCAGCGAGAGGGCGATCGCCGGTGAGCACCGTTCGTAGCCACATCGGCCGTATCATGCTGGTCGCCCTCGCGGCCGGGCTGGCCGGCTATGGGCTTGCGAAGCTCTACCTTTGGTCTCAGGCTCGACACGGCATCGAGGAATTGGCCAGACTCGTCGCACCCTACGCCGAGCTCGAATGGCAAGGCATAAGCACAGGACTGGATGCGCAGACACGGATTCATGGCCTAACCCTACAGCCACGAGGACTAAACGACACGGTATCGATAAAAAGCTTAACGATAAAAACACCGGCACACCTCGGAGCGGAGGAACTCGTGCATCGGCTCACTCTGGGCGAGTTAACCGACTCTCTGCGGATCGAGGCGCGCGACCTTACGATCCGAGTGGAGGGGCCGCTGCTCCAGCGACTCAATCAGCTCACGGGCGGATATCTGTGGAAGACGCCGCTGGCCGCTTTAGGCTGCGGGGGGGATATCGAGAAGTTGGATCGAGCCATCCTAATGCAGGCAAACGACGACCCGGCGGTTCATGCAAACGTAGCGCTGCGCCTGCGAATGCATCGTCCTGCGCGGCGAGCGAGGCTATTGCTGGACACCGACCTGCAAGGGCTTGCTACGATCCGTCTAGAAGCGACCGTGGATCTGGATCATCCGGTTGTTCCCTCGAACGGTCCAACGGCCGAGGCCCTACCCATCAAGGTAATCGCTTTGCAAATCCGCTATACCGATCAAGGGTTCAATGCCAACCGCAATCTGGTGTGCGCAAGCCGGCAGAACCGGCCCGTAGCCGCCTTTCTCGACCGGCACCTCGCCGCCGTGCGGACAATGTACCGCGCGCGCAAGCCGGGACCGAACGAGCAATTTTTCACCCAGTATCGAGATTTCGCCACCCATGGCGGCGACATCCTGATCGATCTCAATTTCAACAAACCGATGGCTTTGACCGCACTGTACCGAATGGGCAAGCAACCATTGGTCACTCAGGCGCAACTCTCACTTGCAATCAATGGCGTATCAGTCCCTGGCCCCGCCGAGACATGGTATCCCTGGATAAAGCGGGAGCAAGCACGGCCCCTCCTCGCTGTCCAGAAGACGGCCGCCACGAAGCCGGTCACCGCGGCGCCGCGCTTTCACGAGATCGCAGTGGCCGATCTCATCGATCATATCGGCGAGCAAGCTCGCCTCATTACCAAAGACGGTTTGCGCCACCAGGGGATCCTCGAGCAAGTCAATGCCAGCGCCGTAACTTTACGTTGGGGAATGAGCGGCGGTTACATGCGCTTCTCCATCGCGGCCGAAAAGATCAAAGAGGCGCGGATTTACCGCTAGAGCCAATGATTCAAGGCCCAGCCGACGGCGTTGGGCACGCGCGGCGGTGCCGCAACCGCCGCTGCCACAAGACATGAACAAACCCCATAGTAATTGGCGCGCAACGCCATGCTGACTCAGAAAGAGCAGAATAGGGCCCCATTGATCGGAATATTGGCGCCATTAATGTATTGGGAGTCGTCGGACGCCAGGAATACGGCCACCCGAGCCACCTCACCGGGCTCTCCCATCCGCCCGGCTGGAATCTGCGCGACGATCGCTGCGCGAACCTTATCTGGGATGGCCTCGGTCATGGAAGTACGTATGTATCCGGGCGAAATAGTGTTGACGGTTATACCTTTAGCCGCGCTTTCCTTGGCTAACGCCATGGTAAAGCCATGCATACCCGCCTTGGCGGCTGAATAGTTGGTTTGGCCGAACTGCCCGGTTTGACCATTTACCGAGGCGATGTTGATGATACGCCCAAATCCCCGTGCCCGCATGTCGCCGATGAACTGGCGCGTCACATTGAATGCACTAATGAGATTGACCTCGATGACGGCATTCCAGCTCTCGGGCTCCATCTTGTGCAGGAATGCATCCCGGGTAATACCCGCCGCATTGACAATCACATCGACCTTACCATGCTCGGCCTCGAGCGCACTCGCCATGCTGACGCAAGCGTCATAGTCCGACACATCGCAGGCCACCCAATGGATTTCATAACCCAGCTCGCGTTGGATCGCTTGCCAACTGGCAATAGCTTCTTTCTCCGGATCAACGCACGTGGTTACCACCCGGTAGTCGGCGCCGGCCAACTGCTGGCAGATCGAGGTACCGATTCCACCGTTGCCACCTGTCACTAACGCCATGCGTTTACTCATGTGCCCGTCCTCTTAACTCGCTTGCGCTGCAAACGACGTTCTATCGGCTAGCATTCCATCCCGCCTGGCTCAGCGTCCTTTCTCGGCACGCCGGTGCAACACCGAATGGCTTTCTGTGCCCACAAGCCGCTGGTGCCAGTATTCTTGTGCGGCGCACCATGATATGCCGCATAATAGAGGGACAAGACTCGCTGGGTCAATGCATAAACTGGCGTGCGGCCTGGGCGATGAGCCGCGCTCCATATGCTTGACAGTACGTTTTATGAAGGTTGCGGATATAAGCCCTCGTAAGAGGCTATTGTTTATCCTTCATGAAGCCGCGCCCGGTAGAGAGCGGTCAGAACGACCTTAAGTCGACCTCATAGGGGATTTTTGAATAAGGAGGTAGCACGGAGCACCGCACCCGGCCATGGAAGGCCAGCCAGATGGTCGGTCATTGCAGCAGCGGGGGCATAACTCGCCCCGACGGTCGATCCGCTTGCCATTATTCCGACTTATCGCCCGAGGACCCGTGGCTTTTCCGCTCGGAGCGCTGCTCCGTATCCCCCGTATTGAGACCACTGATCGCCCGCCACATGGCAAGGTTGCGCTCTGCGATCTGGGTCAATATCTGCATCGGATTGGCATCTATGAAACTGCGCGTTCGCTCACGAAAGACACGCTGCTGCTCCGCCCAGAGCTCCATGCTCTTCTCGAGATAGCTCGTGAGCATATTCTGCATGCTGCCACCGTAGGCGCGAATCAGCTGAGCAAGCAGCGCGCTGCTGAAAATCGGCTCACCGCCTTCCTCCTCCTCGGCGATGATCTGCAACAAGATGCTGCGCGTGAGGTTCATCTTGGTTTTGGCGTCAATAACCTCAAATTCGACGCCGTTGATAACCAGATGCTTAACATCGGCGAGCGTAATGTAACTGCTGATGGCCGTATCATAAAGTCGCCGATTAGGATATTTTTTAATGATTCGTGTCTTAGCCATCGGGCGCCTCCAATGCTAAAGCGTTTACCGGCGCCAGCTCTGCTCATCCAGCTGTGTCCTGCCGGTGAGATCATCGTAGGATCTTCGCATGTCACACCCAACTCGTCTCGAGGGTTCGATATCGAACAGCGCGCATTGACCGTGCCGGCAGAGGGAGCTTGCCATCGTGCAACATGGTGTCGCTCGCGCTTGGACGCTGGCCGGGCGCCCTGCGCTCACACACTATTGCAATAGACCATAGTATGGCACTGTTGCCGATACCGCGTCGCGGCTATGCACAATAATTATGAATGGGCGCATCATTGAAAATGCCGCATCGGCTGCTTGGCGTAGAGCCTCGCCAAAGCCCAGCGAGGGCGCCGCTACAGGGCAGAATTTACGGGCCCCGCCCGGGGGTAAATAAGCCGCGCCTCACGGAGCAAAACGGCGGGGGCTGCAGATAGGCCGCCGAGCGCACACCTTGCTAGAAGAGCTCCTTTACCCCGACAATAGGCGCTGCACGGCCGCGATCTCCTCATGTGCCTCTTCGAGAATCGGCGCACACTCGGAGATACCCAACTCGGCTAGCCCCAACCGATTATAGACCGGTAACTCATCGAGGCTCGGGTAATGCCGGCTCGCCTCAGCGCCGGAATAACTCTGTAGCTGAGAGGCAATGATCAGATCAGCGTAATCCGCCTGGCCTTCATACGTGCGGTACCAATTCTCAGCTTCCAGTACGGCTGTTATCAGCTCGTCCGAGAAATTCCAGCGTCGCAAGATCATGGCACCGAGCCGACCGCGGTAGGCCGTGATGGTACTTTCGAGAAACTCCGGGCCCTGGGTCAGCTCATCGTAATCGTGCGCATGGGCCAGAATAGGCACGGCCCCGATGTCGTGGAGCAGTCCGGCAAGCAAGGCGCGATCCGGAGAAGCCGCTTAGCTTACGCGAGAGTACCGCGCTGATGGCTGCAACGACGGTGCTATGGGCCCATAGCTCCACCATGCGCCGGCGCAACAAACTATATTTAGTCTGGAAGACTTTGCGCATGGTGGCCGCAACGATCACCTCACGGACGTTTTCCAGCCCAAGCCGCACGATAAAAGCCCCGTTGAGACTGCCGCTGGCCTTTTGACCAAGGAAGATGACGCTATTGGCCGTCTGAATGATACGCGCGGCGACAACCGGATCCGCTTGAATGATCCGCGCCACCTCGTTTGCCCCGGCATCGAGATCGTTAATGGCTTGGCGAACCCGTAATGCGATCTCCGGCATACTGGGCAATGCCAGCCGGTCCTGAATGAGTTGGCAAAACAGATGGTCACCGCCCGCCCCCGCCACTTCGTCCACTTGATACTCGAACAGCGGGCGAATATTGAGCTGCGCCCAATGCGCTGACGCGAGAGACAAATCAGCTTAACCTCAGTACAGGCGATGGTATTGAAAGGATACGGGTCTTCCAACCCCAACGGGTCTACCGCAATCCCGGCATTGCCCATGCCGATGAGGCTGCGCCGGGAACCGTCGTTACCAACAACAAGCACCGCGACGCCATCTGAAGGCAGTCGCCGGCTCCACCTCGTCGACGCCCACCCACCGTCGCCCGCCCCAGTGAAGTGTCCCGAAAATATAAGAAGAAACGCTTTCGAATTTGGCGAGGATAACCTCCGGGGTGACTCTCCATACGGAGAGTCTGGCGCGACGGTTGTTGTAGTGATCGATGAAGTTTTGAATATTCGCGATCAGCTCTTTGACGCTGGAGAGCGAGCCGCACCGGATGGCTTGCTGGGTAATAAGATAAGGCCAAACCAGCGTTCGATCTGATTGAGCCAAGAGGCATGGGTCGGGGCTGGATGCCGAAGAGCGTGAACCAACACTGGACCGTATTCTTTGAGTCCCCCGTGTGCTCGGCCGCCAGCAGACCGATCCACTTCCAAAGTTCAGGATGCTTTGTTGCAAGCTGGCTGGCCATGGGATGCTTGCGAGTGGCGTAGTTGTCCACGCTCAGATGCAAGCCCAGCGCCCGCTCGGGCGGATTCAACTTTACAATTCGGCACGCTCGGCTTCGTTTAAGGTAATCTCTACGCTCATGCACGGAGGGACCACAGAGGTAGCGCCATGTTCCGAACGCTACACCAGCGGCCGGTTTATAATGGTACGGTTGTCAAACCGATAAACTCTTGGCTGCCGCTGGAGCCATATAGTGCATAGCCTGACCTGATCAGCTGGCCGGCACAAAATCGACAACTTACGGTATCAACTCTTAATAACGGAAGCGACGTGCAAACCGGATTCATCCTCTCCGGCTGCGTGGGTGCACCTCGAGGCAAATCATGGCAGGACATAGCAAGTGGGCGAACATCCAACATCGTAAGAAGGCCCAGGACGCCAAACGGGGCAAAATTTTTACCAAATTAATCCGGGAAATCACGGTGGCGGCCCGGGTCGGCGGCCCGAATCCCGATTTGAATCCACGGCTGCGGCTTGCCATCGATCGCGCGCTCAACGTCAACATGCCGAAGGACAATATCGAGCGGGCGACCAAGCGCGGTGCCGGTTCGGATGAGTTGGAAAGCTATGAGGAACCTCGTTTCGAAGGCTATGGACCGGCCGGGGTCGCCATTATGGCCGACTGCATGACCGATAACCGTAACCGCACGGTCAGCGAGGTCCGTTATGCTTTCAGCAAATACGGTGGCAACCTGGGTACGGATGGCTGCGTAGCGTATCTTTTCCGCAAGCAGGGCGTTTTCGTCTTCCCGCCGCACAGCGACGAAGACCGCATCCTCGAGGTCGCCCTGGAGGCCGGCGCCGAAGACATCGCCAATAGCGACGACGGCTCGGTGGAAGTACTCACCTCACCGGAGCACTATGATGCGGTCAAGCAGGCCCTGGAGCGCGCCGACCTACAGCCGGCGGATGCCGAGATTACCATGCGCCCGGAAACCACCGTAACGGTCGGCGCCGAAGAAGGTCGTAAGACGCTGAAACTCATCGAACACCTGGAGGATTTGGACGACGTCCAAAATGTCTACACCAACGCTGAAATACAGGAATCAGCCTACGACGAAGCTTGAGGATTTGCGGCACGACGGCGCGCAGCGCATCCTCGGCATTGATCCCGGCTTGCGGGTCACCGGTTTCGGTGTCATTGCAGTAAACGGCCCCCGGTTAGCTTACGTTGCTAGCGGCATCATCCGGATTCCGAACGGCGCTCTTCCCGAGCGGTTGAGTGTCCTATTTGAACAACTAGCACACGTTATGGCTCAATACGAACCGGTCGCCGCTGCGGTCGAACAGGTTTTCGTCCATCGCAATCCAAGTTCGGCGCTGAAGCTCGGTCATGCGCGCGGCGCGGCCATATGCGCCTGTGCCCGGGCCGGCTTGGCGGTTGCCGAGTACACGCCCCGGAGGATCAAGCAGGCCCTGGTCGGTACGGGTAACGCTGACAAGCATCAGGTGCAATACATGGTGCAGAGCTTGCTGCGCCTGCAGGGGAATCTGCAGGTCGATGCAGCGGATGCGCTGGCCACCGCCGTTTGCCATGCCCACGAACAGCGCTTCGACTGCGCTTGGGCCGGCGAGAAACTCATATCATGATTGGCCGCCTACGGGGCATTCTACTTGAAAAGCAACCGCCACGGTTGCTCATTGACGTTCGGGGGGTGGGCTATGAAGTCGAGGCCCCGATGTCCACCTTCTACGAGCTGCCGGCCCAGGGCGAGCCGATTACTCTTCGCATTCACCTCGCCGTCAAGGAGGATGGGCATACCTTATACGGTTTCCACACCGAGCAGGAGCGGGCGTTATTTCGCAGCCTCATCCGAGTAAGCGGCGTAGGCCCTAAAATGGCACTGGCTTTTCTCTCCGGCATGCGCACGGAAGAATTCCTACGGTGTGTGCGCCGGCGTGATACCGCAGCGCTCATACGCTTGCCCGGCGTAGGTAAAAAAACGGCGGAACGGCTGGTGATAGAGATGCAAGATCGGCTCTCTGCGTTTGAGATCCAGGCCGGCACGGCAGCGGGAGCCATCCCCTGCGCAACAGGTGGTACAAGCGAAACGTTCACCGAAGCCCTGAGTGCCTTGCTGGCGCTCGGCTACAAAACGCCCGAGGCTCAGCGGCTATTGGCTGGGCTAGCCGAAGCTGAATTGAGCAGCGAGGAGTTGATCCGACTCGCTCTTCGCAAGGCCGTTCACAAACCATAAACCACGAGCAAACCGATGCATGGTCTCTGCCCAAAGCAACCCAACGTCAGCCCCGCCGGCACCTATCGCCAATGCATCACTCGGGATTTAGCCATCGCTGTGCTAGCGCACGATACAGCGGTAGCCGCAACGCCCCCTCGAACTATTAGGCATTAAATACGGGCAATGCCCATACGCACGGCTGATTGTAAGCATGCCTGAGGATACACGGGCCATGATTGAGCCGGATCGAGTCGTTCAAGAACAGGCGGCGGGCGAAGACGAGGCCATCGATCGGGCCATCCGCCCGCGCCGGTTAGCCGATTATGTGGGCCAACCGGCGGTTAGAGAACAGCTGGGAATCTTCGTCCATGCCACGCGGCAACGCGGCGAGCCGCTTGATCATGTCCTGATCTTCGGCCCCCCCGGCCTGGGCAAAACGACCCTGGCCCACATCGTCGCCCATGAGTTGGGGGTGGGCCTGCGGCAAACCTCGGGACCGGTGCTCGACAAACCCGGCGACCTAGCAGCGCTGCTGACCAATCTCGAACCCCAGGACGTGCTGTTCATCGACGAAATCCATCGGCTCTCACCGGTGATCGAGGAGGTTCTCTATCCTGCAATGGAGGACTTCAAAATCGACATCCTGATCGGCGAGGGGCCGGCGGCGCGCTCCATAAAACTCGATCTGCCACCGTTTACGCTGGTGGGCGCCACAACCCGAGCGGGCCTGCTCACCTCGCCCCTACGCGATCGCTTCGGCATCGTGCAGCGTCTGGAGTATTATTGTGTGGAAGATCTCGCAGCCATCGTGCAGCGCTCCGCGACATTGCTGGCGCTGACTATAGACGATCGCGGGGCATTGGAAATCGCGCAACGCTCCCGGGGGACCCCGCGAATTGCCAACCGGCTGCTGAGACGGGTACGCGATTTCGCTGAAGTCAAGGCGGATGGGCGCATCACGATGGAGGTAGCAAAAGCCGCCATGAATTTACTGAATGTGGATGGCAACGGCTTCGACGTCCAGGATCGACGGCTATTGCTGACCATCATCGAGAAATTCGATGGCGGACCGGTGGGACTGGACAGCTTAGCGGCGGCGATCGGCGACGAACGCGGCACCATCGAGGACGTGCTCGAGCCCTATCTGATCCAACAGGGGTTTATCATGCGCACGGCGCGGGGGCGAATGGCAACGCGCAACGCTTATCTGCATTTTGGCTATCCCCCGCCTGCGCGCAGCCATGAGGCGACGCCGGATCTGTTCGACGACGCCTGAGTGCGGCCATTCGCACGATGAAGTTATACCACCCGCGATCCACCCTTACCCTGATCCTCTATGGCTTTGGGGTCGTATCATTGCCGCTGTTCTTTGCCCTGGCCTACGCCGGTGTCTATGTTGACCGGCTCTCTGAGCAAGCCCAGACGGCCGTCTACAACGCGGCCCAGGCAATTCAAGGCAGCCGCAGCCTCGTGGAGGCACTCACCGGGATGGAGCGCACGGCGCGGCAGTATTTGTTGCTGGGTGATCACTCGCTGTTCAAAGTTTACAAAAAGGCTCATGACGAGTTCCAATCCATCGTCAAACACCTCAGTATTCTCACCGCCGAAGCGCCGCATCGACGCCATATCGAGAACATCGGTCGCCAGGAAACCGAACTGTTCCAACGCTTATCGGATGAAAACGCGCGCCAGCAGATGACGCAGCAGGAGACTGCGGATATCTTCATTACACTGCACAAGCTCGCCGATCAAATCAGCCGGGGGAGTAACCGGCAGATCGACCACGAGGTTCAAGTAATGCAGCAGACGGCCACGATGGCTCAACGCGTGCTATTCTGGCTGGCGATTGCGCTTATCCCGCTGACTCTTATCTCAACGGCGATTTTCACTGTACTGATCTCGCGTCCCGTACGCCAGGTGGACAACGCCATTCGCGAACTCGGTGCCGGCCGTTTCGGCTCGCCCATCGAAGTTTCCGGGCCCCAGGATCTACATGCGCTGGGTGAGCGTCTTGAGTGGCTGCGCCGTCGATTGATCGAACTCGAGAGCGAGAAGACGCGCTTCCTGCGGCATGTCTCCCATGAACTCAAAACGCCGCTCACCACGATTCGAGAGAGCACGGCTCTGCTGGGAGATGAAATAGTTGGCACGCTCAACGACGAACAGCGGGAAATTACCCAGATTCTCCATGCAAGCGGACATCGCCTACAGATCCTCATAGAGGATCTGCTCGATTTCTCCCGTATGCAGGCGCACCGCCCCGCGCTCAATCTCGCCCCGGTGGACATGAGCGTGCTGGTGGAAAACGTGCTGCAGAATCACAAGTTGGCAATCAAAGCGAAGTCGCTGCTGGTAACGACTAAACTCGCCGAATGCCGATTGATTGGCGATGCCGGAAAGCTACGAACCGTCGTAGACAACCTGCTTTCCAACGCAATCAAATTCTCGCCTACCCACGGCGCGCTTACCATCAGAACGCTGCAACTCGAAAATACCGCCGTGCTGGACGTCGCCGACCAGGGCCCCGGGATCACTGCCGCGGAACGCGATAGAGTATTCGAAGCTTTTTTTCAAGGTAGGCTCCAACCCGAAGGCTACGTCAAGGGCTCCGGGTTAGGGCTTTCCATTGCTCGCGAGTACGTACTCGCGCACGATGGACGCATCGACATCCTGGATAGGCCAGGCTCCGGGGCACGACTGCGGGTCATGTTGCCGTGTCGCGCGACCCCCAAACTGGCGGCGGTCAACTGAACAGCCGCAAACGGACCTTGAGGGAGCATCTGATTTATTCGTCACACCGGCGATGGTCGGTTTCCAGGCTCTTGATTTTACTGGATTCCGGCTTTCGCCGGAATAACGACAAGGTAACTGATCAGAGGTTCCTGAGCAGCCCAAAGCGCACTCTAAATTATCAATAGGCATTCATGCATGAGCAAAACGCCGCTCACGTTGATTCTTCTCATCCTCCCGCTGATGATGCCAGGCTGTCGATATTTTCCTCTCGAAAACGGCCAAGACGCGAGCTCCCAAGGCGCAGCGGAGCTTACTCGACCCGACCCGCGAGGAATCGCCGAACTGCTGGGTTACTATCGGGGCCTCGACGGGCTCGACGAGAACGGCCTGAAAACCCGCCTCACTAGGCTCCAAAGCCGCTTACAAAAGGATGACTGCAGTACGGTTCGGTTGAAATCGGCTATGATACTCAGTAAGTTATCGGCCCACAGTGGCGGCCCGAATAGCCAAACCATTTTAGACCCATGTCTGAATAATGCATTCAATCGGTATTCTGCTGCAGGCAAGCTCGCCTTCCTGCTGCAAGAGTTGATCGAAACCCGCAAGGCCGCCGACGGAGCTCAAGCCGAGCTACAAAATTACCATTACCGGATCAAAACGCTGCAAGATGAAAACGAAAAATTACATAAACAACTCGAGGGCATAAAGGCTATTGAGAAAAGCATCCAGCAGCGTAACCAGCACTAGCGGAGTGGAACCCAACATGGCCAAAGACTACCGTATCCTGGTGGTCGACGACGACCCGGGAGTGCTGCGCCTGCTCTCCATTCGACTCAAATCCAACGGCTACGAAGTGGCAACCGCCCAAAGCGGTGAGGAAGCGCTATCGAATTTTGCGGGCATCAGGCCGCATCTGGTAATAGCGGATCTGCGCATGGACGGCATGGATGGCATGGCGCTGTTCCAGAACCTGCACAAACAGCATCCTACGCTGCCCGTGATCATTCTTACGGCTCACGGGTCGATTCCGGATGCCGTAGAAGCAACCCAGAAAGGCGTCTTCGGCTTCATCACCAAGCCGTTCGAGGCCCCCGCGCTGTTGCAACAAGTGGAAAGCGCCTTGCGCCTTTCGGGCATCGTGGAGCCGGACACCGCGGGCAAACAGACCAATACCTGGCGTGCCGAGATCATCAGCCGCAGCCCTTTGATGGAGGACGTCCTGCAGCGCGCTAAAATGATCGCTCCGAGCGAAGCCAGTGTATTCATACAGGGCGAGAGTGGCACCGGTAAAGAATTGCTGGCAAAAGCCCTCCATAATACAAGCCGGCGCAGCAAGGGCCCCTTCATCGCCGTCAACTGCGGCGCGATACCCGAACCACTGCTGGAATCCGAACTTTTCGGCCATAAAAAAGGCGCCTTCACAGGCGCTAATCAAGACCACGAGGGCCTTTTCAAGGCCGCTGACGGCGGGACGCTGTTCCTCGATGAAATCGGGGATATGCCGCTTGCGCTCCAGGTCAAACTGCTGCGAGTGCTGCAAGAGCATCAGGTGCGGCCAGTCGGCTACACGCAGGATATATCCGTCAATGTGCGGATCATCTCCGCTACCCATCGTGACCTAGAACAAGAGATGGCCGAGGGTCGTTTCCGCGAGGACCTCTACTATCGGCTCAATGTGGTCACTTTATCCTTGCCCTCGCTCGCGCAGCGCCGAGAGGATGTGCCTGTTCTGGCCAACCACTTCCTTCATCAGCTGGCGCACAAGTATGAAAAGAATCTCAAAGGCTTCTCGCAGGAGGCCATGGAGCACCTGGTCAGCGCCCAATGGCCGGGTAATATCCGTCAGCTTTACAATGTAATCGAGCAGGTGGCGATTTTATCCACGACGCCGATCATTTCATACGATCTGGTGCAGCAAGCCTTGCGGGAGGATGTCCCTGGTCTGCCGCCTTTTGCCGATGCCCGACGTGATTTCGAGCGCGGTTACTTAGTCAAGCTGCTGCAGATCACCGAAGGTAATGTCAGCCGTGCTGCCCGACTGGCGAAAAGAAACCGTACCGAATTCTACAAATTGCTCAACCGCCACGACCTCAACCCCAGCCTGTTCAAACAGGCACGTTGATGCGCGGGAGAACATCTCCGATGTCCGAACCGCAGAGCCTTTCGCTAGGCATTAGCCCACTCCGTCGGATACGCCATCAGCCAACAAACAAACGGCAAACTTGGCGTCTGCCAAAAGACGAAATGAAAGCGTGCGGGAGATCGCATGTGTGATCATCTCACGGCATATCTGTCTCCAAACAGCGACGCGCATTTGGCCGTCGCACCAGCTCATGCTTCTGTACCGATCGCATGGCGTGCTCTGCACATTTTTCTCTAAATTATCAATGCACTACCTATATCAAGATCCCGTGATTGCCAACCATTGCACATCCCGGCAAAGTCAAACTTGGCTGAATATCGCCATCAAGCATAGGCTTAGTACGCAGTCGATGGGAGGAACATGACGGGATGCAGCTGCGGGAGGCAACTCCATGTCGCTATTCGGAGACAAATTTAGCGGCCATATAATTGGACCGACAGCGGCGGACAAGCACATTATATTGATTTTATTTAATTTAAAAAAACAGGCATAACTTTTGCTTATAAAATAACTGAATAGCTGTGGCTATCCGCCCGCAGACGTACTTGCCGAAACAAACGTTGGTTAATAGAGGGTCCGACCACAAGCGCGCCTTTGCTGATTTCGCACCTGTAGGCTCTAGTAAGCCCCGTCACCCCCTCATTCCGGCCTGCAGGTGCTTTCTTCTCCCTACAACCCCTGTGTCGAAGCGCTATTCGAGGCAGGGGTTGTCAGTGCTCGGCACCATTGAACCCCTTCGAGCGCCCTGTATCGGCGAAGGCCTCGAATGCCTGCCCCGCGGTAAGATAAGTGCGCTCAGCAATCCGCTGCCCTAGACGAGTAGGGCGTAAGCGGTCCTGCACCGGCCCTTTTACCTCGGCTAGATACAAAACGATGCCGGCATGCGCCAGTGCCTCTTCCAGATGTTCGAGCATCTCCAGGCCGCTCGCATCGATGTAATTGACTGCGGCCATCACCAGCAACAGTTTCTGCGTATCCGGTGCAGCCGCCAAGTGTCGGGTTATGAAATCCTCAACCTGGGCGGCGTTGGCAAAATAAATGCTTTCATCGATGCGTACCGCCAGCACCTGCGGGTTGGTCTGCGCCACGTAACGGTTGACGTTGCGGAAATGCTCGGTACCAGGAAGCCGGCCAACCACCACGATGTGCGGATGGCCGGTGCGCCACAAGTACAATGCCAGCGACAGGACGATGCCCATCAACAAACCCAGCTCGATACCGAGTCCCAGCACCGCCACGCCCGTTACCGCCAAGGCGGCGCCGTCGGCACGGTCGTAGGCCCAAACCCGGCGCGCGCCAGCCACGTCGATCAGCTGCGCAACTGCGACGACGATGATCGCCGCCAACACCGCATCCGGTAAGGAGTAGAACCAGCCCGTGAAAAACAAAGCGACCACGCCGATCAGCCCGGCGGTGATGATACCGGCCAGCTGAGTACGGGCACCGACGTCGAAGTTGACCACCGAGCGCGAAAAACCACCGGCCACCGGCAGGGTGCCGACCACAGCGGCGGCGAGGTTGCTCATGCCAAGGGCGACGAGCTCCCGGTTGGCATCGACTTTCTGGCGTCGGCGCGCGGCCAATACCTTGGCGAGCGATACGCTTTCCACATAACCCATCAAGGCGATCAGCACCGCTGAGGGCAGCAGCGCGCGCCAGCCCGGCGCGGAGAGGAAATCAAGCGACGGCACCGGCAGCCCCGCCGGCACGGTGCCTACCACGGCCAGCCCATAGATGCTCTCGGCATCGAGTAGTGCGGCCGCTAGCGTAGCCAAAATTACGACGACCAGCGGGATCGTGCGTACAATCAACCCGGCGCCACGAGCGTCCATACCGATCCGTTGCAATAGGCGCATGAGCGGGCTGCGCCCCGCCAGCAACACTATGAGGGCAGCCAAGCCAAACGTTAGGGTTGGAACGTGCAGCTCATCGAAATGGCTTGTGAGCGCCTGCAGTGTCTCGAAGACGCCACCACGGGCCAAATCGATACCCAGCAGATGCTTGATCTGGCTCGTTATGATCAGCACCGCCGCGCCGCTGGTAAACCCTGAGAGCACGGGGTGGCTGATGAAGTTGACCAAAACACCGAGCCGGAATATCCCGAGCAGCGCGAGAAACAGCCCTCCTTCGGCAGCCAGAATAACGGCGCCGCTCAGCCAAAGCTGCCGATCTCCACCGCTGTAGTCGTTGAGCGCGTTGGCCACCATGAGCGCAAGCACCGCCACGGGGCCTACCCCCAGCACCCGACTGGTGCCGAACAAAGCATACGCGAGCGGCGGGATGATCGACGCATATAGCCCCATTTCCGGCGGCAGGCCGGCCAGCACAGCATAGGCCATGCTCTGCGGCACCAGCAGAATGGCGGCTATGATTCCGGCGATCAGATCGTCCGACCAAGCGCCACGGCCAGTGGCGCGCAACTGTCCGAGCAGAGGCAGCAAGCGCAACAAGGCATACTGTGCCCTGGTACCCCCCCTCATCGCCGCTTCATGCTCGCTGTCCGCAAGCCAGATTGGCCGGCACCGCCACGTCCATCATCTTGGGATCGGGCAGGTTCAGGCTGCGCATGATCTCGGCATATTGCTCAGCGCTCTTGCCGGCTAGACGCGGGTTGAAACGCCGCTCCTCCCAGATGGTGGAGACCGTGAAACCCTTATAATCGTGAGCCGGGTACACCCGCGTTTCCTCACCCAACGCAAACAATTTGTTCACGATCGAATCGTACGATGCGTAAGGATCGCCGCCCTGGAAGTCCGTGCGCCCCGAACCGCGGATTAGCAGTACATCACCGGTGAACACGGCATCCTCACATTCGCCACGCCCATCGCGCACAAAACTGAACGATTCGTTCGTATGACCCGGTGTGTACAGCGCCTTGAGCCGGACTCCGTCGACATCGACGATCTCACCCTCGCGGACATGTTGCGAGACACACTCGGCTCTCGTGAACTCGCCCATGAGGGTCACACAACCGGTGGCATCACGCAGATCGCCAAGCGCGGTAATATGGTCGGCGTGCGTGTGCGTATCGATGGCGCGCACGAGCTTAAGATCAAGCTGCTCGATCAAGCCGAGATAAACTGGCATCTGCTCTTTGACCGGATCGATGATCAGCGCTTCCCGGCCCTTGCCGGATGCGATCAGATACGTATAGGTGCTGGATTGCCGGTCGAACAATTGACGGAACAGCATCATGTACCCCCAATCACCATATTCATTTTTGGAATATGCTTATTCCATTTACACTAGTACACTATGCCCCGGCGGGCAACCGTTTATGAGAGGAGATTCGCTATGACATCCCCGCAAGCCACAAACAAGCGCCACGTCGTGGCCATCGTCGGTGGCGGCACGGCTGGCCTGGCGGTAGCCGCGGCGCTGCTGCGCCGACAATCCGATCTCGACGTCGCGGTAATCGAGCCGAGCGAGGATCACTACTATCAGCCTGGCTGGACCCTGGTCGGTGGCGGCGATATGCTGGCCGTCCAGACCCGACGCAGTGAAGCGGAGGTGATGCCGCCCAAGGCGACCTGGATCAAGGACGCGGTGGCCTCCTTTCAACCCGAGGAGAACCGTCTCACGCTGGCCTCCGGCGGTACGCTCGAATACCGCTTCCTGGTCGTCGCCGCAGGCCTGCAGATCAACTGGGATGCGATCGAGGGGCTGCCCGAGACGCTCGGCAAGAACGGCGTAACCTCCAACTACCGCTACGATCTGGCTCCCTACACTCACCAACTGACCGAGTCATTCGACGGCGGCGCGGCGCTGTTCACCCAACCGGCGATGCCGATCAAATGCGCCGGAGCGCCACAGAAGGCGCTGTATCTGTCGGCGGACACCTTCCGGCGCCGCGGCATCAAAGCCAACATCGGCTTCTACAATCAGGGCGGCGCCATGTTCAGTGTGCCCGCCTACGCCAAGGCGCTGGACAAGATCATCGCGGGCTACGGCGCCACACCCTATTTCAAGCACGATCTGATCGCGGTGGATGGCGACAAGCGCGAAGCCACCTTCCAGACCGAAACCGGCACCGTGACCCGGCATTTCGATTTGCTGCACGTGGTACCGCCACAGTCGGCGCCGGATTTCGTCAAGACCAGCCCGCTCGCCGGTGCGGCCGGCTGGGTCAGCGTGGACAAGCACCGTCTGCGTCACACTCGCTACGACAATGTCTTCGCACTCGGCGACTGCACCGACACCCCCAACGCCAAGACCATGGCGGCAGCACGGCGCCAGTTCCCGGTCGTGGTCGCCGGCCTGCTCCAAGCGCTCGGCCACATCAACGAGGCGGCCGAATACGACGGCTACGGGGCCTGCCCGCTGACCACCGCGCACGGCAAGGTCATGCTGGCCGAGTTCCGCTACGACGGCGAGGTGATGGCGAGTTTCCCACTCGATCCGCGCGTTCCCCGCCGCACGTATTGGGCGCTGAAACGCCACTTCTTCCCCTGGCTGTACTGGAATGTAATGCTCAAGGGCCGCGATTGGAGTTGGCCGGAGCATAAGCCATGCCCGCGGCTCACGGCACAACCGGCGTAAGCGACGTGCCGGTCTGGAAACCTTCGCAACCGCCAACGGCAAGGAGAGCGAGCGGCCGTAGCCGGCGCGGCCATGCACCTTGCCGTTGGGCGACCGGCGCGAGCGCAACCCAGCCCGCTGGGGCAATGTTTGGGCTGGCGTTGCGCGCGCCTTACCGCGTTACTCTTTGCTCGGGCGTTTGCCGAGCTTGCGCTGCAGCGTGCGCCGGTGCATGCGCAAGGCGCGCGCAGTAGCGGATATATTGCCCCCGTGGGCTTTTAGCACCCGCTGCAGATGCTCCCACTCCAAACGCTTGACCGAGGTCGGGTGCGCGGGCGGCACGACCTCGGTGTTCGCTTTTTGACAACCCAGCGCGGCGACAATCTCATCGGCATCGGCGGGTTTGGCGAGATAATGCACGGCCCCGAGCTTGATCGCCTCCACTGCCGTAGCGATGCTCGCATAGCCGGTGAGCACCACGATCCGCATCGTCTCTCGCAGCGCCAATAATCGTTGCACCACGGGCAGCCCCGAATCCTCTCCGAGCCTAAGATCAACGACCGCGCAGCTCGGCACCCGATGCAGCGCCACCGCCAGCGCTTCAGCCGCGGTCTGCGCCACATCGACCTCGAAGCCCCGCCGAGTCAGCGCTTGCGCCAAAACCCGGCAAAACACCGGATCATCGTCCACCAGCAAAAACGTCTCTCGATCGAGTACCATCATCAACGCGCATCCGGTCACGTTCAGGCCGCCGCCCGCAGCCGCTCCAACGGCAGCAATACCTGCGCTACCGTCCCGCCACCGCTGCGCGGGCTCAGTGTGAGCGCACCGCCCAGGCGCTCTATGATGCCCTGGGTCAAATAAAGCCCCAAACCATTGCCGGTTACCTTGGTAGTCACCGGCGCCCGTCCCAGTACGGCAGCGATCTTGGGACTGAGCCCCGCACCACGATCGGCCACAGTCAGCTCCAGCGTGTCGTCTGCCACCTCGGCTGCCACGCTGATCTGGTGGGGCGAGGCATCCGCCGCATTATGGAGCAGATTGACGAGGGACTGGGTGAGCGTGCGATCGGCGACGATTCGCAACCCCGATGGCAGCATGGAGCCGTTGTATTCCACGCGCACGCCTGGGCGCAGCACCTGCCATTGGCTGAGCAAATCCTGCAGATAACGATCCAGCGCCACGGCGCAACCGGATTCGGCGCGCACTTCACCCGCCGAGGCCGAAATCGTGGTCAACGCCTGTCGGCAACGCCCGATTTGCGCTTGCAGAATACCTAGGTTCTCCTGATCATCCGGCGGGCGCGGCTGCGCTTGCATCTCCTTTAGCAAAACCGCCATAGTACCCAACGGCGTCCCCAACTCGTGGGCCGCCCCGGCAGCCAGGGTGGCCAAACTGAGTAGACGCTCGTCGCGCAAAGCACGTTCGCGTGCTCGCGCCAGAGCATGCTCCTGCTCGCGCAGCGTCTGCCCCATCCCGGCGACGAAATAAGCAATCAAGGCGGCACTGAGCATAAACCCCAGCCACATACCGAGCACATGCATCTGGAAGTGGCCACCGGCTCCGCCGGCACCCGATAGTGGCCGGTACAACACCATAAGGCCGGAGTAGCAGGCGATCGTCACGGTGGCAATGATCCAGGTCTGCCGGCGTGAGAGCACGGTGGCGGCAATGGTCAGGGACAGCAGCAACAACCATACGAATGGATTGGTGGCGCCGCCGGTAAAGTAGAGCAAAGCGGTCAAACCCAGCACGTCGGCCAATAAATGGACCATGAACTCATGGCTGCCGGGTTGCTGACGCTTGAGCCGCCGCCACGCCACGGCGTTGAGCAAAGCAAGCCCGGCGATAATGAGACCCACGTCGGCAAGCGGCACGGCCATATTCAACGCGAACGCGGCCACGAGCACGGCCACCGTCTGTCCGGCGATCGTAAAATTGCGCAGCATTAACAGCCGGCGCAGGTTGATCCGCGTGGAGGCTTCGTGCATACCTGTCATTTGGATTGGCATGGACGTCTCGCTCATCGCTCAAGTACACACCCAACTTATTAATTTAACACGACCGGCCATCTGGCTTACGAAGACGGGCTCGCAATGGCGCGGTCCATTTTAAGTCGTCACCGCGATGAAGACGGCTGTGTGTGAGTGAATCCATTGAATTGGGGAGAAGAAAAATGCGATGGCCTGCCTTGCGTGCAGCGCTGCTGGCGCTCATCAGCGTCTTGCCGCTGAGCGCCGACGGACAAGGGTTTGCCGGTAAACGACTTTTCCCTGCAACCCCGAGCGTCGTAGATCCTTTTTTCATCGATGAACTGGATATGCTGTTCAGTCATCGAGCTGACGCCAACGCAGACGGCGCACAAGTGGACACTGCACAAGCCACGCTGAATTTTTCCAAACGCATCACCGAACGGCTGACGCTGACGCTGGCGAGCGGGTATATTCACCTCGACCAGGCGCAGGGATCCAAACAAAATGGCTTCAGCAATACGACGCTCGGAGTCAAGTTCATGGGACCGATCAGCGCCGAGCGCGAATCGGTCGTGGCCATCGGCTTGGATGCAAAAATTGGTGGTACCGGCAGCCAAGCAATCGATCGAGACTCGTTCTCCACCCTCTCGCCTGCCTTTTTCCTCGGCCAAGGCTTCGGCAATCTACCAGAGAGCGTTAAATATTTACGGCCCTTGGCATTCAACGCCGCCATCGCCTACAATTTTCCCACCCGTGGTCGCGAGCCGGAAACCCTCTCCAGCGGCTTTGCTTTACATTACAATCTCGGCTATTTGACCTCTTTCGTGCGCGACATCGGTCTACCGGCCTGGCTGAATCACGTGATCCCCGTAGTCGAGGCACCTCTGCGGTTCTGCATGGAAAGCGGCTGCGAGGGTCTGACCGGCACGATCAACCCCGGGGTTATTTGGTTCAATCATCTCGGGCAAATCAGCATCGAGGCGAGCATTCCGGTGAACAAGCGCACCGGCGACCGCGTGGGAATGCTGCTCCAGCTGCACCTCTATATGGAAGATTTGTTCCCCAACTCCCTAGGCAAACCCTTTTTCGACTGATATCGCTCGCCATGGATACTGTGCTGAGCTGGTGCAGCACTGGCAGTGCCATGCTCACCGCCACCCCTTATCGGCGGAGGCGGGCCAGCGCCGCATAGCTCTCGCCGGCCAGCGTTGGCTATGCCTCTGGCAGGCACCCTGTTGCATCATACCGCTCACCGGTTGTTCATACGCTGTCATAGAGTATGGTTACCAGCCGACGCCTCCATGCCGGGTTTGACCATGATACCTAGAAATCCTCGCCCCACTCGCAGCAAGCACACGGCGCAGATCATCAACCGCGCCGAAATCGTCGATCGGAACTTTCTCCAGCTCCTGCAGACATGGGACGAACCGCTGCCACGCCGCCCCGCACTTACCGAGCCGGTCCGCAACGACTCGACGCTCAGCGGTACGGCCTTCCTCGAGCTGTTCGAATCACAGATGCTCTCACGCCATCTCGACTTCGAGGCGCGCGCCATGCGCGCCCGCAACGAGGGCTTTTACACGATCGGCAGCGCCGGACATGAAGGCAATGCCGCACTCGGGCGCCTCACGCGCCATACCGACCCCGCATTCCTGCATTACCGATCCGGCGGCTTCATGATGGAGCGCGCGCGCAAGCTTGCGCACATCGATCCGGTATACGACGCGGCGCTGTCGTTGGCGGCCAGCGCCGCGGATCCGATCTCGGGTGGCCGCCACAAGGTCTGGGGCTCCAAACCGCTGTGGGTATTGCCGCAGACCTCGACCATCGGTTCGCAGCTACCCAAGGCGGTGGGCATGGCCATCGCACTCGCACTCGCGCGGCGCGGCGGCACCGCGCTGCCGGTTCCACCAGATGCCATCATCGTCTGCAGCTTTGGTGATGCCTCCGTGGACCACGCCGCCGCACAGGCGGGGTTTAATGCCGCCGCCTGGACAACCCACCAGCACTTGCCCTGCCCGATCCTGCTCGTCTGCGAGGACAATGGCTTGGGCATTTCGCTGCGCACGCCGGCGGGTTGGGTCGAGGCCAGCCTGCGCGGCCGTCCGGGCATCCGCTACTTTGCCGGCGACGGCGTGGACCTCATCGCGGCCCACACCGCCGCAGAAGCGGCCGTGGAGTATGTCCGCCGCACCCGCAAGCCCGCCTTCCTGCACCTGCATATGCAACGCTTGCTGGGCCATGCGGGCTCGGATCTAGAAGACAAGTACCGCAGCCTGGCACAGATCGAGGCCGGCGAGGCACAAGACCCGCTACTTTATAGCGCGCGCACGGCGCTGCGTGCGGGTCTGCTGAGCGCGACGCAGATTCTGGACCGCTATCAAGCGGCCCGTCAGCGGGTGCGCAAAGCGGCGTTTCGCGCGGCACGGACGCCCAAGCTCGAGCGCCGCACGCAGATCATGCGCCCGCTCGCGCCCTACGATGCCGCGGCGGTCAACATCGAGGCGAGCCGGGCCGATTATCAAACCGAACGCCGGCGCGTGCTCGGCGGCTCGAGCGGACTGCCAGAGCGAGAGCCGCCCCGCCACTTCGCCGTTCAGCTCAACCGCGCCCTGCACGAGCTGCTGGTGAAATACCCACAGGCCATCGTCTTCGGCGAGGACGTCGCCCAAAAAGGCGGTGTCTACACGATCACCGCCGGGCTCTACGAGACGTTCAAAGGCCACCGCGTATTCAATACCTTGATCGACGAGACCGCCGTGCTCGGGCTGGCTCAAGGCGCGGCCTACGTGGGACTGCTGCCGATCCCGGAGATCCAATACCTCGCCTATTTTCACAACGCCTGCGATCAGATCCGCGGCGAGGCGGCCTCCCTTCAGTTTTTCTCCAACGGCCAATACGCCAACCCCCTGCTGATGCGCATCGCTGCGTTCGCCTACCAGAAGGGCTTCGGCGGGCACTTTCACAACGATAATTCCATCGCGGCGCTGCGCGACATCCCAGGCCTGGTCATCGCCTGTCCGGCGCGCGGCGACGATGCGGTGCGCATGCTGCGCACCTGCGCGGCGCTGAATGTAGTAAACGGCCGCGTGGTGGCCTTCCTCGAGCCGATCGCGCTTTATATGACCAAGGATCTCTACCAACCCAACGACGGCAAATGGCTGTTTCCTTATCCTGAGCCTGGCCGCGCTATTCCTCTTGGTTCAGCGCGGATCTATCATACGCAGGCACGGGAGTTGCTGATCATCACCTATGGCAACGGCGTTTGGCTGTCGCTGCGAGCGGCAAGACGGCTGCGCCGGGAGAGCGGGACACGGACCCGTATCGTCGATCTGCGCTGGCTCAAACCATTGAACCGCAAACTCATCGCTCGGCACGCGCGGTCGATCGGGCGGGTTCTGGTGGTCGACGAGGGCCGGCGCACCGGCGCACTCTCGGAGGAGATCGTCACCGCCATTGTCGAGACCTGCGGTCGCAGCATTCAAATTCGGCGTGTCGTCGGTGAAGACAGCTATATCCCTTTGGGGAAGGCGGCACAGCAGGTTCTGCCGGATGAAGAGCAGATCATCGCAGCCGCTCGCTCCATGCTGGCTGCCACAAGCGACCGATGAGCGGCGCTTACGCGAGAGGTAACCGGATTTTGTCGCCCGATCGAGCGCCACAGCACGCAATCGGCTTCGAATTAGCGGGCACCGCGGCTACACTGGGTGCCTCGCTACGATTTGCAAAAGAGGATCCATAAAAGCCATGGCCGAACATCGCAACGTACTGGGCAGTGAGCTGGAGCCTTGTTGCTACGATCCTATGACCGGGTTTTACCGCGACGGCCACTGTCGGGTAGGGCCCGAGGATCTTGGCGTACATGCGGTTTGTACTCAAGTAACGGAGGCCTTTCTCACCTTCTCGCGTGCCCGGGGCAATGACCTGACCACCCCGCTGCCCGAAGCCGGCTTCCCCGGGCTCAAACCCAACGATCGCTGGTGTCTTTGCGCAGCCCGTTGGCAGGAGGCGCTGGAGGCAGGCTGTGCGCCACGAGTGGTGCTCGCAGCCACCCATGAGGCCGCTCTGGAGGTGGTGGCATTGGAGGATCTCAAGCGCTTTGCGCTGGATCTGTGCTGATCGCGAATCCATTTGCCGAACGGCATTTTAGCCCCTCGCCTGGTGCCCTTTTCCCGGGGGCGAAGCTGGCTGCTTTTGAGTCGAGCGGCCCGCCCGTATAGCTATTACGCAACCGCGATGGCGGTTATCATGCGCTCCTGAGCCCACCGACACGAGGCATTTTCCATGGATTCCACGCTGAAAGCGCATCTCACCCGCCGGCAGACCTGGCTGCGGGGGCTGTTCATCGTGTTATTTTCGGTCATTTACAGTACCGCCGGAATGGTGCTGACGGCCATCGTGGTCTTCCAGTTCGTCGCCACACTGCTCAGTGGGGCATGCAACCCCCGGCTGTTGGCGTTCGCACGGCAACTGAGCACGTACCTCTATCAGGTGCTGCTCTATGTCACCTTCAACCGCGAAGCACGACCTTGGCCGTTCGACGCTTGGCCTACCGCCGAGCTGGCCGCACTTACCGCTGGCCAACAGCACAACAATACTAGCTAACTCATGAGCACGAGTGTCTACTTCGCGCACGGCAAGGAGAGCGGGCCTTGGGGATACAAGGTCACGGCACTGGCCGAGCGCGCCCGCCGCCGTGGGCTCGCCGTTGAAAGCCCGGACTTCCGCTTTACCTACAACGCCGACGAGCGGGTGCGTTATCTATTATCCCTCAACCCACCGATGGGTAACACATTGGTGCTCGTCGGCTCGAGCATGGGTGGCTACGTGACCACCGTGGCGAGCCGCACCCTCAATCCGCTGGGGCTTTTCCTGATCGCGCCCGCTCTGCTCATGCCCGGTTATCAGGTGGATACACCGCCGCGCGCCAACCTCGTGGAGATCGTGCACGGCTGGGCCGACGATGTCATTCCCATTGAGCATAGCTGGCGCTTTGCGCAGCAACATCGCGCCCGACTGCATGTGCTCGACGGTGACCATACACTCAATGCCCACCTGCCGCTGCTCGAGCGGCTGTTCGAGACCTTTCTCGACGAACTGCAATTGTAAACTGCGATCATCTTTGCGGGTCGGCTGTCCGAACCACTCGATCAGCGGCTCGTCAGCCGCAGCTCGATCCGGCGATTGCGCGCAAAGGCTTGTGGTGAATCGCGTGAATCGAGCGGATCGTATTGGCCGTATCCCGCCGCCGCCAACCGGTTTGGCGGCACGCCCCGGGTGACGAGGTAATGCACGATGGATAAGGCGCGGGCCGTCGAGAGCTCCCAGTTGGAAGGAAATCGAGTCGTGTGGATGGGGCGCCGGTCGGTATGACCATCGACCTGCAACACCCAGTCGACATCGTCAGGAATGCGCCGAGAAACCTCCTCGAGCACGGTGGCGAGACGGTCGAGCTTATCCTTGCCCGGCGCTGCGATTTGCGCCGAGCCGCTGGGAAAGAAGAGCTCGGACTGGAACATGAAGCGATCGCCGACGACCCGGATCTCCGGCACATCGCCGAGCACCTGACGCAATCGGCCGAAGAATTCCGAGCGGTAATACGACAGCTCCTTGACTTTCTTCACCAGTGCCACGTTGAGCTGCTCGCCGAGGCGGCGGATCTGCACCTTCTGCGAGGCCACCGTTTGCTTGGAGCTCTGTAGCGCGGCGGCCAGCGCGCCGATCTGCTCTTGCAAGGCTTGTATCTGCCGGCGCAATGCACTGAGCTTGTCATCGGCAGCGGCGCTTAGCCGATGCTGGCGCGCAAGTGCCTTTTGCCGCTCCTCGACTTGGGCCACCAGATCCTGAATACGGACCTCCCGCCGTCGCAACGTTTGCTGGGCCAGCTGAGTGCGCTGTTGCGCCTCGGCAAGCTGCGCCTTAAGCGCCTTAGTACGATCCCGAGCCGCGGCGAGCTGCCCCCGGGAGTGTGCAAGATGCGAAGCCAACTCGCCGACTTTCGCCTCGAGCGTCTCACGCACCTTCCGCAGCGTGTCGATGTCCGCCTGCAACGAGGCAATCTCGCTGAGCCGCAGCTTGAGCTGGCGCTGCGAGACACTGACTCGCTCATTGGCTTGGGCTATATCAGCCTGAAGTTGGTGGACTTTGGCCTGGCTCAGCTGCAAATCGCTACGCAGCTGAGCCCGCTCCGCGAGCGTGGCATGCAGCTGCTGGTAGACGCGGGATAGCCTCGCCTCGACCTGGGCCTTGCGCTCCCGTTCGAGCGAAAGCGTCTGGGCAAGCTGGTCCACCTGCGCGTGCAGCCGCTCCAATGCCTGACTCTGCCCTGTCAACACATAACTGAGATAGGATTGGCCGACCACGAACAGCAGCAAGACAAAGACGAACACCAGCAAAACAGTGGCCAAGGAGTCGACGAAGCCCGGCCAAATATTGAGACTGTAACGACCGCGGCGCTGCGCTTCGAACATGCCTTTGCGTTACTGATTCGAGGGCCGATCCACACTGCCCAAATGGGCCACCGTGCGTGTCAGTAGGCGTACTTCTTCGCGCAGCTCGTTGTTCAGACGTTCTCGATCCACGGTAAGCTCCTGGCGCAAGTTCGTGATGCCGTGCGCGATATGACGCAGGGACTCACTTGCCTCTTGGGCGTGCTCCTCGTTACCCGCGAGCCCATCAGCAAGCCGAGTCAATAGGCCTTGCAGCTCGGCCTGCATCCGAGTCAAACCGAGCAGGCCCTTCTGCTCGCTGCGTGCCTGCTCGGAGAGGTTCGCGATTTGCTCGGTGAGGCTCAGTAGCTTTTGATCAGCAGCGCGCCGCTCATGCTCACTGCGCGTCATCACACGCTGCAACTTATCCAAACTGTCCGCGGTCTGCTCCAGCAAGGCATGGATATAGGCGGGTAGCGTGCCCTCACCTTCTCCAGTGAAAGCCCCCGAGGATAATCGGGTCTGACCGGAGAGCCATTCTTCGAGGTCGTTGTAAAACCGGTTTTGGGCGTGGCCCGCCTGCAGATCGATAAAACCCAACACCAACGCACCCGCCAAACCGAACAGCGAGGAGCTAAACGCGGTGCCCATACCGGAGAGCGGCCGCTGCAATCCCAGTTTGAGCTCGCTGAACATGGCCTTCGTGCCCTGAGCTTGCACATCCAACTCGCCGATCACGCCCGCCACAGCGCGCAGGGTCTCGAGCAGACCCCAGAACGTGCCGAGCAATCCCAGAAAAACCAGCAGCCCGACAATATAACGAGACAAGTCGCGGGCCTCATCCAACCGGGAGCGGATTCCATCCAGCAACGCGCGCAAGGACAGCGCCGAGAGGCTGAAGCGCTCCCCATAGCGACCCGTCAGCATGCGGGCCATCGAACCAAGCAACCGACTGCTCGGCAACGGCATCTCGCCTTCGGCGCGGCGAAAGGCTTCGATCCAGCGCACTTCAGGGGCCAGCACCAGCACTTGTCGATAATTGATGACAAGCCCGATGACCAGCACGGTTAGGATCATGCCATTGAATACCGGATTCGCCATGAAGGCACTGCGCAGCGGGGCCGCCAGCATAGCGCCGGCGAGGGCCACGGCGAGTAGGAACAGGCTCATCCAGATCAGAACACGATACGGATTACGCACTGTGGGCCTCCTGATAAGGCTGTGCGCTCGGCGCGCCGCCTACACAACCCCCTGGTAGCAGTGGGTTTCAAACCCGCCCTCTCCTACAGAAACCTTTGGATGCGGTCATGCCGGCACCCATCTGTTATAGTCCTATTCCCCCATGGCAGACTAACAAAAAATACGGCTCCTCAAGCTCCTCTACCACAAATTAGCCGCTTAAAAGATCTGGGGGAGAGCTGCGGCATCATGTGGATACGGCCCATGATTACACACTGCGCTAGGGACAACCCTCGTTGTTCGACCAGCCTCACTCGAGGCAAGGCCGGGTTTGTTCATTGCCGGCGTAAAACCTGGCCATGACAACTCCCTTTGACCCCCCCGATCTGAGACCGGAAACGGATCTAAAGACGCGCCTCCCCGATCGCCGGGCTTGGCCGCTCCTGCTGGCTCTGGCTCTGGGCGGTGTGCTGGTCTATTTGTTGCGGCCCATTCTGATGCCCTTTCTCACCGGTGCGCTGCTCGCCTACCTTGCCGACCCCTTGGCCGACCGTCTGGAGCGATTGCGGTTGCAGCGCACGGCCGCGGTCATCGTCGTATTCACCGGACTGAGCCTGGTCGGCGTCGGCGCGCTATTGCTGCTTCTACCTATCCTTGGTAGTCAAATCGACTCCCTACGCTCGCTACTGCCACAAATGGTGGATTGGGTGTATCAGATCGGGCTGCCCTGGTTGCGCACCCACGCTGGGGTCGACATCGAATCGCTGGATTTTGCAACCCTGCGTGGGGCGATCGCCGAGCACTGGCAGTCCACTGGCAGCCTTGCGGCCCAAGTGATCGCTCAAGCAACAAGCTCCGGTCTGGCACTGGCCGGCTTGCTGGCCAACCTGGCCCTCATCCCCGTAGTGGCCTTTTATTTGCTACGGGACTGGGATGTGCTGATCGCGCGCATTCGTGACCTCTTGCCGCGTCGGATGGAGCCGAGCGTCAGCGCACTGGCGAGCGAGTGCAATGAGGTTGTGGCGGCGTTTCTGCGCGGCCAGCTCCTGGTCATGCTCGCGCTGGGTGTGATTTATGCGTTCGGTTTATGGCTGATCGGACTCGATCTGGCATTGCTCGTGGGGCTGCTGGCGGGTATCGCCAGCATCGTGCCCTATCTTGGCTTTATCGTCGGGATCGGCTCGGCGGCATTGGCTACGGTGTTTCAGTTCAGCGACTGGCTGATGCCGCTCGGCTTGGTCTGTGGCGTGTTCTTGGTCGGTCAATTGCTCGAGAGCCTGCTGCTGACACCGTTACTAGTCGGTGATCGCATCGGTCTGCACCCCGTGGCGGTTATCTTCGCTGTACTCGCCGGCGGGCAGCTGTTCGGCTTTACTGGGGTTTTGCTGGCACTGCCAATCGCCGCGATCGTCATGGTGCTACTGCGGCATGCCCATGATCGTTACCTGCGCAGCAGCCTCTACGACGAGCCGCGAGTAGGCGACGAGCAGGAGGGCTCGGAACGCTGAGCCCCGCCCCACCCTTAACGCGTATCGGCTTTTGCCGCCGCCCATACGCATAAATAAAGCGTTACGCAGCTGAAAGCCGCTGTTATCGTACTGGCGAGCAGTATCCGCTACTGATTCGGACGGACCAATTCATGGCGCAAAATATCGCGCAGTGTATCGCTTTGGAACTGCAGGTAAGCTCCAAGCAAGTGGCGGCGGCGATTGAATTGCTCGACGAAGGTGCCACCGTGCCCTTCATCGCCCGTTATCGCAAGGAGGCGACAGGTGGGCTCGATGACAATCTGCTGCGGGTGCTGGAGAAGCGGTTAAGTTATCAGCGCAGCATGGAAGAGCGCCGTGAGGTAATTCGCAAGGCCATTGCAGAGCAGGGCCAGCTCACAGCGGAGCTCGCCCGCTCGATCCAGCAGGCAGACACCAAGACCCGCCTGGAAGATATCTACCTACCATTCAAAAAGAAGCGCCGTACCAAAGGTGAAATCGCGCGCGAGGCGGGCTTGGCGCCACTTGCACAGACTTTGTTGACTGACCCGTCGCAGGATCCGCAAATTCGGGCAGCGCATTACCTTAACCCGGCGCAAGGAATCAATGCTCCGGCCAGCGCTTTGGAAGGCGCACGATTTATTCTCGCCGAGCGCTTCGCCGAGGACGCGGGGCTGTTGGATCGTCTGCGCGAACACGCTTGGCAGCATGGCCTGCTGATCGCCGAAGGTACCGAGCAGGCGGCGCAAAACGATGCTAAATTCTCCGACTACGCTCATTATCGCGAGGCCATCTGCAAAATTCCCTCCCACCGAGCCCTGGCGCTGCTCCGGGGCCGGCGCACGCGCGTGCTGAGGGTACGTCTGGCCATGCCGGATGAGCTCGAAGAATCCCGCCGTGCACCCAGCATCGGGGAACGCATGGTCAGCGCCTATCTTGGGCTGCGCGAGGGCACCCGGCCCGGCGATCACTGGCTCGCCGAAGTAGTTCGGTTTACCTGGCGAGTGAAGCTGCTCCCCCGGTTGGAGACCGACCTGTTCGGTCGTCTCAAGGCGGCGGCGGATTCAGAAGCCATCCAAGTGTTCGGCCGCAATCTGCGCGATCTGCTGCTCGCTGCGCCGGCCGGGGCGCACGTGGTGCTGGGTATCGACCCCGGTCTGCGCACGGGCTGCAAAGCTGCTGTTGTGGATCCAACCGGCAAGCTATTGAGCACGACCACAGTCTATCCGCATGCACCAAGGCACCACCGGGCTGAAACGCTTACCACTCTGGCCGCGCTCGTACAAGCGCATCGGGTCACGCTGATCGCCATCGGCAATGGAACCGCCTCGCGCGAGACCCAGAGGTTGATCGACGACTTGCGTCGTGCGCACCCGGAGCTCGGCTTGACGGACATCATGGTCTCCGAGGCGGGGGCTTCAGTGTACTCCGCCTCGCAACGAGCCGCCGACGAGCTGCCGAACCTGGACGTTTCCCTACGCGGTGCGGTCTCCATCGCCCGCCGAGTGCAGGATCCGCTCGCCGAGCTGGTCAAGATCGAACCCCGCTCGATCGGCGTCGGCCAATACCAACACGACGTTGATCAAACGGAGCTCACGAGCGCCCTACGAGACGTGGTCGAAGACTGCGTCAACGCCGTGGGCGTCGATCTGAACACGGCTTCGGCCGCGCTTCTGGCACACGTCGCCGGACTCTCGCCGGCGCTGGCCAAGCGGGTGGTCGCCTATCGCGACAACCAAAAGGGCTTTCGCTGCCGAGAAGAGCTCAAGGCCGTACCGCGCTTCGGTGCCAAAGCCTTCGAACAGGCCGCCGGCTTCTTGCGGATTCGCAATGGCAAGCAGCCTCTGGATGCCTCTGCCGTGCATCCCGAGGCCTATTCACTGGTCGAGCGCATCGCTACGACCATGGGCTACCCCATTCGATCATTGATTGGCAATGCCGAACTGCTGCGCACCGTCAAACCCGCCAATTTCACCGATGCACGCTTTGGCATTCCCACCGTAACCGATATCCTGCGGGAGCTGGAGAAGCCGGGACGCGATCCGCGCCCGGAATTTCGCACCGCCCACTTTCGGGATGGAGTGGAGCATCCGGGAGACCTCACCTCCGGTATGATTCTCGAGGGCGCCGTGACCAATGTCACCAACTTCGGTGCCTTCGTGGATATCGGAGTTCATCAAGATGGCCTGGTCCACATCTCGGCCATGGCCGAGCATTTCGTACGCGATCCGCGCGAGGTGGCCAAACCAGGCGATGTCGTAACGGTCCGGGTGGTGAGCGTCGATCTCAAGCGCAACCGCATCGAGCTTTCCATGCGCCTTATCAGGTGATGGGCAAGGGCTGCCGTGCAACCAATGCAAAGGCAGTGCTAACAAGGAGTGTCGTCCAACGACGGCGCTAGCCACCGCTTTTCAAAAACATTAACGGTAGTAAATAACAGACGATCGGGGAGGCGTCGCGACGAGTTGCTGCCATACTGGCGGTATGAGTCGCCGCTAGGGCAGGATACGAAGAGAATACGAATGCAAAACGTAGTGTACATCACACGCGAAGATGCCCTAACGGTGCTGGAAACTCAGTACGGTATTCAAGGCCATGAGATCTACCTTCTTGAGCTGATTCCGCTCATCGAGATGGTATGGGCCGACGGCCGGAGCAAACCCGCGGAGGCTGCCCTCGTCTACGAATTCGCCTTACGGCGGCTCGCTGAGCTGGACCAAGAAGCACAGGGCTTGAGTGTGCTTACCGCCGAGCAGGTCAATGCCTTCGTCGAGCGCTTCCTCAGCAAACAGCCGAACCCCGCGTTGCTGCGTGAGCTTCGGCAATTGGCCATGCCCGTGATTTTCGATCACTCGGATCCTCGGGTAAATGACAAACGGCGCCGAATGATCCTTGAGTACTGCCTCGATATCGGGTCCGCCACGGTATCCCGCTATCCCTATGATGCACACGAGCGCTTCTCGCCACCCGAGAAAGCGCTGCTACTGGATCTGGTCGAAGCGCTGCAGCCAGCGACTCTGGCAACCGCCGCCTGAGCCGCTTAAGGCATCGATGCACCCGGCTGCTTGCCCGGCTCGGTAATGCCCCCGCCTCTACCGGTTTATCACGCCTGCCTTGAAAGAGAGTTCACATCCAAGCAGGCGATAACGACTGCGGTCTCGTCAATGACGGCCAAACCTTCGCCTCGATAACCAGAATTATTTGCGTCTCACACATAAATACGCCCTTTCCAGTGCGAGCGTATCCCGCGCCAGTAACGCATGGCCGACGTCCAGGTCATGGCCAGATACAGCGTAGCGATGATCGGCAACAACAACGCCCACAGCGGGCTCAATCGATAATACAGCAACGTCGGTAAATAGCTTACACATAAGGCAAACCAACCGGCCAAACCGACCCATCGAATCATCCCCTCCCCCAACGCTAGCCCGACAACGGGCCCCCAGAAACCAATCATCATTATGAGCGTGCATGCAAGCAGGAGGACGGTTGAATAGCGCAGCTGAGTAAACGCCGAACGCGCGACCATATTCCAGAGCTCGCTCAGGCGCCGGTAGCTGCGCAGGCTCCACGCGCTGCGCGTCAGACCGATCCAGGTCAGCCGCCCGGCCACCTTGAATCGCCGTGCCAGCGTACAGTCGTCAATGAGCGCACCACGCAAGGCGGCGAAGCCGCCGATGCGGTGCAGGGCTTCGGTACGCAGCAGGATGCAGCCGCCTGCGGCGGCGGCCAAACGCGCCGAGCCGGAATTGGCGAGCCGAAACGGGTACAGCAACTTGAAAAAAAAGATAAACGCCGGGATGAGCAGCCGCTCCCAAAGCGTCTGCATGCGCAACCACGGCATGACCGAAATCAGATCCAAGCGCTGCTGCAAGAGGCGAGCACGCAATGTGGCCACCATACCGGGAGCCAACACAATATCGGCATCGAGCAACAAAATAAGCGGCGTGCGAACCCGTTGCAGCCCTTGCTCCAAGGCCCAGAGCTTGCCGGCCCAACCCTCCGGCAGCGGCCGCCCGGAGATAACCTCGAGGCGTAGCGCGGGAAGCGCGAGAATGGCCGCAGCGGTACCGTCCGTGGACTGATCGTCAACGATCACAACCCGCAAGTCCTTGCCCTGCGCACCCAGCGCAGACAAACAGCGAGCGATCACCTGCACTTCGTTGCGCGCTGGAATCAAAACCGTGATATCACTTAGACCAACGCCTTGCCCGACGCCGCCTTGAGCCTCCAGCCGTTCCTGCGTGCTCCAGGGCCGCCACGGCGCCACAAGCACGCCCAGCCATAAAACCGCCCCCAACAAAACCGGACAAGCCGTCCAGAGCACCTCAAACGCGACGCTCACTGAGTCAGCGCTGTGCCCCGGGTGGCACAGCCACGCGCGGCTCGCTCCGAGTGATGCGCTCCACTGGTATCCGAACCTCAGCGCCGCGGGCCGCAAACTCCTCCCGGATATAACGAATCGGCACCTCCGGCGCCATCGGACCTCGGGTCCGCGGGCCGCGCAAACTCACCCCAAGCGCTTTCCAAGGGTGTAACAGGGTATCGGCTACCGCGCTTCCCTCGTAACCGCAATGGGCCATGCAATTGTCGCATTTTGGATTTCGTCCGGTACCATAGCGCTCCCAGTCGGTCTCTTCCATGAGTTCCTTGAACGTAGGCGCATAGCCTTCGTCCGCTAGGAGGTAGCATGGTTTTTGCCAGCCGAAGACGTTGTAGGTGGGGTTGCTCCAAGGTGTGCACTCGTAGGTTTGATTGCCCGCCAAGAAATCCAGGAACAACGCGGAATGGCTCAGCGGCCAGCGCCGGCGACAGCCGCGACGGAAGACCTCACGAAACAGCTGCTTGCTCTGGCTGCGAGCTAGAAAAACATCATGGCGCGGCGCGCGCTCGTAGCTATAGCCTGGGGAGACCGTGATACCCTCGACGCCGAGTTCGGTAACGAAGTCGAAGAAATCGGCGACCTCCGCCGGGTCTTCGCCCTGGAAAAGGGTACAGTTGATGTTGACCCGAAAATCCCGATCCCTCGCCTTGCGGATGGCGGCGACCGCCTTGTCGAACACCCCTTCCTGACAAACCGATTCATCGTGCCGCTCGCGGTTGCCGTCCAAATGCACCGAGAACGTCAAATACGGCGAGGGTCGGTAGTCACCCAACTTCTTCGCCAACAAAATTGCGTTCGTGCAGAGATAGACGAACTTTTTGCGCGCGATGATCCCCTCGACGATGCGCGGCATTTCTTTGTGGATCAAGGGCTCACCCCCGGGAATGGAGACTACGGGCGCATCGCACTCGTCCACCGCGCCGAGTGCCTGCTCGACACTCAAGCGCTTGCGCAGAATCTCGCTGGGATAGTCGATCTTGCCGCAACCAGCACACGCCAAATTGCACTGGAACAACGGCTCGAGCATCAACACCAGCGGGTAACGCCGTTCGCCCTTGAGCCGCTTGGAGAGGATATAACGACCGATCCGGTACTTCTGGATCAGCGGGATGCCCATAATAAACTTCCTTCCCTAGATGCGGATAGGGGTAAGTTTAAGATTCAAATGCTCGCGCCGCTCGATTAATCTAGCATGGATGGTAACCGGAAGCGTGTCGCTTCCTTCACGCCATCGAGCTCGGCGACCGCCTCAACGCCAAACGCATGCAAGCGCTCGAGTACCTGCTGTACCAGCACTTCCGGGGCCGACGCCCCGGCGGTTATACCCACCCGGGTGCAGGCAGAAAACCACTCCGCCTCCAGATCATCCTCGGTCTGCACGAGGTAGGAACGAACCCCCAGCTGTTCGCCAACCTCGCGCAAGCGGTTGGAATTGGAGCTGTTGCGAGCACCGACCACAAGCAACACGTCGACTTGCACAGCCAGTTCACGCACCGCGTTCTGGCGATTTTGAGTAGCGTAACAGATGTCGTTCAGACCGGGGCCTTGAATTTTAGGGAATCGGGCCTTGAGTGCCGCGACGACCTCACGGGTGTCATCGAGGCTCAAGGTCGTCTGAGTGACATAGGCAAGCGCTTGCGGGTCCTGAACTTGCAATGCATCGACTTCCTCCGGTGTAGCAAGCACGTGCACCGGCCCCTCCACCCGACCGCGGGTACCCTGCACTTCGGGGTGCCCACCATGGCCTATGATGATAAGTTCATAGCCTGCGTCACGATAGCGCTGCGCCTGCCGATGGACTTTGGTCACCAGCGGACAGGTCGCATCGATAATCCGCAGGCCCCGCCCCCTGGCTCGCTGAGCTACGGCATTGGCGACCCCGTGAGCGCTGAATATGATGACTGATTGCACAGGAACCTCCTCGGGGGACTCCACGAAGATTGCGCCGCGCTCGCTGAGATCCTGAACTACGTGCTGATTGTGCACGATCTCGTGCAGCACGTAGACCGGGGCGCCATGGATTGCCAAGGCACTTTCGACGATCTCGACGGCGCGAATCACGCCGGCGCAAAATCCACGGGGTTGAGCCAATATCACGTCCATTGCATATCCACGGCTCAGTATTGGGTCAGGCAGTTTGTCGGCAATTCGCCACACTCATAGCGGCAGGACTGTGGTAATTTTGCGTCCCAGCGACTCGTCCGCGCAACGAAGGCAACAAGGCCCAAACCAACAAGCCGTGCGCGTTGTGTCACGTTTAGCACTAGACCGCTTGATCATTCAAGCCTAAGTTGACGGATGAAGTCGATTTTCTATGTCCCTGTAGTGCGGCTCGATTCGTGGCCGGTGGTATACGGCCGATTGGACTGGCGGTGGCTGTTCATCGCAACCGCAGTCACAATGGATGCTAAGAAACGACCAAGGTTAACCGCTGAGTATGGAAGGTGTTCGCTATGGCGCGCTCCCTGCTGGAATCCGTGATGTATCCCGAGGACCTTCGGCAATTGCCCGAAGCGCAGTTACCGGTTCTCGCACGGGAGCTACGGGAATTTTTGCTGGAGACGGTTTCCGGTAACGGCGGTCACCTCGGTGCCGGACTCGGTGCCGTAGAGCTGACAATCGCGCTGCACTACGTATTCGAAACCCCGGAAGACCGGCTAGTGTGGGATGTTGGACATCAAGCTTATCCACACAAGATTCTGACCGGTCGGCGGGAGCGGCTGCACACGATCCGCAAGCACGGCGGCCTAGCGCCTTTCCCGCACCGCGACGAAAGCCCGTATGACACGTTCGCCGTAGGTCATGCCGGTACCGCGATCGGCGCGGCACTCGGCATGGCCCTTGCTGCCGCGCGGCACAACTCACAACGGCGGGCCGTGGCGGTGATCGGCGATGGGGGCATGACCTGCGGAATGGCCTATGAGGCCCTCAACCATGCAGGTGATCGGTATCCGGATCTACTGGTGATCCTCAACGACAACGAGATGTCCATTTCGCGTAACGTCGGCGGTCTGACCAACTATCTTGCCCGCTGCGCCTCGAGCCGACAGTACACAGCCTTGCGCGAAGGCGGCAAACGTATCCTGCAAACGGTACCGCCGATGTGGGAGCTCGCCAAACGGGTCGAAACGCATACCAAGGGGTTGGTCGTGCCCGGCACACTGTTCGAGGAACTCGGCTTTCGTTACTTTGGGCCGATCGACGGCCACCATCTGCCAACGTTGATCCACACGCTGCGCAATCTGCGCTTTCAGCAGGGGCCGCGGCTGCTGCACGTGGTGACTCGCAAAGGCAAAGGCTACCCACCGGCAGAGGCCGATCAGGTCCAATACCACGGTGTCTCGCCGTTCGACCCCAAGGTTGGAATACGCAAGTCGAGCGCACCGCCCTCAAGCCCTACCTACAGCCAAATATTTGGCGATTGGCTCTGCGAGATGGCGCTCCGTGATCAGCGCTTGGTGGCCATCACCCCGGCGATGCGCGAAGGCTCAGGGTTGGTGCGTTTTTCCGAACGCTTTCCGGAGCGTTACTTCGATACCGCCATAGCCGAGCAACACAGCGTAACGCTTGCCGCCGGCATGGCCGCTGATGGCCTGAAGCCCGTGGTGGCTATTTATTCCACCTTCTTGCAACGGGCCTATGATCAGCTCATCCACGATGTGGCTCTGCAGAATCTCCCGGTACTCTTTGCAGTGGACCGCGCCGGTGCGGTAGGCGCCGATGGCGCGACCCACCAAGGCGCCTTCGATCTGAGTTTCATGCGCTGCGTGCCGAACATGGTCATTATGGCGCCGGCAGACGAACACGAGTGTCGCCAGATGCTTTATACCGGTTTCCTGCTCGACGGACCGGCGGCCGTGCGCTACCCACGCGGCAAAGGGCCAGGAGTGGCGGTCGACCCGGAGATGCGCGCGCTGCCGATCGGCAAGGCGCAAATACGCCAGTCGGGTTCGGGTATTGCCATCCTCGCCTTCGGCACTCTCCTATCGGCGTGTCTACAGGTAGGCGAGCGCTTGGGGGCAACCGTGGTCAATATGCGTTTCGTAAAGCCGTTGGATACGAAACTGCTCATCGAGCTCGCCGCCAGTCACGGGCTCATCGTGACCGTCGAGGATAATGCCGTCGCCGGCGGCGCGGGCAGTGCCGTCGGCGAAGCTTTGTCCAAAGAAGGCATCAGCATCCCGCTGCTGCAGATCGGGCTACCCGATCGCTTTATCGAACATGGTAGCCAGGAAGAGCAATTAGCAGATATCGGACTCGATGTCGACGGAATCCTGGCCACACTGCAAAACGATAGCCGAGCACAGCACATACTCGGCACACGGTCCCGCCGCAAACACCGGCTACACGGTCCGGCAAAGATCAGCCCAGACACCCAAAATCAACCGGCGGCCAAGCCGTAAGAGAATCTCGCCGCTGATCGAGGATGCAAAAAAAGCAGCGACAATGATCAGGAGGCCATGGGGCAGATTTCAAGGGGGTAAAGAGAGATTGCCCTCAGCGGCAGCCGAGGGCCAAACACCATGATCCGTCACCATTGGCGCAATCCGCCGCAAGGTCGAAGTGGCGATCCGAACATTCCAAGCGAGTTCAAACAATGGCCAAAGTATGCTCGGCCGGCGAATCAGGAGTCTGGTCAGGCGAGATAGATGCACTCCACCATCACGAGCCACGAGCTCGGCAAGCGCCGGGGGCAGCGCCATGTCAGCCGGGTCCACAACCACCCGCAGCACCAATAACGGCAATCGATGCCGATTTGCCACGCAAGCGATGGCACCGCTTTCCATATCTACGGCGACCGCCGCATAACGGTGCCGCAATACGGTCTTGGCCGCGGAGGTTGTAACAAGGTTGTCGCTCGCAAGCAACAATGCTTCGCGCACCGCCACCCGTCTTGGGAGGGCTGAGAGGAAGCGTTGCCGCCAACCTTTGTCGGTGGCATATCCAGTACCACGAGCAACCACCACTCGATCGGCGACGATCAGCGTGCCGGGGGCAATCCCCGGATCCAGTCCACCCGCCAATCCCCAACTGACCAGTTCCGTAGCGCCTCGCGCTACCAATTGCTCGGCCATGCGCTGTGCGCCTATGGCGCCGGGGCCGGACAAGCCCAGCATAGCCTCGCCGGGCAGCGCATTCCGCCACCCAAACAAACCGCGGCGCCCCGGCAGGCAGCGGGCTTCGACCGCCAGGGCGCTCACTATGCCGATTCGGCTCATGCATCATTGTCCAAAACACAGTTTCGGTAACGGGCCAGCGCCATTAGCGGGAAATACGCATCATAGCCATGATATTTGAGATAAAAGACCCGCGGAAATCCCGGCGCTGTAAACCAAGGGCAGCGCCAGAGCCCGTCGGGGCGCTGATGGCGCAGCAGATATTCCACTCCCCGCCATACTTCGGGCGAGTGGCACTCCCCGGCGGCAATGAGCGCAAGCACCGCCCATGCCGTCTGAAACGGCGTGCTCTCGTCGGCTTGCTTGCCCCGGCTCCGGTGGTCCAGATAGGTATCGTTGCTCTCTCCCCAACCGCCGTCATCCCGCTGCATACTCTTCAGCCAAGTCACGGCCTTGCGCACCCAGGGCGCAGCAAAATCGCAGCCAAGTTGCTCGAGTGCAGTCAGAACTGACCACGTGCCGTAGATATAGTTGGTACCCCAGCGCCCATACCAGCAACCCTCGGCTTCCTGCTCGCGACGCAGAAACGCAATAGCGCGATCCAAGGCACTGCGATTGTGCAGTTGCCCATCCAAACTACCGAGCAATGCCACTACACGGGCGGTCACATCGCTCGTCGGCGGGTCAAGCAACGCCCCGTGGTCGGCGAAGGGAATTTCGTTGAGATAATACCGCGTATTGTCGGAATCGAATGCTGCAAAGCCGCCGTTGGCCGATTGCATGCCGAGCAGCCAAGCCGTCGCCCGGCGGATGGACTCGCCATAGCGCTCGGGGTCCGAGGCACGCTGCATAGCCCAGGCCACGATGGCGGTGTCATCCAGATCCGGGTAATGGTCGTTGCGAAACTGAAACGGCCATCCTCCACCCGGAAGGCTCGGGTGCTGCTCGGACCAGTCTCCCGGCGTGTCCAACAGCTGACGGGCCTGCAACCAATCCAGAGCGCGGCGGACCGGCGCGCAACTGCTGCCACGGTCGGCTTCCTGCAGGGCGAGACAAGCCAGCGCGGTATCCCAAATCGGGGATAAACAGGGCTGGCAGTAGGCTCGATCGGCTTGTTCGACTACCAGATCGCGCAGCCCCTTGCGAACCTGCCGCCGAAGGGGATGATCGGCTGCATACCCCAGCAGCTCGAGTGCCTCGTAAGAGTTGACCATCGCCGGAAAAATAGCACCTAAGCCGTGCTCACCGTTGAGACGCGCGATAAACCACTCGGCGGCCCGGCGTAAGGCCTTGGCACGCACCGACCGGGGAATGAGCGGCTCGATACGCCGCCCCAGCGTATCGAGGACAATGAACAAGCGGTTAAGGCGGGAGCGTGCCTTGAAATAACCGGTCTCAAGCTGCGGATCGGTAACGAAGAGCTCGCCGATATGTATCGCGCGCGGATTGCGCGCACGCGGCTTGTACGCGGCCAGGATGAACAAAGGCACCATAACCGTACGCGACCAATAGGAGACCTTGCTCAGATGGAACGGAAACCAACGGGGCAAAAGCAGGATCTCCGGCGGCATGAATGGCACGCCGCGCCAGGGAATTTCACCAAAAAGGGCCAGCGCGATGTGCGTGAAGACATTGGCGTTGACCGCGCCACCGCGCTCAAGAACAGCCTTGCGTGCGCGGCGCATATGCGCCGCATCGGGATCGTCTCCGGCCAGCTTCAAGGCGAAATACGCCTTGACCGAGCAGCTGATGTCCATAGCACCGCCGTAGTAGAGCGGCCAACCGCCCTCCTTGAGCTGATGTTCACGGATATAGCGCGCCAGCTTCAGCTCCAGAGCCGCCTCGATTTCTCCGGTGTAATGCATCATCATGATGTACTCGGCCGGAATGGTGCAGTCGGCTTCGAGCTCAAAGCACCAGTAACCGTCCGGGTGCAGACGGGCCAACAAGGCCGCGCGCGCCGCAAGGATCGCGGCCTCGATCGCTTGCGTGTCAAGATCCCATGGATAGGCGACACCACCGATCCCGGCTGAAATCAGCTCGGGCTGTTGCTCCATTGATCTCATACAGTTCTCCAAACTATAGACACGCCGGAGCCAGGCGCAGGCGATCATGGGAAAGAGCAGGTCACACCCTGACCTGCCTATGTTCCACCCTCGTGCAGTCCACACTGCGTAATGGTAATCCGCGGGCCGCCCAGTCGAAGAGGCACCGCAGCATGGTATCCCGCCCGGCCGCCAAGCCGAAGCTCAGCACCGTTGTGCGAACGGTGCGCCGCGAGATCTTCACCTCACTGCCCGAACGATAAGCGGGATTGGCATTCAGCCGCTGCAGGGTAAGCGCCGCCATCGCCAGCGCCCACAGACAGAACCGCCGTATGCCAATCTCGCCCGGGGGAAGCAACTGCACGTAAGTCAATGCGTTGCGAAGATGGCCATGAGCCCGCGCCACCAACTCTCGAATCCCGGCACCGAAGGCCGGATCATAATGCGCCTCGCTCAAATCACGCAGCTCGAATCCAAACTGCTGGAATACATCGCGGGGCAGCCAACACGCACCCCGCCGACGATCCTCCCATACATCCTTGAGTATGTTGGTCATCTGCAGGCCCGCCCCGAACGAGACGCTCAGGGCATACAACCGCTCTCGTTGACGGGCAATGTCGATGGAATATTGGCAAAACAAATCTGTCAGCATCTCTCCGACTACGCCAGCAACGTAATAGCAGTAACGCTCGAACTCGGATATGTCATCGAGTCCGCCCTGCCGTCGATTACGCTGGAACCAAGGCATGCCTTCGCACATGATCCGCACACATCGCTCCAGGGCAGCCCGCTCCCCCATAGGCAGCGAATGGGTGATCGCGATCACTCCGGGCAGTTGCCGGATGAGCTCGCGCTCATCGGCCAACGTCGTCTCCGATAGCAACGGGTAGAGATCGGCCGCGAAACGGTTGGGCGATTCGTCATCCCCCGCAACGATAGCGTGGAAGCGGTCGTGAAAAGTCTGCTTCTGCCGGGCACTCAAGGCGGGTTCGTCCTCGATCGTATCCGCAATCCGGCATAGCAGATAAGCATTGGTGACCGAGGTTCGAAGCGGTTCGGGAAGTTGCGGAATGGTAAGAGCAAACGTGCGCGAGACACCCGGCAGCAGCTGCTGCTGAGCAACTGCGGAGCCCCCATCCCGCGGATGTTGCTGGTCGCTGGCTTGCATATCGGGCCTTTTTTCACTCCATGATACTGCAGAGCAGGCGGGCGACGAAAAGTTCGGCGCGTTTGTTCGCCTGCCGTGTCCTAGAATCCGCCCACCACTATTGGTCGAGCACCCCGTTCGTGGATTACCCAAATTATCTTATCCAACCCCGAGCCAGCCGTAAGGAGTGTAAGCTGCGCGCCGGGCGCTGGCAAATGAGCCACCCCGGTCGGGGCGGCGGATCGACCCGGCTACGCTCTATCTCGTATAGTTCACCCAGGCGCTCGAAGCTGCTGGGGCGACAAGCCCAGGACTCTCTCTGGCTACCAGCTTCGCATGACCGCTTTCCCGATGGCCCTGCTCCATTGCTTTATGGATGCACGTCAATGGCTCAACTGCTCCTGCTCACCGCCGTCATCGCCACCTTCGTCCTCTGGCTCTCCACCAAGGCACGCACGGCGCTGCGACGGCGTTTACCACGGCTATTGGGCTACACTGGCCTGGGCTTGTTCGCCCTGCTGGTTGCGACCGGGCGCCTGCACTGGATATTCGGGCTCATCCTCGGCGCCGCTTTGCTGGGGCGTCGACTACTCGTTAAAGTGAATAATCCGGCTAAAGGCGCGCGCCCCCAGACGGAAGGCCATTGTTACCTGCAGGCGAAAAATTTAGCGATTACAATCGATCCGCATAGCGGGTGCATCGACGGCACAATCCTCGACGGCCGTCTGCAGGGCCGCCGGCTGAGCGGGTTTGCGCTGAGTGAACTGCGGGTATTGCATAACTCTTATCTAGCACTCGATGAGGAAGCGGCAGCGCTTTTGGCCGCCTACCTCGATCAAGCCCATATGGGCTGGCGGACTAATGGCGCCGGCCAAAGCGCTGAGAACCCAAGCTACGGTCCCGGCGGCGGTCGAGCCTTGTCGGATAGCCAGGCGTACGCCATGCTCGGGCTTGCGAATGGTGCCGACCGGGCCCAAATTGTGGCGGCCCATCGGCGGCTGATACAACGGCTGCACCCGGACCGTGGCGGATCCGGTTATCTCGCTGCGCGCCTCAATGCGGCTAAAGCGCAGCTGTTACGCACACAGCGGCCGAGCACATAATCGAATCGCCGCCCTCTCGGTAGTGCACTATGCACTACACTAACACCCTTAAGCTTTAAGGGGGGAGGCCGCATTGCACGGAAGTTACCAGCCACTCATGGCATTCGCCCTGGCTGCTGCCAGTGCAGTGGGTGCAGCGACGGCTCGCTCACTGCCTGCCGACTGCACGAGCCCGCAACCGGTTGCAGCCACGACCGGCCACGACGCTACCGAAAACCACCGTGCGCTAACCCTAACGATTTATCAAAACGGCCTGGGCCTAGTGCACGATGCTCGAGAACTTTCCCTCTCTCGGACCCGTAAACAGCTCACACTCCTCGATCTACCGGCGCGTCTACAGCCGGATACCCTAGCCGTTACCCTGGACTCGACTGTTCATGTCCAGCGGCAACGGTTTCGCAATGCGAAGTGGACACCCGACACGCTATTGCAAGCTTATCAAGGCCGCACGGTGCTGCTCGTGCCCCGCACCGAAGAGAAAGGCCAGCCGCGCAGAGGGGTACTCGTCAGCGCCGAGGGGAATAGCCCGATCGTTCGAATCGGCGAGCGGCTGGAAATCGGTGGACCCGAGGCCCCCTGGCGCATTGCCTTGCCGCTGAATCCGCGTGTCGATGTGGCCGGTCCCGCACTTGATTTGCAGCTATCGGACGCTATAGGTGGCCACCACAAACTGGATTTGATTTATCTGAGCGACGGCCTCGGCTGGCAAATGAACTATTGGGCTGAGCTGCAAGCTAAGCGGCTTCGGCTCGAGGGCTTCGCGCGGATTGTCAACCACAGTGGCGGAGACTACCCGAGCGCCAAGGTGCGCTTGATCGCCGGAGACATCGCCCGCTCCGACCGGGTAAGCCCCGTCATGACGAAAGCCCAGCGCATGCTCCCCCCAGCCGAAGCGGCCGCGGTCGAGCCGGCATTCGCATGGCATTTATACCGCGTGGATCAGCCGGTGAGCCTACCCGATTCCGCCGCCCTGAGCCTGAAATTGCTCCGTGCGGAGGACTTGGCGGTACAACGGCGCTATCGGGTTACCGGCAGCGCCACGGACAATGGTGGTGAAACGCCGGTTCGAGTGCGCCTGCATGTGGCTACCGCCACTGCGGAAAAAGCCCTTGCGCTTCCAGCCGGAACGGTACGCATAAGGGAGGTGGGCGCAAATGGCGAGCCGCGTTATCTAGGGGCCGACCGGATCGATCATACGCCCGCCGGCAAGCCGCTGGAGCTCGTCCTCGGCACGGCCTTTGATATCACCGCCCGTCGCACACGCACGCTGTTCCGACGCCTGGGCAAAGATCACTACGAAGTCGGTTGGCGCATCGAGCTGCGCAACGCCGGGGCGCAACCGGTCACGGTGCAACTCCGCGAACATCTGCCCGGTGACTGGGAGATCGTGCAGCAAAGTGCACCACACGAACGCGTATCCTCCGCGCTCGCCCAATGGGCGGTTGCGGTGTCTGCAGGCGGCACAGCCGCAATGAGTTACCAAGCCCGTTATCAGCGCTGACTCGGATGAGTTCGACCTCCGCGCAGCGAGCGGGGTAACCTGCAACAAAGTTCGGCGGCTATTTCATGGCACGGGCCCGCTTGATGGAATCATAAGCGGCCCGTATCGCCTGGGTGCGTTGCTGTGCTATTTTGATCATCGCCTCAGGCAAACCCCGCGCAACCAATTTGTCCGGATGATGTTGATTCATCAGCCGTCGATAAGCCTTTTTTACCTCGGAAGCACTGTTGCTCGGGCTAACGCCCAATGTGCGATATGCATCCGCAAGCCTATCGCCCCGGGCGCCCGGAGGATTTGCCTGGGCGCGCTGGTAGCTGCCGGCCAAAAAAGCCTCCAAACGGGCACACTCACTTTCCTGTAGGCCGAGTCCCCGGGCGATATAGAGCAACGCGCTGCGCTCGGCCTCGTCGATGCGACCATCGGCCAGGGCCGCCTGGATCTGGATTTCCAGAAACATCCGCAACAGATTGATCTGCCCCCGGCCGACCCGGCGAAACTCGCTCAGGGCTCTATCCAGATCGAAATCGGCGCGCTTACCGGCGTTAAAGTAGCCAATCGCCGCACGCCGTTGCTCCGCAGAGAGGTTCATTTGGGCCATGATCGATTCGGCTGCGGCAATCTCGGCTTCGCTGACGCGGCCGTCGATCTTGCACACATGGCCCATAATGCCAAACGTGGAACGAAAAAAAATCTCGTGGATACGCCCCAGATCACCCAGAACAAAGCGGGAAACGGCCAGACCTCGATCGATCAGATGCCCCAACAGCACCCCGAGCAGTGCACCGAATAGCCCTCCTAGCCAATATCCGAGCAGACCACCGATTAGCTTTCCCGCCCACATCGTCGCGCCTACGATCATCCCCCTGGCCAAATCAGGCTGGCCGCGCCCTAACGGCAGCCACGCTGACCGATCAACCGTGCAACAGCCTTGCCATACTCCTGCTATACGGACAGTATGCTCCTATAGGCATCACCGCGGCAGGGCACAGTCACACCACCGGAAGGGTTGCTTATGGCGATTAAATCAGCACACCTCACCGCTGAGGGATTGGATTATCTACGCGAATTGTTTGCTGCAAACGAGCCGCGCGAGGCTCGCGTGATTCGCTCACGCGCGCTTGTGCTCGATCCCTACGGCGGCGATGCCGAATGCCTGCAGCTCAAGCTCGAACAAGGCAATTACGTCTTTGATTTCAAGCTCTACGTGGAGCATCCAACGGCCGGCGCGCCGGTGGCCCTGCGCTTTAACTATCCCACCATCATCGAGCGCTATGGGACCGAGCGAGCGGTTCGTGTTCACCCCTACCACCACCAGGGCGATAGATGGGTGATCGACAGCCAGGGCCTGTTGCAAACGCCCAGGGTACGCGATCTCTCCGCCACGGGGCTGTCACTGACCGACCTGCCCTCCACCCTTACCCGCCCGGGGCGCCACCCCATTTATCTGCGCGCCCAGCTCAGCAACGCCGAACGCTTCGTACTCAAAGGCCAGGTAGTTCGGATAAACCGGGACCCTACCGATGCCAGGCGCCGGACCCTCGCTATCCGTTTTGAGGATATTACCGCCGAATCGCAAGCGATCATCAATCGTTATGTCTTCCGCCAACATACGCAAGCGCGGCACTGACAACGCGCCAGACGCCAGAGTGCACACCCAAAATTGCAAGCCGGCGCATCGCGCGCCTGAGCACGGCGCGACCGCCTCAGCGCTCTACCGCCAACTCCGCCAGCCAATCACGGCGCTGTAGGTAGCGCGCATAGAGCTCCGCTTCCCTTGAGCCGGGTTGCGGCTGCCAACCGTACTCCCAGCGCGCCAGCGGCGGCAACGACATGAGGATGGATTCGGTCCGCCCTCCGGAGTGGATGCCAAAGCGTGTACCGCGGTCGAAGAGCAGGTTGAACTCCACGTAGCGGCCTCGCCGATAGAGCTGAAAGCGGCGCTCGCGCTCACCATAGTCGGTGCTCTTACGGCGCCTGACTATGGGAAGGTAGGCTTGTAGAAAGCCATTACCCACAGAGCGCATGAAGCCAAAGGCGTGCTCGAACCCGGCGCCGGTGAAATCGTCGAAGAATAATCCTCCCACTCCCCGCGGCTCGTTCCGGTGCGGCAGGTAGAAGTATTCATCGCACCATGCTTTAAAGCGGGGATAGAGCCGTTCGCCGTATGGATCGCAGACGACCTTGGCGGTCTGGTGCCAGTGCAGCACATCTTCATCGTAGCCGTAGCAGGGGGTCAAATCGAAGCCGCCACCAAACCACCACACCGGAGCCTCGCCCGGCTTCTCGGCGAGAAAAAAGCGTACATTAGCATGAGAGATCGGAACGAAGGGGTTGCGCGGATGGATGACCAGCGAAACGCCCATGGCTTGGTAGCGCCGCCCGGCCAGCTCCGGACGGCGCGCGCTGGCGGTGTCCGGCAGAGCGCTTCCATACACATGCGAGAAGTTAATACCGGCCTGCTCAAAGGTGACGCCCTCGAGCAACACACGCGTGCGGCCGCCACCGCCCTCCTCACGGCTCCAGGTATCCTCGCGGAAGCGCGCGGCGTCCTCGGCACTGATCGCCTCGCAGATCCGATCCTGCAGGTCCAGGAGATAGCTTTTAACGGCTTCTGGGCTGGGCTTGTCCATCCGGGGCTTCTTTTGCTCTCGATTTGCTATGGTCTGTCAACGCTTTCCCCACCAACAGCTCACTACCTATCGGGCCGATCGACGGCCGGCTCTCGGCCATCATGGAATGCGAGCTCATTCACGCAGGATCTCCCCCGAGCGCGCATCGAGAATCGGGGTAGGACGATCGAGCCCGCCGAGCTTACCCGGCACGACCGCATCCAAATCAGAGCCGAACAATAACCGCGTGCGCAACGCCGTGCGTGCCGGAGCGCCTCCGGCACGATTGGCGCTGGTCGACACCAGCGCTCCGCCGAAGGCCCGGCACAGGGCGCTGGCGATGGGATGCGCCGTCACTCGCAGCGCGATGGTCTCGCGGCCACCGGTCAGCCAAATGGGTACTCGGGCCGCAGCCGGCACCACCCAGGTCACCGGACCCGGCCAGCTCGCCATCATTCGCGCCACCGTCGCCTCGCTGAGGGGAGCCATATATTCAGCGAGCCAACCCGCCTCCGGAGCGATCAATATCAATCCCTTGCGCGCCGAGCGCCCCTTCAGTGCCAGCAAACGGCCAACGGCATCACAGCGCCGCGGATCACAGCCTAAGCCATAAACGGCCTCCGTGGGATAGGCGATGACACCGCCGGCGCTCAATAATGCCGCATAGCGGCGCAGACGAAAACCGGCCAGAGCACGCACCATCAGCCGCTCTTACGTCGGTGCCCGCCCCCGCGCCGCCCGCTCTTACGTTCCGGCACCTTGTCTAACAGTCGGCGGCACTCCTCGAGATCGAGCTCACTGGGGTCACTCCCCTTGGGAATACGTGCGTTTTTCTTACCGTCGGTGATGTACGGCCCAAACCGACCGCGCAGAATTTCCACCTCAGCGCCATCGAAGCGACGAATAAGCCGATTCGCCTCGGCTTCCTTCTTCTCGGCCACCCGTTCCAACGCCCGCTCGCGGGTGAGCGTATAGGGGTCATCTTCGCGCTTCAGGGAAACGAACTTGCTGCCATAGCGCACATAGGGACCATAACGACCGATGCCGACCACAAGTTTTTCCCCCTGCGGCGTCTCGCCCAGATCCCGAGGCAGCTTGAATAATGCCAAGGCCTCCTCGAGCGTGATCGTGTCGATGCTCTGCCCTTGAACCAGCCCGGCAAAGGCTGGCTTTTCCGAATCGTTCACGCTACCGATCTGCACATAGGGGCCATACCGACCCAGCCGGGCAGTCACGGGTCGACCGCTGGCCGGGTCGACGCCCAATTCGCGCGCCTGCATCACCTCGCCACGCGAAACCTTGCTCTTATCCTCGATACGCTCTTTGAACGGTTCCCAGAATGCGCGCAGCACCGGAATCCAATCCCGTTCGCCGCGGGAGATGGCGTCCAGATCGTCCTCCATGCGGGCCGTGAAATCGTAATCCACATAGCGATCGAAGTGCTCCTTGAGAAACTTGATCACCACCCGGCCAGTATCCGTGGGGCGGAAACGCCGATTCTCCAACACAGCATAATTACGCTGCTGCAGCGTCGACAAAATGGCGGCGTAGGTGGATGGGCGACCGATGCCCCGTTCCTCCAACGCCCGCACCAAGCTCGCTTCGGAATAGCGCGGTGGCGGCTCGGTAAAGTGTTGCTCGGGTCGGATTTCCCACAATTTGATCTCATCGCCGACCTGCATAGACGGCAGAGTCCGCTCGTTGTCTTCGGCGACATTGGCATCGTCGGTGCCTTCCGAATACACCGCCATGAAACCCGGATCCGCGATCGTGGAACCGGTGGCGCGGAATACGCCCTCACTGCCACAGGCGAGGTCCACCGCCACCGTATTGATCGTGGCATGGATCATCTGACAGGCAACCGAGCGCTTCCAAATAAGCTCATAGAGCCGATATTGATCCTGGGTAAGAAAGGCTTTGAGCTCATCGGGCAGGCGCCAAGCGTCGGTCGGCCGAATGGCTTCATGCGCCTCCTGGGCATTTTTGGCCCGAGTTCGATACCGATGCGGACGCTCCGGCAGTTTGTCACGGCCGTATCGCTCGGTAATCACCTCTTGGATATTCGCCACGGCCTCCTGGGCCAGATTGACCGAGTCGGTGCGCATATAGGTAATCAAGCCGCCGGCGCCGCTGCCGGTGTCGATGCCCTCGTAGAGCTGCTGTGCCACTCGCATGGTTTTCTGGGTGGAAAAACGCAGTTTGCGCGAGGCCTCTTGCTGTAAGGTCGAGGTGATGAAAGGGGCAGCCGGGTTACGCCGCCGCTGCTTGCGCTCTACTTTAGCAACCCGCAGGCGGCCGTCTGCCGCTTGCCTGAGCCGAGCAGTCACCTCGCTCGCTTGCGTATCCGTATTGATCGAGAACTGCTCGACCCGCTCCCCGGCCAGGGTGGACAATCGAGCGATGAAACGTTGCTGCGATTTCTCCAGCTCGGCCTCGATCGTCCAGTACTCGCGCGGAGTGAAGGCCTCGATTTCCTGCTCGCGCTCCACGATCAGGCGCAGTGCCGGACTCTGGACTCGGCCGGCAGAGAGTCCGCTGGTGATTTTTTTCCATAGCAAGGGCGAGAGCTTGAAGCCGACCAGATAATCCAGCGCCCGGCGGGCCTGCTGCGCATTGACGAGATCTGTCGATAACCCACGGGGATGTGCCATGGCCGCCTGGATAGCGCGCTGGGTAATCTCATAGAAGACAACCCGATGGATGGGCTTATCGTCGAGCACGCCACGCTCTCTGAGCAACTCCGAGAGATGCCAGGAAATGGCCTCCCCTTCCCGATCCGGATCCGTTGCCAGATAAACGGTATCGATCTTCCGGATGGCCTTGGCGATGGCATCGACGCGCTTCGCATTGCGCTCGATGGTCGTGTACTTCATGGCAAAGTCGCGCTCGGTATCCACCGCTCCTTCCTTGGGCACCAGATCACGCACATGCCCGTAAGAGGCCAGCACCTCGAAATCGGTCCCCAAGTACTTGTTGATCGTGCGCGCCTTGGCTGGTGATTCGACGATTACCAGGTTTTTTGCCATGTTAAAAAACGGTCTGAAGATGAAACAAGCAATATAGGCTTGCTGCGAAACAGGTTCAGTGGAGAAAATGCGCCGGATTGTCGAATATCAGGTTCTCCATCCAGGCATACGCCTCTTCATGTCCTGGCTGACTGAAAAGAACCATAAGGACCACCCATTTCAAGGTATCCAGATCAATTTCATCATCTAGGGCCATCATACGGTCGATAACCAGCTCCCGGCTGACTGAACTCAGGATACCAACCTGCTCCAGATAGAGCAGAAAGCCGCGACAATCCGCCGCCAACTTAGTTAGCTCCGGCTCGGTGAACAACCGGATCGAGCGCTTGCTGCCGGGTTCCAAAACAGGGACGTTACGGCCATCCGCAAGCGCATCGAGCCAATCGAACGCCTTACGAATCTTGAGCTGGCTAAACCCCGCCTCGAACAGCTCCGTCTCGATAAACTCCCGATCTGGACCCAACTCTTCCTCGTTATAGAGGTCATTTTCGAACAGATACATCAAAACGTCGAAAACGTTCTCTTTCATCCTCACGTCCAATCACTCCCGGCGCGCATACCGGCCGCCAGGACAGGTCGCTACATAGCCCATTAATTCCAGTTGCAAAAGCATGGCGGAAAGCGTATCGGGCGTCAATCCGGTGCGCTGGAGCAGCACGTCCGCCGGAACGGGATCGTACCCCAATGCCGTTAACACACGCCGATAGTCCCGATCCAAAAAGGGCGTCTTTCCGGGGTCGGGCGAGGCGGGCCTCTCGGCCATAGCCTCCGCAAAAGGGGGGAGCTCCTCCAGCACATCAGCCGCGGACTCCACCAGCTTCGCCCCCTGGCGGATCAGCGCATGGCAACCTCGCGCGAGCGGATTGTGGACCGAACCGGGGATGGCGAACACCTCCCGTCCCTGCTCGAGCGCATGCTGCACCGTGATCAATGAGCCGCTGCGCGGGCTCGCCTCGACGACCAACGTGCCTAAGGCCAAGCCGCTGATGATGCGGTTGCGCCGTGGAAAATGCTCACGTCGCGGTCGACTGCCGATCGGCAACTCGCTGATCAGCGCGCCCCGCTCGGCGATGGCGTGCGCAAGATCACGGTGGCGCGCCGGATAAATGCGATCCGGCCCGGTACCCAAAACGGCGACGGTAAGCCCATCGGCCTCAAGTGCGCCCCGATGGGCGCCGGCGTCGATCCCGAGCGCCAAACCGCTGGTGACCGTCAATCCGGCGCTTGCCAAATGCGCCGCGAAAGCGCAAGCGTTGCTCATGCCACCCGGGGTCGGATTACGGCTGCCCACTATGGCAAGTTGTGGCTGGTTCAAAACAGCGGGCTGGCCGACGACAAACAGCAGCGGCGGCGGTACCGGGATGCGCCGTAACAATTCGGGATAATCTGGATCGGTACAGCACAATAAATGGTGGCCTTCGCCCTCCAGCCACCGCAGATCCGCCTCTACCCCGGCCTCGTCGATGCGCGCCAGAGCAGCGAGCACCTCGGCGGCAAGCCCCGCCTGCGCTTGCTCTTCACGCGAGGCGGCCAGGAAAGCCGCCGGGGTCCGGAAACGCTCGAGTATGCGCTGAAAGGTCCGAACGCCGAGACCCGGCGTGCGATATAGGCGCAACCAGGCCACTCGTGATTCGCCCCGCAAACGATTCGGCATGATGCACTGCCCTGTTGCGGCCGCCGGAACCAGCTAACGGAATACGCGCTGACATCACCAACTTAATATGGCTAGAGCGGCGCCGGTAAACCGGCACGCTGCAGCGGCCGTTGTGTAGCGGGGTTGCGGACCCGATCATGAACGCTCATGGCACGGGTAGCCTCCATGATCAATCCGAAACTCAGCTGGGGAAACGTACGAAAAATGATCATGCTCCCCGCCCGTTCGTCCGGCAACTCCACCCGATCACGGCGCCCATCGAAGCGATCGACTACTTGCCGCCCCGATTTGTAGACCAGCAGCACATCTCCGGGTTTGAGAGCTTGTGCCTCACCACGGTTGATGGCCACCACATTATATTGACCGATCTGTGAGACGCCACCCATAACCGCAACGATCACCCCTTCGACCGCTTGCGTCGGCGGGCGCGGGTAGAAACGGCCTCTGAGCGCCTTTTCTTCTACGCGCAGCAAACGATCTCCCGGCAATATCTCGCGATTGCTGCGTCTGATGGTACACGTTGCGGGCTCGCCACTTGGCCCACACAAAGCATGGCCGACGTGGGTGGCTTGATAGCCGAGCACCGCGCCGCTTTCCGGATCCACCAGCGGCCCTCTTTTGCGCAGAATACCGTAGAGGCGGTTCGCCCCATCCTGGTCGAGACCGCGCACGTAAATCAAATCCCCCCGCGCCCCCATCACGTGCTCATCGGCGGCGGCCACAATGTGGGCCGCTTGGCGCCATTGTTCAGCCGAAACCATGCGATCGCCGGTAAGAAACGGCCGCAGGGCACTGATCGGAATGGCAGGAATGGCCTCTTCCAGCTCTTCCACTCGAACCTGCGGTGACAACTTTATAGTGCCGCCTTGCCGTTCGACCACGAGCCGAGGTCGGCCGCCGACCATGGTAAACTTGATTATATTGCCCGGGTAAATCAGGTGCGGGTTTTTGATAGCCGGATTGACGTACCAAAGCTCAGGCCAATACCAAGGGTCTTTTAGAAAGCGGGCCGAGATATCCCACAGATTATCACCGGGCTGTACGGTATACTGGCTCGGGTGTCCCTGCTTAAGCGGGAGCTCGGCTGCTATGAGCGGGGAGGCGAGCAAGAGCAGAGTACACAGTACCCAAGCAAACTTGTTTTTGACGAGCATTGACGTTCCCTGTTTAAGGCCTTATCCATGGTAGCGGCAACCGAGTTGAATTCGTTATATAGTTAGTTCGTGTTCGCGTAATCAGCGTTCAGATTAGCAATGAAGTGTCGCCAATCGCAACGGATCAAATATGGCAATCTTGGATATCCTGCATTATCCCGATCCGCGACTTCGCACTCGGGCACAACCGGTCGCAGAGGTGACCGATGAGATACGTCGCTTGGTGGACGACCTCTTCGAGACCATGTATGACGCCCCTGGTATTGGCCTGGCCGCCACCCAGGTGAACGTACACCGGCGTATTGTGGTGGTCGATATCACCGAAGCCAAAAACGAACCGCTCGCCTTTATCAACCCACAGATCCTGGAGCGCAGGGGCGAAGAGGAGATGCAGGAGGGCTGTTTGTCGGTACCGGGTTACTTTGACACGGTGCGTCGTGCCGAGTGGGTTAAAGTCCGCGCCCAAGACCGCAGCGGCGAGCCGTTCGAGCTCGAAACCGACGGCTTACTGGCGGTTTGCATTCAACACGAGATCGATCATCTCGAGGGCAAGCTCTTCGTTGATTACCTCTCCGAGCTCAAGCGCAAGCGTTTGCGTAAGAAACTGGAGAAGCAGGCGCGTCAAGGCACGTTGCCGGCGCATCCGAAACAACGGGTGATCTGAGCCACTTCCTCGATGAGCGATACCCCGCTGATCGTCTTCGCGGGCACGGCCGAATTTGCGGTACCCGCCTTGCAGCGGCTAAGCCGCGGTCCGCAGCGACTGATCGGCGTCTACACGCAGCCGGACCGGCCCGCCGGCCGAGGTCGACGACCGCGCCCAAGCCCTGTCAAAATAGCCGCACAGGCTTACAACCTGCCTGTATATCAGCCGACGAGCCTGCGCAGCGCCACGGTGCAAGCAGAACTCGCGGAGTTGACTCCGGAGCTTATAGTGGTCGCAGCCTATGGGCTGATCCTGCCGCCGGAAGTGCTGGCGATTCCAGCGCGGGGATGCTTGAACATCCATGCCTCGCTGCTGCCGCGCTGGCGCGGCGCGGCCCCCATACAGCGCGCGATCGCCGCCGGCGATAGCCGAACGGGAGTCACTATCATGCACATGGATGCCGGCCTGGACACCGGTGCTATTCTAGCTCAGCGGGACTGCGCGATTCAGGCGAACGACACCGCTGGCGCCGTCCACGACCGGCTTGCTGAGCTGGGAGCCGAGCTCATCACGGCCACTCTACCGCGCTGGCTGGCTGGTGAGATCGAACCACGCCCCCAAAACCCGACCGAAGCCACGTATGCCGCGAAGCTACACAAAGAGGAGGCCGTCATCGACTGGCAGCGTCCAGCCACGGAGATTGCCCGCCGGATCCGGGCCTTCAATCCCTGGCCGGTTGCATACACTCAACACCATGAGCGTATCCTTCGGGTGTGGTCGGCACGGGTGCTGACCACCAAGTCGCCGATCGCCGCCGTAGGCAGCATCGTAGAAATCAGCGATGCCGGCATCGATGTGGCCACGGGCGAGGGGTTGCTGCGCATCGAAGAGTTGCAAATCCCGGGCCGTCAGCGCCAGCACGCTAAGGCGTTTCTCAACGGTTACCCCCTCGCCCCGCGTGACCACCTGGGCTAAGCCCGTGCCTGGTGGACACCCCAGCCCCGCCACATCATCACGCCAGGCGGCCGTGCAGACCTTGCAAAATGTCCTGACGCACGGCCGTACGCTACCGAATGCCTTAGCGGATTCCGTAGCCGCACTACAGGACAGCCGTGACCGCGCGCTCTGTCAGGAGCTTTGCTATGGGGTACTGCGCTGGCACTCTCGACTGGAGGCGTTGGTGCTTAATCTGTTGGAACAGCGCCCACGCAATCGCGACCGCGATCTCACCCTGCTCCTCGAGCTCGGCTTGTATCAATTGCTGTATACGCAGATACCGCCGCATGCGGCCGTCTCAGCCACGGTGGACACCGCACGGGCACTGGGCAAAAGCTGGGCGGCCGGCTGGATCAACGCCGTCCTGCGACGCTTCCAGCGCGAGCGCGCTAGTCGGCTCCAAGCCGTAGATCTTGATTGCGCTACCCGCCACGCCATGCCGCCCTGGTTGCTGGGGTGGTTGGGTACGGATTGGCCGGCCGACTGGCCGTCACTGGTGCAGGCAAGTAATGCGCGCGCACCGCTTACGGTGCGAGTCAATCGCCGCCGATGCGACCGCGATGCCTGGTTGGCGCAATTAGGCGCCGTTTCGCTTACCGGCACGCATCTCACGGAACTGCCACAGGCGGTAATACTGAGTCGAGCACTACCGGTGACTGAGCTGCCGGGCTTCGCTGACGGCGAGGTCTCGGTACAAGACGCCGCTGCGCAGTTCGCCGCTATGCTCCTGGCTCTGCAGCCGAAACAACGTGTGCTCGACGCCTGCGCTGCACCGGGCGGTAAAACGGCTCATATCCTGGAGCACACAGAGGTGGCTCTGACGGCGTTGGATATCGATGCGCGACGCTTGGCTCGAGTAGCAGAGAATCTGGCACGACTTGGTCTGCAGGCGAATCTCCTGGTCGGTGACGCCACGGATCCCGCAAGCTGGTGGGACGGGCTGGCCTTCGACCGTATCCTGGTGGATGCGCCCTGTTCGGGCACCGGAGTCATCCGCCGGCATCCCGACATCAAATGGCTGCGTCGTCCTGCTGACCTGCCGGCGCTGACCGTCACCCAGCAGCGGCTGCTCAACCAGCTCTGGCCGTTGCTGAGCAGCGGCGGTAGGCTGATCTACGCTACCTGCTCCGTGTTGCGGGCCGAAAACGACGCGGTCATCGAGTCGTTTCTGCAGAGACACGAGGATGCCCTCGTCCGCGCACCCGATATTCCGCTGGGGCGCGCGCTCCAGTTCGGTCACCAGATCCTGCCCGGAGAGCGGGACATGGATGGATTTTACTACGCGTGCCTGGAAAAAGATTGACAACTGCGGCGTCGCATTTGCAGCGCAACAACCGGGTGCAGCTGCTCGCCTTCCTGCTGGCGCTGGTAACGACGCTGGCCAGCGCCGGAGCGGATGGCGGGTTCCGCATCCGTGCCGGCGCCATCTCCCTGCATGAGGGCGTTTATTATCTCAATGCCGAGGTGGAGTATCACCTGAGCGAGGCTGCGCAGGAGGCGCTGGACAACGGCGTGCCGCTATACGTGGAACTGGAGATCAATGTTATCCGCCCGCGCTGGTGGTCGTGGGGGTGGTTGGACGAGGTGGTCGCGGAGCTCACCCAACGCTATCGTTTGCAATACCATGCCTTGAGCCAGCGCTATATGCTCACCGCCATCAACAGCGGCGAGACGCGTAGCTTCCGTCGCCTGCAGACCATGTTGGTGGAACTCGGAAACATCCAAGGGCTGCCGGTAATCGACGCCGAACTATTGCAAGCACCGCAGCAATATCGAGTCCGTGCCCGCGCTCGGTTGGATCTCGATGCCTTACCCCGACCGTTGCGAACGGTCATCTATTTATCGCCGGAATGGCGACTGGTAAGTGATTGGCAGCAATGGCAGCTCGAATCTTGAAGCGACTGCTACTGCGTGAAGGCACGGTTCGAATCGGGCTGTGCGCGCTGCTCCTGGCTTCGCTGTATCTGCTCACGGCGGCCACGGAGAACTCGGCCCGCTTCGGTCGCCTTTACAGCTGGCTGCTGCTATTCAATACCGTCGGATTGGTAGCGCTGCTGGGACTGATCGGCCACAACCTCTGGCGGCTGATCGTGGCGTTTCGCGCGAGGCGCGCCGGCAGCCGCCTCACAGCAAGGTTGCTGTTGCTGTTCCTAGTGCTTGCGGTAGTCCCCGGCACAGTCGTATACGCCTTTTCCATGCAGTTTCTGCGCAGCGGAATCGACAGCTGGTTCGATATCCGCGTGGAAGAGGCACTGAACAACGCGCTCAAGCTCTCTCAGGCCTCGCTGGATTTACGCATGCGCGATGTACTGAAACGCGTCGAGTCGGCCAGACACCAACTCATCGATGTGCCGGACGGCATGTTGGCGCTTACCCTCGGCGATCTACGGGAGCGGATAGAGGCCTCCGAGCTGACGCTGCTTGGTAACAACGGACGCATTATCGCCTCAAGCAGCCAGGATCCAGCCGCGATTCTTCCCCACCGTCCGGAAAAGGAGATCCTACTGCAGTTGCGCCAAGGCCGTCCCTATGTTGGTCTGGACCCGATCGACAACTCGGGCTTACAAATTTACGCGGTTATCCCGGCACCCGATCCAACCAATCCTCAGAACAACCGCATCCTCCAGGCGCTCTTTCCGATCTCACCACACCTTGGAATTCTGGCTGGTGATGTCCAGCGGGCATTCGCCGATTATCGCGAAATCACCTATCTGCGTGACCCACTCAAGGAGAGTTTCATTCTCACCCTATCACTGGTCCTGCTGCTGTCATTGCTGTTCGCCGTCTGGTCGGCGTTTTTCCTGGCAAAACGGCTGGTCGCACCCATCAGCGGTCTGGTCGAAGGTACCCGAGCCTTGGCGCAAGGCGATTATGGGACGCAACTGCCCTCGGCCGGAAAGGACGAACTCGGTTTCCTGGTTCAATCCTTCAATGATATGAGCCGCCGTGTGGCCCTAGCCCGTAACGCGGCACGGCAGGGTCAGGCGCAAGCCGAAGCGCAACGTGCCTATCTCGAGACGGTTCTCGGGCGGCTCTCCTCCGGCGTGCTGGCGGTTGACCACGAAGGCGTTTTGCGCACGCATAATCAGGCGGCGGACCATATCCTGACAGTGCATCTGGCCGACAGCATAGGCAAGCCGCTGATAGCAATAGCGCGGACTCATGCGAATATCGCCCCATTCGCGGATTTAGTCGCCGAACGCATGGCCAGCGGCACGGCCGAGTGGCGCGCGGAGCTGACTCTGAACACCAGCGAGGGCCGCCGGGTGCTCATCTGCAGTGGCGCCGCGCTGCCAGCCGACATAGCCTCCGGGGGCCATGTGATCGTCTTCGACGATGTCACGACGTTGATTCAGGCACAACGCGATGCCGCGTGGGGTGAAGTAGCTCGGCGTCTGGCTCATGAGATCCGCAATCCGCTGACGCCGATCCGGCTCTCCGCCGAGCGCATCCGCCATAAATACCTGCCGCGAGCCGATGCACAGAATGCGGCGGTACTCGAGCGGGCCACCCGAACCATCATTGCGCAAGTGGATAATATGCAGGCCATGGTCAAGGCATTCTCGGAGTATATGCGCCCGCCCAAGCTGGAAATCCGGCCGCTGAACCTCAATGTGCTTATCCAAGATGCGGTAGAACTCTACCGCGGCAACCCGGATCAGCCCGAATTCGAGCTTATGCTTGCCCACAACCTCCCGACCCTGTACGCCGATGCGGGACGCTTGCGCCAACTGCTGAACAATCTGATCCGCAACGCTCTGGAGGCCAACCCAGCCGATCGCCCTTGTCGGGTCACTATAGTCACCCGCCTGGATGGAGGTCACGATAGCGAGGCAGTGGAGCTGATAGTGAGTGACAACGGGCCGGGCTTCGCCGAAGACGTGCTCAATCAGCTCTTCGAGCCCTATGTCACTACCAAACCGAAAGGAACCGGGCTCGGCCTGCCGATCGTCAAGCGTATTGTCGAAGAACACCACGGACGCATTTCCGCACGCAATACCCGGCTGGGCGCTCAGCTCATCGTCCGCTTTCCGGTGCCGGATCACCGCCGGGATCAATCCCCGCGCCGCGCCAAGACCAGCAAAGAGACATCCCTATGAATGCAGCGTACGTTCTGGTCGTTGACGACGAGCCGGATATTCGACAACTGGTAAAGGAGATCCTAGAGGACGAAGGCTACCAGGTAGCGACGGCGGGCAGCGCCGCCGCCGCACGAGAAGCGCGGCGGCGACGCTGCCCGGATCTGATCCTACTCGATATTTGGATGCCCGACGAAGACGGTGTCACTCTACTCAAAGAGTGGAGCGAAAATGACGCAAACCGTTGTCCAGTGGTAATGATCTCCGGGCACGGTACCGTGGAGACGGCGGTGGAGGCTACCCGTCTCGGGGCCATTGACTTCATCGAAAAACCACTATCGATGGCCAAGTTGCTCGTGACGGTCCGTCAGGTCCTTGCCGAGAGCACCGCGAAGACGGCGCAAAGCCTCCCCCCGACAGCGACCGAACCGCTGGAGCCCATCGGCCATAGCCGCTGGCTCGTGGAATTGCGCAAGCAAATCCGACGACTCGCAGCGAGTGAAAGTCGGGTTCTTTTCAGCGGCGAGGCCGGCAGCGGCAAGACGTGTTTCGCCCGCTATCTACATACGCTGAGCGAGCGCCGGCGGGGACCGCTAGTCGAGCTCGCCGCCGGCGAAAAGGCGGCTGTGGAGTTGTTCGGCTACGAAGACACCCCCGGCCGTCTGGAAGCGGCTAGCAACGGCACCTTGGTGTTGGACGAAGTAGCCGATCTCGAGCCAGAGGCCCAGATCCGATTGGCCTCGGCACTGGAAAAACAGGGATTTCAGCGTATCGACGGCAGCCGATCACAGCCTTTGACAACCCGTATTATCGCCCTGACGCGCATCGATCTCGCCGCAGCGGTACGCGCCGGTCACTTTCGCGAGGACCTTTATTACCATCTCAATGTCGTACCGGTGCCCATACCACCGCTGCGCGAGCACATTGAAGACATCCCCGATCTGCTCAATTTCTACGTGAACCATCTAGTAGAGCAGCAAAGTCTGCCCTATCGCCGGTTCAGCGTGGCGGCCCAAAATCGGCTGCGCAACTACGCCTGGCCCGGCAATGTGCGGGAGCTGCGCAACTTGGTGCAACGCTTGCTGATCCTTGGCGAACGCTTGGAAATCACGGTCTCCGAGGTAGACAACACACTCACTGCCTCCGCGCCGACCGGTGAGATGGATGCCGCCACGAGCTTACCAAATCTGTCGCTGGACCGGCCTTTACGCGAGGCACGCGAGGAGTTCGAGCGTCTCTACCTCCAACATCAGCTCAAGCGCGCCGCCGGCAGCGTCGCCCGACTGGCCCGGCTCACCGGGATGGAACGCACACATCTCTACCGCAAGCTGCGCGCGCTCGGAATCGATCCGAAGGAAAACGCCTGAACCCGCGCGGAGCGTCATTGGTACGCATCCACGTACCCGGCCATCATTATGCCAACAACGCTTATGTGACTTATATCTTCATGAAAATCATAATCCTCGGCGCGGGGCAGGTTGGCCGGACGGTTGCGCAAGAGCTGACCAGTGAAGCCAACGACATCACTGTCATCGATCTCAACTCGCAACTCCTACAGGAGCTTCAGGATCGGCTCGACCTTAGGACGATCGTGGGCAGTGGCACTTATCCAACCACTCTGGCGAGCGCTGGCGCGGACGATGCGGACATGATCATTGCCGTGACCGATAGCGACGAAACCAATATGATCGCCTGTCAGGTCGCCGACACACTGTTCCACACGCCAACCAAAATCGCTCGCATTCGTGCGATGGAATACCTAAGCTGCCCGCAGCTTTTCTCTCCGGAGGCGTTGCCGATCGATGTACTGATCAGCCCCGAACAGTTGGTTACCCAATACGTCAAGCGGCTACTGGAGCATCCCGGCGCGCTACAAGTCCTGGATTTCGCTGATGGCAAAGTCCGCCTGGTGGCCGTACGCGCCTACTACGGAGGGCCTTTAGTCGGTCATGAGCTCAGTACGCTCAAAGAGCATATGCCGGGTGTCCACGCTCGAGTCGCAGCGATTTTTCGGCGTGGTCGGGCCATTATCCCGGAAGGCAATACCGTTATCGAGGCGGGCGACGAGGTATTCTTCGTGGCCGCGCAAAAGAACATCCGCGCTGTGATGAGCGAACTCAGGCGTTTGGAAAAGCCGGTCAAACGCATCATACTCGCCGGCGGCGGCAATATCGGCAAGCGGTTGGCCGGGTCTTTGGAGGGACGCTATCAGATCAAGATCATCGAACATAATCTGCCACGCTGCCGTCTTCTATCCGAGGAGCTGAAGAAAACCATAATCCTATGCGGCGATGCGGCCGACGAAGACCTGCTACTGGAGGAGAACATCGAGAATACCGATATTTTCTGTGGCTTGACCAATGACGACGAAGCCAACATCCTCTCGGCCATGCTGGCGAAATGGCTTGGCGCACGCACGGTTATGGCGCTGATTAACCGACCCGCCTATGTAGACCTGGTGCAATCGACCGAGGGCATCGATATCGCCTTTTCACCCCAACAAGCGACCATCGGCAGCCTGCTCGCGCATATCCGCCGTGGTGATATGGTCAATGTGCACAGCCTGCGCCGCGGCGCGGCCGAGGCGATCGAGGCGGTCGCCCACGGCGACGCATCCAGCTCTCGGGTGGTTGGCCGGCGCATCGAGGAGATCAAGCTGCCGCGCGGTACCACCATCGGGGCGATCGTTCGTGGCGAGGAAGTGCTCATGGCACACCACGACACCGTCATCGAGTCCGAAGACCACGTCATTTTATTCTTGGTGGACAAAAGCCGAATCGATGAGGTGGAGCGGCTGTTCCAGGTCGGCGTGACCTTCATCTGAGAGCCGGCTATCGATGCACTTCGATGTCATCCAGCGAATCCTCGGAATGCTGATGATGGTGTTCAGCGCCACCATGCTGCCGCCCATCAGCATTTCGCTGTGGACGCAAGATGGCGCCCTTGACTCCTTTCTTATTGCTTTTTTCGCCATTCTCGGAATCGGTGCGGGGCTGTGGTTACCTATGCGCACCCGGCACCGAGATCTGCGCTCGCGTGACGGCTTCTTCATCGTCACCCTGTTCTGGGCCGTGCTGGCCGGCTGCGCGGCGTTGCCGCTGATATTTTCCGAACACCCCCATATGTCGCTGGCCGATGCCTACTTCGAGAGCATGTCCGGGCTGACGACCACCGGTGCGAGTGTACTAGCGCAGATCGATGCACTGCCCCCCTCCATCCTCTATTACCGCCAGCAGCTCAATTGGCTCGGTGGGATGGGTATTATCGTGCTCGCGGTTGCCATCCTCCCCATGCTCGGCATCGGCGGTATGCAGCTCTACCGTGCCGAGACCCCGGGCCCCGTCAAGGATGCCAAGCTCACACCGCGCATCGCCGAAACGGCGAAAGCGCTCTGGTATCTCTACCTCGGGCTGACTGTAGCCTGCGCGTTGGCTTATTGGGCCGGCGGAATGACGCTGTTCGATGCCATCGCGTACAGCTACTCCACCGTGTCGACAGGAGGGTTTGCGCCGCACAGCGCCAGTATGGCCTATTACGAGCAACCCCTGCTCAGCTGGTTGGGCATGGTGTTTATGTTCATTGGCGGGGCTAATTTTGCACTGCACTTCAGCGTCTGGCACCGGCGCAGCCTGCGCCTTTATCTTACGGATCCGGAGTTTCTTTATTATTTGCTGATCAGCCTGGGGAGCATCGCCGTCGTCAGCACCGCTTTATACGCCTACGGCACGAATTCCTTGATGGATGCGTTGCGCCACGGCGCCTTTCAAGTAGTGAGCTTTTCTACCAGCACTGGTCTGACTACGACAAACTATTCTACTTGGCCAAGTTTCCTACCGGTGTGGCTGATGCTCATCAGCATCATCGGCGGCTGCGCCGGGTCCACGGCCGGCGGGGTCAAGGCAATACGCTTTCTGCTCATGTTCAAACAGGGTTATCGCGAGATGTTGCGGCTCATTCACCCCCAGGGCCAATTCATGGTCAAACTTGGCAATCGCGGCGTGGACGACCACATCACCACCGCTGTATGGGGCTTTTTCGCCACTTACATGGGCGTTTTCGCACTCCTTCTGCTGGCACTCCTTGGCACCGGCCTCGATCAGCTCACCGCTTTCAGCGCCGTTGTCGCCTGCATCAACAACCTCGGCATCGCCTTCGGTTCAGTCAGCGACAGCTTCGCTAGCCTAAGCGACACCGGCAAATGGCTGCTCTCGTTGGCCATGCTCATGGGACGCCTCGAGATTTTCACCGTGCTGGTGCTCTTTCTTCCCGCCTTCTGGCGTCGCTGAGTTAAATTAAATAGCGGATACCATAAACCCATTCCATTACACACAAGTCTGTTCCAGTCGATTCAGGCCGCGCCGATGTCACCCAAGTGATTGAAAATACTGGTCCCATCTGCCCAGTCGGCATTTAGTGGAAACAGTCCATAAGCTGTTGTT
>JAGFJL010000052.1 GCA_024102725.1 Nitrococcus mobilis
CCCGAGCCCCTCAACGAGGCTCACCAAAAGGCCGAATATAAGGATGCAGCCGAACCTTGCTGTTGGATCAAATCGTCATCTTGCAAATGGGGAGTCCATATAAGATGCTCCCTGAAGGATGCCCTAGGCGTGCGCTTCAACTCTACCGATTCGACCGTGGCCACCACTCAACTGTCGTTCATCCAACGCCGTCTGCATGTCGACCCGACCTTGTTGATGCCACTGCTGCTGCTCTCGGCCTTTGGCCTGATCGTCCTCTACAGCGCGTTTGGAGCGCAGATCGACCAGGTCGACAAACAAGTGATACGGCTAGGCATCGCGTTCGGCGTGCTGTTCGCGGTCGCGCAAATACCTCCGAGACAGCTGCGACGCTGGGCGCCCTGGTTCTATGGACTTAGCCTGCTGCTACTGTTCAGCGTGCTCCTGTTCGGTGTCGCCGGAGGCGGCGCTAAGCGCTGGCTGGATCTGGGAGTGGCGCGCTTTCAGCCCTCGGAGATGATGAAGCTCGCCTTGCCCATGATGCTGAGTGCATTTCTTGGTGCCAGGGAGTTGCCCCCACATCGGGGTCGTCTTGCTATTAGCCTGCTCCTCATCGCCGTACCGGCAGGGGTAATCGCCATCGAACCCGATCTCGGCACCGCTTTGCTGGTGACCCTATCCGGCCTCTCCGTGCTCTTCCTGGCCGGACTCGCCTGGTGGATGATTTTCACCATGATCATTACCGTGGCAGCGAGCGCCCCGCTGTTATGGTTTTTCCTCCTGCACGATTATCAGCGCGAGCGGGTGCTGACCTTCCTAGACCCGATGCGCGATCCCCTCGGTGCCGGCTATCACATCATCCAATCGAAGATCGCCATCGGCTCGGGCGGCCTGTACGGCAAAGGCTGGCTCAACGGAACCCAAGCGCATCTAAGTTTCCTACCGGAGCAACACACCGATTTCGTCTTCGCCGTGCTCGCCGAAGAGTTCGGGCTCATCGGTGTCATCCTGTTACTAGTGCTCTATTTCATGGTGATTGCCCGCGGCCTGCATATCGCCTCGCATGCCCAGGACAATTATGGCCGGCTGCTTGCCGGCAGTATCGTGCTGACCTTCTTCATCTATTTCTTTGTGAACATTGGCATGGTATCGGGATTGCTGCCTGTGGTAGGACTGCCACTGCCGCTGATCAGCTATGGCGGAACCTCCATGGTGACCCTGCTGGCTGCCTTCGGTATGCTCATGTCCATACATACGCATCGACGGCTGTGGGTAGCGTGAGCCGGCGCGGGATGTCGAGGGGGCTACCAGGGACTGCGGCGATATCAGTCAGCGCAGCGCGCTTAATGCGCACTGCACTCAACGTAGTGAACCAACGCGGCAAGGGTTGCACTTCGTTGCGCAACCCAGGGTGGTCATGCGGCAAGGAGAACAGGTTTGCCTATAAAAAAATGCTATCCGCACATCCTGAATGGGTTTTTATCCATACTGATCTGGGCGATCCTGGTCAGCACCACCCAGGCCGACACGAACACCTCGGATAGCAGGGCCTTCAAACGCTTCGCCGAGCAGATGGCCAGCCGGCATGGCTTCGATGCTCGGAAAATCGAGCGTCTGCTTGCGCAAAGCGCCCGCCAGGATGACATCCTGGCTGCGATCGCCAAGCCGGCGGAAGCACTGCCCTGGTACCGTTACCGTCCGATTTTCCTGCAGCAATCCAGAATCCGTCAGGGCGTGACCTTCTGGGAGCAAAACCAACTCGTGCTCGAACGGGCAGCGCAGCAATATGGAGTCCCCCCCCAAATTATTGTCGCCATTCTCGGCGTTGAAACCCGTTATGGTCGCTACCGTGGCAAACACCGGGTTATCGACGCCCTGCGCACGCTCTCCTTCGATTATCCACCGCGCAGCGAATTCTTCCGAAGCGAGCTGGAACAATATCTGTTGCTCTCCCGGGAAGAAGGCTTCGACCCGCTCCAGCCCGAAGGCTCCTACGCCGGGGCCATGGGCATACCGCAGTTCATCAGCAGCAGCTATCGTGTGTATGCCGTTGATTTCAACCGCGACGGCCACCGCGACCTGTGGGATCAGCCCGAGGACGCCATCGGCAGCGTGGCCAACTACTTCAGAGAGCATGGTTGGCGGCACGGCGAGAGCGTGGCCGTGTCGGCGAGTGTGGCCGGTGAACTCCGGCACCGCCAAACAGCCTCGCAACTGAAGGCCGATAGCAACGTGGCTGAGCTACGCAAACGTGGGGTGGTTCCCAAGCACACACTCCCCGCCGAGCAACCGGCCGGCCTGGTGATTCTCGAGGGTAAGGAGGGCCCCGAATACTGGGTTGGACTGCCCAACTTCTATGTCATCACGCGCTATAACCACAGTGCGCTCTATGCCATGGCAGTCTACCAATTGAGCCGAGCAATCACCCAACGGTATGGGGCGGGCCGATGACACGGCCGCCGCGCTGGTTGACCGTTTTGTTCTTCGGTTTGGCCACTACCGGCTGCAGCCTCAACCCTGAAAACGGGTCGAGCCGTTCAAGTGTCAAAGCGAGCAGCTACGTAGTGCACGGTCAACGCTACCATGTCCTGCGTAGCGCCGACGGCTTTGTCCAACACGGTATCGCTTCCTGGTATGGCCGCAAATTTCACGGCCGACGCACCTCCAGCGGCGAACTTTATAATATGTATGCCATGACAGCCGCTCATAAGCGCTTACCCATCCCCAGTCGGATCGAAGTAACCAATCTGACAAACGGGCGGCGCGCGATAGTGCGCATCAATGATCGAGGTCCATTCGTGCGCAATCGCATCATCGATCTTTCCTATGCGGCGGCCAAGCAGCTCGACATGCTCAATAAGGGCATTGCAATGGTGGAGATCCGTGCCCTAAGCGCCAGGCCAGCGCAGGCGAATAATGGACACCCAAACGCCATCCCTCCGGCGCCCGCAATCTCTCCCGTGAGTGCCATTGACGCCCAACACAATGCGGTATTTTATGTTCAAGCGGGAGCATTTTCTGACCAAACAAACGCCTATCGGCTGCAAGGGCAACTCGAGACCGGCCAACTCGCAGCTCCGGTGCGAGTGGAACCCATTCAGCGGGGGCGGAACAAATACTACCGGGTAAGGCTAGGTCCATTGCGCAGCCGCGAAGCGGCCAACCGGCTCGCCCGCCAATTGGCTGACTACGGTGTCGACGATGCACACATGGTCGATTCGCCCTAGCCTCGATTCGATCATCGGCGCCACGCGGCGGCGACGATTAGGCTGCCTCCGCTAGCGCAGTGCCACAACCTATTGCTGGATTCGGTCTTTGCTTAGGGATCCAAAACCGGGCCGAACCGATGGATTTCCACTCAACACCGATCATCGCGGACTAAAGCGCCGGGCTAAACAACAAACGAACCTTCGAGCAACCTCCACACAGCGAACCAAGTTATGCAGGCAATCAGGTTATTGATTATCCTAATCGCACTCAACTCAGCGCTGATCGCCGCTGCCGCCACACCACAGCCACAAGCCATTCCCGTGCCGTCACCACCCACCCTGGGCGCGGACAGCTATATCCTAATGGACTATGACAGCAATCAAGTGCTGGTCGACGTCGACGTCGACAAACGCCACGATCCGGCGAGCCTGACCAAGATGATGACCGCGTATGTGGTCTTCAGTGAGCTAAAGTCCAAGCACATTGCGATAGACGATCAGGTCACCGTGAGCGAAAAGGCGTGGCGCGAGCCGGGCTCGCGTATGTTCATCGAGGTCGGCGACAAAGTCCCGATCAAAGCGTTACTCCAGGGTATGATCGTGCAATCCGGCAACGACGCCAGCGTAGCGCTCGCCGAACACGTGGCCGGCAACGAATCGACCTTCGCGCAGGTCATGAACCAATACGCCCGCACTTTGGGCATGAAGCACACCCACTATGTCAACGCCACCGGACTGCCGGACCCGAAGCACTACACGACGGCGCATGACACCGCCCTTCTCGCGCAGGCACTCATGCGCGACTTTCCCCACTATTACCCCATGTTCGCCGAGAAGAAATACACCTACAATGGAATCGAACAATACAATCGAAACAAACTGCTCTGGCGCGATCCCTCGGTGGATGGGCTCAAAACCGGCCACACCGAAACCGCAGGTTATTGCCTTGCCTCCAGCGCCAAGCGCGATAACATGCGCTTGATCTCCGTGGTCATGGGCGCAGGCAGTGAGGAGGCGCGGCTCAGTAACACTCAGGCCCTGCTCAATTACGGCTTCCGCTTCTTTAAAACCCACCGCCTGTACCAGGCCGGTCAGAGCCTCACCAAGACCCGAGTATGGAAAGGCGCGGTCGAGATGCTGCCGCTTGGCTTGAGCCATGACCTTTTCGTAACCATCCCCGAGCAGCAGTATGACAACCTTAAGGCCTCCATGAGTGTGGACAACCTGCTCATGGCGCCAGTGACGCGCGGCGAGCAACACGGCAAGGTCAAGGTAGAGCTCAACGGTCAGACGATTTCCTCGGAGCCGCTCGTGGCACTCGAGGACGTCTCCGAAGGCAGCATCTGGCGGCGCATGACGGACGAGGTTTTGCTCATGCTTCAATAGCGCGGGGGCATCTACACTCAAGCAGTATGATGATAGAGGTAAACTTGTTGCCGGCGATGCCAGAGGCGGGACTGCGCGTGCGCGAACTCGGACGGGTCGAATACGAACCAACCTGGCGTGCCATGCAGGCCTTCACGGCCGCGCGCGGAGCAGAAACTGAAGACGAATTGTGGCTCCTCGAGCATCCGCCCGTTTTCACCCTCGGTATCAACGGCAAGCGCAGGCATGTGCTCACCCCACGCGAGATTCCGGTATTGGCAGTGGATCGGGGCGGCCAGGTAACCTACCATGGCCCGGGACAATTGGTGGCCTATGTACTGATAGACTTGCCCCGCCGAGGCATCGGGGTGCGGGGCATGGTGTCGGTGCTAGAAAATACGGTAATTCGGATCCTGGCCAGCCAGGGCGTCGACGCGCATGCACGCCGTGAGGCGCCTGGCGTCTATGTCGGCGAGGCCAAAATTGCGGCCGTCGGGCTACGGGTGCGGCGAGGGTGTACCTACCATGGCCTCGCCTTCAATGTCGCGATGGAGCTGGAGCCTTTCAGCCGAATCAACCCATGCGGCTATTCCGGACTGGCGGTGACGGATCTGCATGAACAAGGTGTGACACTATCGCCGGAGGCGGTGGGGCGGATGGTGGCACGGGTACTGCCGTGCGAACTCAATGCGGCACGCGCCGCCCCGGTTAAAAGCTAACCAATTGATCGCTTTACATAGCGAGCCGCGAATGCTACGTATTGTTCCCCTACGGCCGAGCGCCAGCGACCGCCGTCTGCGGGCCGCAGCAGGCGGCTCCAGCTAAATAAATCGGTATATTCAGGCAGCAAGCCGGAGAGGGCGGAAATTCCGCCTTGCTCGCAGCAGATTAGTATGATTCATTGTAATGGCTAGACTTGATCGTCAACCACCAACCCACGGCGTCAGGATACTGCCGACATTTTTCATCGTAGGCGCGCCCCGTTGCGGGACCACCGCAATGAGCCGTTATCTCAACAAACACCCCCACATATGCTTCGCGCGCCCCAAGGAGCCACATTTCTTCACCTCGCCCCTGGCCGCTTCAGATATCTTAAATCTGCAACGGGACTATATCGAACGTTTCTATGGCCACTGCAGGCAAAACAAGCACATTCTCGGTGAAGGTTCCGTATCGTATCTTTACTCGAAAGACGCCCTCGAGCATATCCTCCGCATCAACCCAAACGCGCGCTTCATTGTGATGCTGCGCTCGCCGATGGCTATGCTCCAATCATATCACGCCCGCCTGCTCTATATTTTACAAGAGAACGTCGGCGACTTCCGTCAGGCCTGGCAGCTACAGAGCCTACGCGCCCAAGGCCGCCGGATACCTTCCACGTGCAGCGACCCGCGGCATCTGCAGTATGCCGAGATCGGTCGACTGGGAAGCTATCTGGAGCAACTCTTCAACCTCGCAGGCCGACAACGTTGCCATGTCATTGTATTCGATGATTTCATCAGCGACCCTGCGGCCACGTACCGGCGAGTGCTGCGCTTCATCGGCGCCGAGGACGATGGCCGCAGTGTATTCCCCCCGGTAAGGAGCAACCGCAGATACCGTTCCCGATGGCTCCAACGTCTGGTAAAACGGCCACCCGCCCTGTTCGTTGGGGGGGTGTATCCGCACGCCCCAAAAAGCGAACGCAAGCGCTCGCTGCTCAAACGAGCGCAAAAGCGCTTACAGCACTGGAACACGATCAATGCACCACAACCGAAGCTCGACTCGCGGATGCGCCAAGAGTTGACGCAGACTTTCCGCAGCGAAATCATGAAGCTATCGGAGCTGCTGAAACGGGATCTTTCGCACTGGGTCGACGACTGAACTCGCTCCGACTTTTATACCAGGGTGGGGCACGCCATCTGCCTTGCCTTGATCCCACGCCGAAGGAGTGGGTATGATCAGGCTCGGCACCATCGGATGCCCCGAAAATCGAAATGCACTCCGGCAACTTCAACGCCGCTCTGAGCGAGACGTACGAAGCTCGGCGTCCAAACTCGCAAGCCGCGCCGGGCTACCGATATCCCGCCATCGACCTCGATAATGCGCGGCGGTCACCAGCCCCTGCGCAGCGGCCTGGCGTAACAGCGGCGCCAAGCGAAAGGCCCCGGAGCAAGCCCGATCGAACAGCTCGCGTCGGTAGCAGCCGATGCCGGCAAAGGTCAAGCGCCGGCCACGAGGCGGCTCGACCACGCGATCTCCAATCAGCGCAAAATCGCCGCATGGATGGTGGGGTGGGTTATCCACTAGAATCAGGTGCGCCAAATCAGTCGGCTCGGTCGGCAAATTCTGCAACGGGAAATCGCTCCAAATATCCCCGTTCACGACCCAAAAAGGATCGGCGCCGAGCAGCGGCAGCGCACGCTGTATGCCGCCACCGGTTTCCAATGCATTCTCGCCCTCATCCGAAATCCGGATCTCAACTCCCCAGCGCGCGCCATCACCAAGGTAGTGAACAAGCTTTGCACTCAACCAAGCCACGTTAACCACCACCCGTTCCACACCGGCGCGCGCAAGCGCCGCCAGCTGGTAGTCGATCAAAGCCCGGCCGGCGACCGTCAACATCGGTTTGGGAGTGTGGTCCGTCAGCGGGCGCATGCGCACGCCCCGACCGGCGGCCAGAATCATCGCTCTCATGGCCGCGGCTTTTGCGAGCACTGCCGCTGCTGCAGGCCATCGAGCAGCTTCAGCAACCCACCAAGTTCCGAGTAACGCGCTGCCGCCGCGCGCACGTAGCCAAAAAAGCGTGGCGTCTCGGCCAAGTAACGAGCTTTGCCGTCGCGATAGCACAGACGGGCGAAAATGCCGATGACCTTGAGGTGACGCTGAACGCCCATCCAGTCCAACTGGCGTATGAACTCATCGGCGTCGGCCGCTACTGGAATCCCTTCGAGGTGCGCGCGGCTACGATAATAGCGCAGCCAGCGTGCCTCCCGCTTTGACTCCCAAGAAACGAAGGCATCCCGCAGCAGCGAGACGATATCGTAGGTCACTGGCCCATAGACGGCGTCCTGGAAATCGATGACCCCGGGATTAGGCTCGCAGTACATCAGATTGCGCACCATGTAATCGCGATGCACATAAACTGCCGCTTGCCCAAGCGCACTGTCGATGAGGCGAGCGCAGACCTCCTGCCAACCATCCCGCTCCGTGGCGCTGAGCTCTAATCCCAGATGCCGGGCCAGATACCAGTCTGGGAACAGATCCAGCTCCCGTTGCAGCAGATCTTGACTGTAGGAAGGCAACCGCCCCGGTTCGCTCGCCACCTGCCAGCGGATCAGCGCATCCATTGCATCCGTGAACAGCGCGTCGACATCGGTGTGATCGATCGCGTCGAGATAGCTCTCCCGCCCCAGATCGGTGAGCAACAACAATCCTTGCGCACACTCCTGCTCCAAAACGGCCGGGGCATTGACACCGGCTTGGCGGAGCAGCTTCGCCACTACCACAAAGGCGTGACAATCTTCATGCGCCGGAGGCGCATCCATAACGATGCATGTCGTCTTCGCCAAGTGCACCCGAAAATAGCGCCGGAAGCTGGCATCGTTGGCGATCGGTTCAAGTGAGCGCACGTGCAGCCCGAGATCGTCAACAAGCCATTGTTTTAGCTTAATAAAGCGCTTGTCTGTAAGCGGTCTCGATCCTGCCGTGCCCATCCGTATCACCGTGCAACCGGCAAACAGTGCGTGCCGTAAACAATCAATGCAATCATTCGGTAATCCAGAAACCCCTTATCGATCGGGTTTCATACGGGCTTGGCAGGGCATGGATATGAACTGTGGCTCGCCGTCCAAACGGGCTGCCGTCAGCTCCCCCCCCCAAAGACAACCGGTATCGATTGCCAGCAGCCCGGCTTCACACCGCAACCCCAAGGTCGACCAATGACCGCAGATCACGGTTATTCCTTGCTGTTGAAAACGGCGACCCGGAATGGCGAACCACGGGTAATAGCCAGGGGGCGCGGCCTCGGGAGCGCCTTTGTAGTCGAACAGCAGCGCCCCGTCAGCAGCGCAGTAACGCATGCGGGTAAAGGCATTGGTGATAAAGCGCAATCGGTCCCAGCCCCCTAAACTATTCTGCCAACGAACCGGTCGATCACCATAGATATGCCGGAAGAAATCGCCGAGATCGGGTCCCCTCAGCGCGGCCTCAAGCTCACGTGCGCACGACCGAGCCTCGGCCAATGTCCAGGATGGGAGAATGCCGGCATGCACCAGAACGTAAGGAGAGCCGGGCTCCTCATAGAGCAGCGGCTGATGCCGCAGCCAGTGCATGAGCTCCTCACTATCGGGTGCCTCGAGAACAGGGCGAAGATTGTCGCCTTGTTTGATTTCCCCGGGGCCGGCCCATACGGAAAGCAAATGCAGGTCATGATTACCGAGCACCACTTGCGCCCGCTCTCCCAGGGAGTGGATATAGCGCAACACCTCCAGAGATTGGGGCCCCCTGTTTACCAGGTCACCAGTGAACCAGAGCCGATCGCGTGCGCTTTGGAAGTCGATGCGCTCGAGCAAAGCACGCAAGGATTCATAGCATCCTTGAATATCCCCAATGGCGTAGACAGCCACTTGCAATTGCTCCCGGCACTCGTTAGTAAATCCGTGAACCGCTCAATGCACAGTGCGGGGATCGGCCAGGCGAAATGCATCGATTGTGGCGTCGAACTCGACCCCATCCGAGGCCTGCAGACGATAACTACCATGCATAGTACCCACTGGGGTTTCAATCACAGTGCCGCTGGTATATTGAAAGCTCTCCCCCGGAGCAATGAGGGGTTGCTGGCCAACCACGCCCTCGCCCCGCACCTCGCGCACTCCACCCTCGGCGTCCGTGATGACCCAATGGCGGCTGAGCAGTGTTATATCCACAACCCCCGTATTACGGATGACCACCGTATACGCAAAAGCATAACGTCGCTCCGTCGGATTGGACTGCGTCGGCAGATAGACGGCATCCACTTTAACGTCCACAGCATAGCGCCCCCGATCGGTCACAAAATCACCACCTTCGTCAAAGTTTGCACGAATAGCCAATATTAGCGTTGCACGCTGACAGCGAAAACCGTTCAGATTTCGCATTATGTGCTGCGCCTGGCAAGTTGGGTCGCCTCGTTGTGGTATTTAGGAGCCTCTCGCCGGCGGTCCTGCGCTTGCTTACCCCGAACCTGTTGGGTAGTAGGACATAATAAAAAGTTGAATGAAGCGGACATTGAAGCCAGAGAAGGAAACCACATGATCGGCACCCCGCGACGATTTCGCAAACCGGACCTCATGACATCATTGGCCGTAACGGTTGTCATCGCTATGGCGATTACGCTTTTGCTGCCGTATTTCTGAATAGGTAGTCCAAGCCGAATCCAATTTAACATGCCACAAGGCCTATGAGCGCGTCTCCAGGTCCTCGCCGCGCCCCGCCCCGCCCCGCCTCGGCAAGCATTGAGGGCCTCGCGCGAGGCTTTCGATTGACGCTGAGTCTCGTATACGTAGGAAGAGAGGTTTTTTGATACAAACACCCAAACCGTTATGCCCTTAGGGAGCATCCGATTTATTCGTCACACCGGTGAAAGCCGGTGTCCGGGTTATTGATTTTACTGGATTTATGCAAACCCTCCTTGATTTGCACCCGCCGGGCCGGCTTAAGCTATCCGTTCCTACAGATTTGAACAGCTTAAGCCGGAATGACGAGAAGGTAATTGATCAGAGGTTCCTTAGGGCGCATTTCCCCCGGCCTCGCTTCGCCACCACTTCGGCCAACCGCAGATAATGATCGAGGTCGATTGCTTCGGCGCGGGCCGAAGGCTCGATGCCGGCGGCTTTGATCTGCTGCTCCGAGAGCATTCCCCGCAGGGCGTTGCGCAGAGTTTTGCGCCGCTGGCCGAATGCCCGTGCTGTGATCTCGGCCAAACGGGATTCCTCATCCCATCTCGCACGGGGTGACCTGGCCAAGGGCGTCAGGCGAACCCAACTGGAAGTCACCTTGGGAACGGGACGAAACGCGTTGGGCAAGACATCGAACAGGGGCTCGACTCGACAACGGTATTGAATCATAACCGAGAGCCTGCCATAGCTGGCCTGACCGACAGCGGCTGCCATTCGCTCCACCACCTCTTTTTGCAGCAGAAAATGGGCATCTTCCAGGTGTTCTGCGAAGCCAGTGACATGAAACAACAAGGGTGTAGCGATATTGTAAGGTAGGTTACCGATTACTCGCAGCTTTTCGGGGCCCCGACGAAAGCAAGCAAAATCCAAACTGAGCGCATCGGCCTGGATAATTTCGAGCTCTCCGGCACCATCACAGCGGCGCCGGAGGGGTTCGATCAAATCGCGGTCGAGCTCAATGGCCACCAGCGCGTGCGCGCGCTCCAGCAGCGGTCGAGTAAGCGCACCCAAGCCCGAACCGATCTCGATGCAACATTGTCCTGGGCGCGGATCGATGGAGTCGACCATCCGGCGCAGGATACCTGGATCATGCAGAAAATTCTGCCCAAAACGCCGGCGCGCGCGATGCCGGCTCATGGGGACGAATAGCGAGGTTGAGCGGCGCGCTGAAGCCGCGCCAACTCACTGGCGATGCGCACCGCCTCGCGCAGGCTGCCCTCCTCCGCCTGGCCGGTGCCCGCCAAATCGAGTGCGGTGCCATGATCCACCGAGGTGCGCACGATCGGTAGCCCTAAGGTAATGTTCACGGCGCGCCCAAAGCCGGCATACTTGAGCACGGGTAAACCCTGATCGTGGTACATCGCGAGCACGGCATCGGCCGCCTCGAGGCGCCGCGGCGTGAACAGGGTATCCGCCGGCAATGGTCCTTCGAAATCCAAACCCTCCGCGCGCAACCGCGCCAACACGGGTTGAATGACCTCGATCTCCTCGTGCCCTAGATAACCGTGCTCACCTGCGTGCGGATTGAGGCCGGCCACTAGAATGTGCGGTCTCTCGATGCCGAAGCGAACACGCAATTCCCGCTCCAGAGTACGGGCGGTTCGCTCCAGATGCGGCTCGGTAATCGCATCCCCCACATCTCGCAGCGGCAGATGAGTGGTGACCAGCGCCACGCGCAGTCGCCCCGCCACCAGCAGCATTACCGGCTGGGTCGCCCCGGCCAGCTCGGCAAAAAACTCCGTATGGCCACTGAATGATACACCGGCCCGGTTGATGATGCCTTTATGAACCGGCGCCGTAACCACTGCGTCAAAGAAGCCCTCCAGGCAGCCACGGCCCGCGCGCTCAAGTGTCTCGAGTACATAGTGGGCATTGGCTGGAGCGAGCCGTCCCGGGGTTACTGCAGAGCGCAGCTTGACCGGCAGCACGCTGATCTGGCCTTGGCGATCCGCCACCACACCATCGGATCGAAAGATCCGTGTCTCCAGGCGCAAGCCAATCGCCTTCGCCCGCTGGCTGAGTAGTGTCGGGTCCCCTACCGCTACCAGCTGGCAAGCCGGCGGCGGCCGCTGGGCGAGCATCGCGGTGAGATCCGGCCCGATTCCCGCCGGCTCACCAGTAGTCAATACAATGCGGGGGCAGCGGTCACGTTGGTCCATCGCTATGGTTGCTCAGCTCTGCAGCCGGATATCGACGTACGCCTCTTCACGGAGCTGTCGCAGCCATAGCTGAGTCTCATCCTGCAGCTTACGGTTTTGGATCTGTTGGGCTGCTTGCTCTCGGCGATAGGCCTCCGTGGTATCTTGCTTGCGCCGACTCAAAACCTGCACGATGTGCCACCCGTAGCGCGTACGGAATGGCTGACTGATCTCGTCCGGCTGCAGACTGTCCATCACCTGCTCGAAGGTGTCAACCATACGGCCAGGATCGATCCAACCGAGGTCGCCGCCTTGGAACGCGGAGGTCGAGTCGTCCGAATTCGCCTTGGCTAGAGCCGCAAAAGAGTCTCCATTTTCGATTCGCTTGCGCAGGGATTCAAGGCGGCGGCGCGCGTCCCGATCGCTTACGATCGCATTCGTCTCGATCAGAATATGCCGGGCGTGGGTTTGCGTAATGATGTGGCGCTCACCCTCGCGCCGAGCGAGCAGCTTGAAGATATGAAAACCACTTGGGTTGCGCAGTACCGGGGTAATCTTGCCCACCGACAACTCGCCGATCAGCTCGGCTATGAGCGTGGGTAGCTCGCCTTGCTTGCGCCAACCGAGATCACCTCCTTGCAGGGCTGTTTGGCTATCAGAGTAAGAAGCCGCCAGGGTCTCGAAACTCGCCTCCTGCTCCAGCTGCCGGTGGATCCGCTCGGCCTTGTCGCGAGCTTCGGCGATGGTTCGTGGTGAGGCGGCATCCGGCAAAGCAACCAAAATATGGCCCAAATGGTACTCAGCAGACTGTCCGCCGCGTTGCTGCGCTACGAACTGGGCGATCTCCTGAGGGGTGACATTGATTCGGCTCTGCATCACCTGGTGCCGCAACCGAGAAATGATGATCTGATCACGCAGCTTGTCACGAAAGTCTTCCCAGCTGATCGCCTCGGCCGCTAGCGCATCTCTAAACTGTGAGAGCGTCAGCTGATTCCGCTCCGCGACACGGCGCACGGCGGCATCCAGGGTAGCGTCGTCTACGGAAATTCCAGCACGGGAGGCAGCATCCAACTGCAGTTTTTCCAAAATGAGCTGTTCGAGCACTTGATGCTGCAAGTTTTGAGGATCCGGCAGCTGCATATCCTGGCGCCGAAGCTGTCGGCGCACGGCGATAAGCTCTTCTTTGAGCTCGGACTGCAGCACTACGCTGTCGTTGACAACTGCAACGATACGATCGAGAACCTGCGCCGCTTGGAGGGGCGCCCTCGGCTCGATGAGCACGACCAGGGCGAGGAATATAATGATCGCGCGCGCACGCATCTTCATCGGCACCATTTCTCCGGGACCACGCTTGATGGGGGGGCACTGCGAGCAAACGCCTCCGCTGTCCCGCAGCGCCGGTTTGCAGTCAATGAACGAATTCAATCACAAGGTTAAGCAGACAACGACGGCCGCGCCACGAAATTCCACACATTTTCTTAACAACAACTGGATATTAAGACTATCGACTCAGGATGAGGAGCGGAAGCCCGGGATGGTCTTGCGCAGGAACTTCGGAATCTCATCCCCCAACGCCCCCAGCCCTTTGAGTTCGAACTGCAGTAAAAACCCGGTTTGCAGTTCCGCGGAGCCGGTTTGCTGCTGCCTGGAGACGCGGCTGCGATTTGCCTGGAACTGCCGAAACAGCCCACGAACGGCATAACAGCAACTGTTGAACTCCAGACCGGCAAAACGTTCCTGAGTTCGGCTATCCAGGAACGAGTAATTCCAACCACCGACGGCCTGCCAGTGTGCCCCGATTGGAAAGGCAAGGCTACCTTCCGCCTCCGAAAGAACCTTCAAGCCATTGTTTTCCTGCCGGCGGTAGGCGAGATTGAGTACTCTCCCCCCTCCCCCCAAGATTTGGAGCTGCGAAGTTAGCCTTTGGTTGCTTGTCCCGTCAGGATCCCAGCGGTAATCCACCCAGGCGTTCATCAACCCCGGCACCCCGGCGCGCAGCTCCGTGATGTAATCCGAGCTGTGGGCTGACTCTTCGCTCCTTCCCGGTAGGGCGACCTGACGATCACGGAAATAAAAGATCTGACCGATGGAAAAACGCAAGTACTCGAAGCCGGAAGCATCCGAGAGCACTCGGCTAGTCATAGCCGCAGTGAGCTGGTTGGCGTCGCCCATCCGGTCGGGACCGGTGAAACGGTTCGCCTCGAAGAGCTGCGAGAAGGTAAAGGTGGCCTGAGTCGTTTCGAACACCGGCAAATCGTCCTGGTTACGCCTGGCCACATACAAGTAATACAGCCTCGGCTCCAGGGTCTGGGTAAGAGCGTTGCCGAACAGCTTGAGCCCGCGCTCCAGAAACAGCCCGCTATCTAGGCTGTAGATGGGCAAGCTCCGTGACGGACTCTGCGGCAATGTCGGATCCGGCCGATCGAGACGATAGGCCGTATAACGGTAGGCAATAGCAGGTTCGATAAAATAACCGAGTGTTCTAAATGGCATGCTGAGCTCAGGTATGACATCAAAACGATAGCCGGTATCGAGCACGTCCGGCTTGGAGTGTTGGAAACGCACCGCCTCCGTGGCGAGCCGAAACCGCACCGGCAGCTCTACCGAACCGGGGGAATAATCAAAGCGAATGCTCGGCACGGTCGAAAACGGCTCATTGCGCGGCGCAAAATTCTGCGCGATCGTCTGCCAACTTTGCGCTTGTACGCTCAGGCTCCAGTCGCGGAAGCTCAGAGCCGCATCGACGCGACTTGGAAGCGCGATGTTAGAGCTCTGTTGCAGATTGGTACTGAAGTCGTTGAGGTATTGCTTGTCGCTGACACGGTTCACATCGAGGCGAGCCCGCAAATGCCGCCCCGCATGCAAAGCATGGTCGAGATCGAGCAGCCAGCGGTTTTTACCGACAGCCATATCGTTGGGTAGAAAATCGAATTGGCTGCGCCCGTTCGCGCTCGGCAACAGGTAGCGAAACTCGGTGCCGAACCGTAGACCGCGTTTGGCAAAGACCGTCGGAGTAAAGGTGGCGTCGTAATTGGGCGCGATATTCCAATACCACGGCACTCCGAACTGTAACCCACCCTGGCTGGAGCTGCCGATGGCAGGCATCAGAAAACCGGTTTTGCGCTTTTCTCCCACCGGAAAGCTCAAGTACGGTGTATAGGCGAACGGTATGCCGTGGAAGCTGAGCCAAACATTGCGCGCAGTACCCCGATGCTCGAGCTTGTCAATGGTGAGTGAACCGCTGTGCAGCCACCAATCCTCCTTGCCGGGTCGACAAGTGCTGAAGCGGGCATCTTGGTAGCTCGTGCGATCCGGATTCTCTATTTCTGCGCGAGTGGCATCGCCGTGCATATGCCCTTCTTCGATTCGGTAACGCAGTTGAGTGAATTCACCGGAATTGGTGTTGAGATTGAAGTGCCCGCGCTCGCCCGCAACGGTCGCGCCGGATTGCTGATAATAGACGTCGCCTTCGGCATCGACGCGCCCGGTCTGCGCGTTGTAATGCATGCGATCGGCTTTAAGGCGCTGATCGGCCCGGGTGATCACCGGCCGGCCGAGCAATGTATACTCGCCGCTGCGCACGTCATGGCGGGCCGTGTCGGCTTCGATGTGCAGCGCGGTATTCGGTGCGTTGCGAAGACCTGGGTCACCAAGCGGCGGAGGCGTCAATGGACCGCCGCATAATCCCCACTGCCCGCTGGGCTGACGGGCCGGCGCAACTTCCCCGAATAGGAACAAACCGGACAAAGCCAGAGTCGTCAAATATCGCGATAGCTTGGCAGATGTCACGCTGTCCTCTCCGCGGGGCCTCACCTTCGCATAGCTTGCACGGGCCTGCAACGGCAGACGATTGCTATCCACACAGCTACGGCTTCCGCTCGAACCGCCCGGCGCACCAAGGCCGCGCGCTGTGCTTAACAAACGAGATCAAACGATCCGTGTAATCAGGCAGGTGGGTCTATTGCATCCATCATTCGGCTACGAACAGGACTGTTTTTGCAAAAAAAATCAACGCATTGCGTGACATTCCGGCTGTGCCGCCAGGGAATCACAAATCGTACGGCTTGCCCAGACACAACCGGATAGCTACATTGGCTCGGTTTTTTTAAAATGGTGAATGCGAACGCGGATACAAAATATGAACGACGTAGCTGTACCCGTTGGAGGCGGCGTGTTTCAATGGCCAATTCGGGTCTACTACGAGGATACCGACAGTGGCGGCGTGGTATACCACACCAGCTACCTAAGGTTCATGGAGCGGGCTCGCACCGAGTGGCTGCGGGCCCTTGGCTTTGAACAGGACTGGCTACGCCGTGAACTCGGCGTTTTGTTTACGGTCCGATCTGTGCGAATCGAGTTTCAAAAGCCCGCCTTCTTCAATGATCAGCTGGCTGTCGACACCTCGGCAGTCCACCACCGCCGCGTCGGCTTGCGTTTCGCGCAGCACATCCGGCAAGTGCAAAGCGGTAGCGGAGAGAAGGGGGTTTTATGCCGGGCGGATATCGAGATCGTCTGCGTCGACGGTCAGAATCTCCGGCCACGGCCCATACCCAGCGCCATCGTTGCGGAGCTAATCAATGTCGGTTGACCTTTCCATAGCCGGTTTGGTCCTGAATGCGAGTCTCATCGTGCAGTTTGTCTTGCTGATTCTGCTCAGCGCATCGATCAGTTCGTGGGCCTTGATCTTCCGAAAATGGCAGACAATAGGCCAAGCACAAAGTGGAGCGAATGCGTTCGAGGATCGCTTCTGGTCAGGAGGCAACCTTGCGGAGATCTATGCCCAAGTGAGTCAGCCCCATGAGCAGACGGGAGGACTGGAGCGTATATTTCGGGCTGGCTTCCGCGAGTTCACCCGCATGCGCAAACAAGGCAGCAATCCCGAATCCGTCGTGGATGCATCTCACCGGGCTATGCGCGTATCTTTGCAACGCGAAATCGATATCCTTGAGAGCTATATCCCGTTCCTCGCTACGGTCGGCTCGACCAGCCCTTATATCGGCCTGTTCGGTACGGTATGGGGCATCATGAACGCCTTCCTCGCCCTCGGCAACATGCAACAGGCAACACTCACCACCGTCGCGCCTGGTATAGCCGAGGCTCTAGTAGCAACAGCGATGGGACTTTTCGCCGCGATCCCGGCCGTGATCGCCTACAATCGCTACGCGAGCCAGATCGAGCGGCTCACCAATCACTACGAGATCTTCATGGAGGAGTTCGCGAGCATTCTCCAACGCCATGTGCACAGCCCGCCTCTGGCCACCAAAGCCGCACCGGCGGAGTAAACTGAGGAGATCGCCGGGTGCGAGGCTCGACTGCAGTGAACCCGCGGCGTTATCGCCGCCGCGTACTGGCCGAGATTAACGTCGTACCCTATATCGACGTCTCTCTCGTATTGCTGGTCATTTTCATGGTCACGGCCCCGTTGCTCTACCAAGGGGTGGAGGTGAACCTGCCACAAGCCAACGCCGAGCCGATACCACCTCAACAAGATGAGCCGCTCATCGTTGAGCTGGATCGCAACGGCAACTACTACCTCAATATCGGTAAAAACCCCAAGGCCGCACTGACCGCCATGAGCATGCTGACGAAGGTCGCCGCCGTTATGCGTCAGCGACCTAAAACCCAGGTTCTGATCCGCGGCGATGAGCAGGTGGCGTACGGCAAAATCGTGGCCATGATGGCCCGATTGCAGCAGGCCGGAGTCGCTCGGGTCGGGCTCATGACGCACCCCCCCATGGAGCGCTGATGGGTAACCGCGCGCGTACTTGGCTCTATATCGGCTGTTCCCTGGCACTGCACGCCATTGTGCTGTTGTTGCTGGTTCTAAGTTTCGCCTTCTCGCCTTCACCGCCACCGATGCCTCGCTCGCAAGCCATTCAGGCCGTTGCGATTGACGAGCAGGCAGTACAGGCAGAAATCCAACGTATGCAGACTCAGAACCAAAAGCAACAAACCAGCAAGACCCAGGAGGTGGCGCAGTTGGAGAAGCAGACTCGCCAGCTCGAGCAGCAGCAGCGCGCACTGACCGAACTCGAGAAACAGCGCAAGCAGCTCCAACAGCAACGGGACTCGTTGGCGGCACAGCATGAGGCCGAACAACAACGGCTTGCCAAGCTCAAAGCGCAGCGCGCGAGAGCAGAACAGCGATTGGCCGAGCAGCACAAGCAGCAGGCTAAAACCGAGGCAGAGGCAAAAGAGCGACGCCGCCAGGAGCAGGAAAAAGCCCGCCAGGCCGCAGCCGAGGCTGAGCGCAAACGCAAGGCTGAGCAACAACGTCTCGCCCGCCTGGAAAAACAGCGGGAAGAGCAGCGCCGCGAGGCAGCCATGGAACGCAAGCTGGCCGAAGAGGCCGCCGCCCGCGCGCATGCCCGCAAGGTGGCTGCGGCTAAGAACGATTACATTCCGGCAATACAGCGCAACGTAGCACAAAACTGGCTACGCCCGGTTGGCACGCCCCAGGGGCTGTCCTGTGTGATCCATGTGCGCATGGGCGCGGGTGGAATCGTATTGAATGCGCGGGTGGTGCAATCAAGTGGCAACCCCGCATTCGACCACTCCGCCGAAATCGCCGTGCGTAAAGCCTCACCGCTTCCCGTGCCAAACGATCCCGACATCGCCGCTGCGTTTCGTGACCTAAGTTTCGAATTTCAACCAAGCTCCTAGGTATCGCTTCATGAAGCTCATGCGGAGACTTGTCGTCGGTTTGCTGATGCTATTGGTAGCCACTCAAGTGCCGGCGCAGCTGACCATACAGATCACGGGAGGGGCCGAAGGGGCCTTACCGATCGCCCTTATCCCCTTCCGGGTCGAAAACGGTGCAGCGGACCCGCCCGAAGAAATCATTACCATCATCCGGGATGATCTCTACCGGACGGGGCTGCTGCAACCACTGTCTCGAAAGGATCTCATCGCCCAGCCCGCCACGCTGGAAGAGGTGCGTTTCCAGAACTGGCGAGCACTGGGGGTCGACAATTTAGTAGTGGGCGCTCTGGCATCGGACCCAGATGGCGGCTATCACGGCTATCAGGTAAGCTTCGAGCTACTGGATGTTTACACGGCGAGCCGGCTGGTGGGCAAACGCTATCGCGTACAGCCCACTGCGTTGCGCACGCTGGGACATACCATCAGCGATACTATTTTTCAAAGCCTGTTCGGCCGCCCTGGCGGCTTCAACACTCAGATCGCCTATGTGGAAATCGAGCGCAACGCCGGCCAAACGGTTCACAAGCTCGTGGTTGCCGACGCCGATGGCTATAATCCACAGATTATTTTAACCTCCAATGCTCCTATCATGTCACCGGCCTGGTCACCGGATCGGCAACGGATTGGTTATGTATCGTTCGAAAATGGACGCTCCGAAGTCTATGTACAGGAAGTGGCGAGCGGCAAACGCCGCACGGTGGCTTCGTTCGACGGCATCAACAGCGCTCCGGCCTGGTCTCCGCAGGGCAACCGGTTGGCGCTGACGCTCTCCAAAGACGGGAACCCGGAGATTTATGTTCTGGATCTTGCGAGCGCAAACCTACGGCAGATCACACACAATTCGAGCATAGACACCGAGCCAGTATGGACGCCGAACGGCCAGCAAATCATTTTTACTTCGGATCGGGGCGGCAGCCCGCAAATCTATCGGCTTCCAAGCGCTGGGGGGGAAGCCGAGCGATTGACTTTCGAGGGAAACTATAATGCCCGCCCTGCTCTCTCACCCGATGGTCGCCTGTTGGCACTGGTACACCGCGAGGATGGCAAATTCAAGATCGCCGTATTGGACCTACAGACTCGACTGACACGTGTGCTAACAGATGGGCCACTTGATGAGTCACCGAGCTTTGCGCCGAACGGCGCCACGTTACTGTACAGCAGTGTGCGCGGTGGCAAATCCGAATTAGCGACGGTTTCCATTTACGGCCGAGCCCATAAGCGTCTGGGGGCATTCAGCAACGCTGTACAGGAGCCCACGTGGTCGCCTTTGTGAGCCGAATCGCATGCTTGGATCGCTCTGAAGCACAATCAAAGGAGAAGATAATGTGCCGGTTAAAATTCCAGATGGCTGCCCCGTTCCTGGTTTTATCACTCATATTGAGTGGTTGCGCCACCACAGATAACGAGCTGGCCACAGGAGGCCCCTCCATGAACGAACGGGATGGCGCATCCGCCACTGACGGGTCGGGTATCGCAACCAGAGGCGCTCGAGGCGCCCAACCCTTCCAGGGCACAGAGTTGCAGGATCCGGCCAGCCCGCTCGCCAAACGGGTCGTCTACTTCGATTTCGACAGCAATGTCGTCAAAGCGGAGTACATGCCAATCCTCAAGGCTCACGGTGAGTATCTCGCCACCCACCCCGAGAACCAAGTGGCTATCGAAGGCCATACCGACGAGCGTGGTTCACGTGAATACAATCTGGCTTTGGGTGAGCGCCGCGCCAAAGCGGTGCAGCGAATTCTCGAGCTCAACGGAGCGGCCAAGGAACAAATAAGCACCGTTAGCTATGGAGAGGAAAAACCGTTGGACCCAGGGCACACTGAAGCCGCTTTGACCAAAAACCGCCGCGCCTTGATCGTGTACCGCCAATAGTCATGAACAGATCAATCAGACACTCTTGGTATGCCGGCAGTACTCTTATGATACTGCTCGCGATGACTGGAACCGGCCTCGCGCAGAGCCGGGGGAGCCTTGATAAAAGATTGACACTTGTCGAGCACAAGCTCGATAGCGCCGCGCTAGGCGAAATGGCCAATCAGATGGAAGCTCTGCGCCAGCAAATGCAAAATCTGCGTGGCGAGATTGAAAAAATGCAGCGCCAATTCCAGGAGATCAAAGGACGTCAGCGCGACATCTACTCGGATGTGGATAGCCGTTTGCGCGAACTGGAACAAAGCGGCACCGACCCGTCCGCTGCAAAAGCACCCAAACAAGCGCCTGGAGATAAGCGCCATTCAGCCGATGGAGCCACCGACCACGGCACGCCCTCAAACGGAGGCGCGCGGCAGAAAAAGGACCAGGCAACCGGCAGAGACCAAACGACGAGACAAAGCAGCAACGCCACTGACTCTACCAAAGAGCAAACAGCATACGAGCGAGCCTTCAATACACTTAGAGACGGTCAGTATGCACGCTCACAGCAGGAATTCCACGAGTTCCTGCGCCATTACCCCGACAGCCAATATGCCGATAATGCGCGCTACTGGTTAGCTGAATCCTACTATGTGGAACGGCACTTTGATCAGGCCAAGGAGCAGTTCCAAAAGCTATTAGACGATTTTCCCCACAGTGGCAAGCGCCCCGGTGCGCAGCTCAAGATCGGCTTCATTCAACACGAGCAAGGTAAGCTCGACCGTGCCCGAAAAACGCTTGGCGAGGTTATACAGCGCTACCCGAACTCAACCGCTGCGAATCTCGCGCAGCAGCGCCTACGGCTTATCGGCAACGAGCGGCAGTAGGCGATCGCGCCGCTCCCGGTTCACCAATAGGGAAGGTGTATAATAAGCGTTATGCCGAGCGTAGCCATGCAGCCGCGGCCGGACGCGCTGCGCGTGACCGAGATCTTCTATTCCCTCCAGGGTGAGGCAAGCACTGTCGGCGCCCCCACCGTGTTTGTGCGTCTCACCGGCTGCCCCCTGCGCTGCCAGTACTGCGACACAGCCTATGCCTTTCACGGCGGCGAGAAGATGAGCATCATACGAATTCTCGAGCGGGTTGGGGAGCACACGGCAAAATTCGTCACGGTCACCGGAGGCGAACCGCTGGCTCAGAGAGGCTGTCTGACTTTGCTGGGCTTACTGTGTGACCGAGGCTATCGGGTTTCACTCGAGACCAGCGGTGCCTTTGATGTGCAAGCGGTCGACCCGCGGGTCGTCAAGGTAATGGATCTCAAGACCCCCGCTTCCGGAGAAGTACGGCGCAACCGTTGGGAAAATCTAAACTATCTGCGACCCCACGATGAGTTGAAATTCGTTATCTGCAACCGGCAGGATTATGATTGGGCACGCGTCAAGGTGAATGAACTGAAGCTCGGTGAGCGTTGGACGGTTTTCTTCTCGGCGAGTTACGGTGAACTCTCGTCGCGGCTGCTGGCCGACTGGATACTCGCCGACCGCCTCAACGTGCGGCTGCAGATCCAACTCCATAAATACCTCTGGGGCGATCAGCCGGGGCGCTGAGCATGAACGAGCGCCAATCTCGGGCTGTGGTGCTGCTCTCTGGTGGGCTCGACTCTGCCACAACGCTTGCTCTTGCCCAAGCAGAAGGTTTTTGCTGCTTCGCTCTTTCCTTCGACTACGGCCAACGTCATACGGCCGAGCTCTCGGCCGGTACAGCCATTGCCAAGGCCATGGGCGTGGCCGGACACCGAATTCTGCGAATTGGGCTCGATGACCTAGGCGGATCGGCCCTGACCAATGCCGCTTGCCCGCTACCGGAGCCCCCAAGCAAGGGCATACCAACGACCTATGTCCCGGCCCGCAACACCATCTTTTTGGCCTATGCGCTCGCTTATGCGGAAGTATTGCAAGCGCATGATATTTTTATCGGCGTCAACGCCATCGACTACTCCGGCTACCCAGACTGCCGGCCCGAGTTCATCGCGGCTTTCGAACACATGGCAAATCTCGCCACTAAATCGGCGGTAGAGGACGGGAGCCGCTACCGCGTAAGCGCCCCCCTGATCCGGCTCACCAAAGCCGAGATCATCCAGTGCGGCGCTCGGCTCGGAGTGGACTACTCAGTCACCGTATCCTGCTACGATGCCGATCCCTTCGGCCGTGCCTGCGGTCGCTGTGATGCCTGTTATTACCGGGCCAAGGGTTTTCGGCAGGCCGGACTGACCGACCCCACCCGCTATCAACCCGGCATTCGATTTTTAGCACAGCACCGGGAGGAAAGGGCTAATGATTGTTAACAGGCGGTTGGTTCGGTACTATAAGATTCCTTTCCGCAATGGGCCGTTAGCTCAGCTGGTAGAGCATCGGACTTTTAATCCGCTGGTCCTAGGTTCGAATCCTAGACGGCCCACCAATCAAAACAATCACCTGTTACCTTCTTCCCTACGTGCCGCACAATAACAGGGCCTGAACCGGGATTCAGAATTTTCCCATTACATCCAACAGCTCGATCTCAAAGGTCAAGTGGGCGTTGGGTGGAATCACAGTACCGGCGCCACGGGCGCCATAGCCGAGTTCGGGGGGCACTGTCAATTTTCTCCTCCCACCAGCCCGCATCCCGATAATGCCCTCCTCCCAGCCGGGAATCACTAAACCGGCGCCCAGGGAGAACTCAAGCGGCTCACCACGATCATGGCTTGAATCGAACCGGGTGCCGTCTTCTAACCAGCCGGTATAGTGAACAAACACGGTCTCACCGCGACCGGTTGCTTTTTTCCCTTTGCCGATTGCCAAGTCCTCGTAACGCAGTCCAGAAGCCGTCTCTTGTTCAGACATTGCAAAACCTCACTGGCCGCGGAGGCGACACAAGCGCGCACCGAATATCGAAGAGATGACCGTACTTCATCGCCGCCGACCCAAACGACACCTGCCGGCAACTAAAACAGGGCTTTAGATAATGCTGCACGCATACTCTCTTTTGCAACCTTGGATAAGCGCTTCAGCTAACCGGCGCGGGCACTGCGTGTCGACAGATAACGCGACGGAGCCGGTCTGTAGGGGACTTTGGATGTGCGCGCCATGACAGGTAGTGTATCCATAGTGGCCAGCCCATGGACCCTCTGCTAAATTCAGCCGGCGCGCGCCCAACACACAGGGACGGGACACACTTTCAATGATAGGCGCACTTGGCGTATAGCTTCAGATAAAAATAGGGTAAGGCGTTTTCGATTTCAGCACTGACGAAAGCCTTGGCTGACAATGAATCAGAGATCACGAATACGGGTTCGCCATCCTGCGTTCTATATAAGGAGATAACCCAATGAAAATGTGTTGGATTCTGCTTGCCGCTGTGGCACTGAGCACAACCGGCGCGTTAGCGGCGGACTTGGCGGATTTGCGTAACCGGGCCAAGGCCGTATTCGACACGCTCCCTAAGACCATGCCCGGGGCGGACCAAGACACTCCCGCGCTAATCGAATTGGGTAAGCGCCTGTATTTCGATAAGCAGTTATCAATCAATGGCTCCCAATCCTGCAACACCTGCCATCGCATAGACAAAGGCCTAGGTGGCGCCGACGTTCGCCCCACGCCGACCTCACTGGGTGCACACGGCGAGCCGGGCACTCGCAATGCGCCCACCGTTTTGAATGCCGGCTTCCAATTCGCTCAATTCTGGGACGGTCGCGCTCCAACGCTGGAGGCACAGGCCAAAGGACCGATTCTCAATCCAGTGGAAATGGCCATGCCGGATGAGAGCACCGTAATCAAGCGTATCAGCGGTAACAAGGAATACTTCGCTGCCTTCAAGCAGGCCTTTCCGAATACCACCAATTCGGTAACCTACGACAATGTAGCCAAGGCGATCGCCGCATTTGAACGCACGCTAGTCACGCATGATCGTTTCGATGATTTTCTCAACGGTGACGACCGGGCCCTGACGAAGCAGGAACGCAAAGGGCTGGAAACCTTCATGGCCAGCGGCTGCGCCGCCTGCCACAACGGTCCGTTGCTCGGCGGTATGGACTACCAGAAGATGGGGGTGGTGCACTCGTACAGCAATGAAACGGACCTCGGGCGCTACGAAGTGACGGGCAACGAGCGCGATAAATACCTATTCAAGGTACCGATGCTGCGTAACGTGGCGATTACCGCGCCTTATTTCCACGATGGGGCGGTAGCCAACCTTACGGAGGCAGTAAGCCGAATGGCCTGGCTGCAACTGGGGCTCGAACTGCCCGACCGGAAAGTCGCCGATATCACCGCCTTCCTCGGCGCGCTGACCGGCAAAAATCGTGTTCAACCCGATAAGCGATGACAGCTGGGCCCGCCGGCACGAAAAAGCCGCCTTAACCGGGGCGCTTTTTATGGCGGGCCTGCTCCCGTCCCTGCACGGCGCTGATTTGAATGCCGCCGGGGGCACAGGGGAGCGCACCCGAGTGCATAAACCATCACCTGCCACGCTCTTGCCCCTCCGGTTAAGGCTATCCGGAACGCCTCAGAGATCGCTCCGGCCGATCCGTCTCAACTCGAACGCAGCGATATGCTCCTCGAAACGCACCAGCAGCACCTCCGGATCGGCCTCCACTATCAATATCCCACGGTGCTGCGGCCGCACGAAACCGGCTTCTACCGCATGGTCAAGGAGACGCACCAGTGGGGCATAATAGTGCTTTACATTGAGCACGCCGCAAGGCTTGCAGTGCAGGCCAAGCTGAGCCCAGGTGAGAATCTCGAACAGCTCATCCAACGTGCCGAGCCCACCGGGAAGAGCGATGAAACCATCCGCCAGCTCGGTCATGATCGCTTTGCGCTGGTGCATGGAGGCCACCACATGAAGCTCCGTCAGGCCGGGGTGGCCTGGCTCCCGGTCCATGAGCGAGTCAGGAATAACGCCGGTCACCTCACCACCCTCGGCCAACGCAGCGTCCGCCATGGCACCCATGAGGCCGACGCTGGAGCCGCCGTAAACGATGCCGATACCTCGGTGTGCAAGACGTCGCGCCAACACCCGAGCGGCCTCTAGATAGACCGGATCGCGGCCCAGGCTGGAGCCGCAATAGATACAAAGCCTTTTCATGGCATTCGTAATTCGTTTAGTCGTTCCGCAAAAATAAGCATCAACCAACGCAAAAGCATAATGAGCGTTTATGGCAGACTATTCGTCCCCACAAGCGGAGCGCCGGCTTGAGAAGATAGGCTATCGATCGGGGCGGCCGTTCGAGCGCCTCAACCAGGCTGGCAGCCGCGCCTGCAGCGCCACCTCCCAGCATGCGCCGTGGCGTTGATATTGCAGTCCTATCCAAATCAGCCCCAACCCGAGAAGTGTGAGCGCCACTGGAAATAGCGGCGAGCCCCGGAACACCGATTGGGCCAGGTAACCGATATAACTGAACACGCCGAGGGTGCCAAAAACCATGAACACCCGCCGCTGGAGCAGCAGAGAGAGCCCCATTAGCACGACATTGATCAGACAATAGAAGAGCTTCGAGAGCTCGTTGTTACTGCCCATAAACGACAACCCGCCCCAGAAAGCCATCAGCCCGAACAGATAGAGCCAGAAAGCGTAGTCCTCGCGGGTACGCCGGTCGATCAACCAGGCTACCAGCAGCATTGCGAGGCCGAACCACAACGACACCCACAGCCGCTCGTGCCAAGCGAACTCCAGTTTGCCGAACAATAATGGCGTGAGATCCATGGAAAGATACCAAAGCGTGAACGCGATGGGGGCCACGAGGAAAGGGAAACGCACCCATCGCAGCGCCAAGATGGCAACGCCCATAGTACCTAGCTCCATCAGCAACCAACTTCCCTTGCTCCAACGAAAGTAGCCGGTGTACTCGCCGGGATCTCCTTGGGGCCAAAGGCCGGTCGCATGCTCGATGCCGAAGATGACAAGCGGCGTCATACACACGGCCAGGGTAAACAGCAACCCACCCGGTACACGCTCGCTCTGCCGAAAATAGAGAGTATGCCCGGCGGCAGCAAAACCGGCTGCATAAAGAACGGCGATCACCGCAAGCGCCGCACCGCCGGCACGCAGCCACGCCTCGGTCATAAACCAACCCATGGCTGAGATCACGACTAAAGCACCGAGATACCAGGCCACGTGAGGAAAGTCGAAGCGCGGGCCTCGCAAATCTCGTGCTTGCCATCGTGACCAAAGCGCGTCAGCTTGGATGCGCGTCAAGGTTCCGTCGTTGACGGCGTCAATGAGATCTTGACGAGCAATCCGCATGACTGCCCCCACTGATGGCTTGGGGCGATAATACCCGGTAGCGGGCAACGATGCGTTGCACTTTAAACACTCTACGAGAAGCGCATCCATCCAGAGCTCAAGGATGAAGGACTGGCGGATGGGCCACAAGCGCCTCGGCCAGTTGATCCGAGAAGCCGGTACACTAGTGTCCGGAAAGTTACCTGAATAAATTCAATTGGTTATCTAAATCCGGGTCGTCGGTATTGTGTGCGTGATTGATAAGGATCTGATCTAACGGCATTTTCTCAAACATGGTGAGGCTCAAAA
>JAGFJL010000019.1 GCA_024102725.1 Nitrococcus mobilis
TGGCCAAGGACTGCCGGAGACCGGGGTCGTGGACGCGGGCCACCTGATAGGGTCTGGGCAAATCGCCGCCCGCGAATGCACAGAAACGGGAAAAGGCGAGCATAAAGCCCCCCCCCCGCGCGGCGGCACGAGCCGCTGGCAGCCGCGCCACCGGGCCCCGGGTTGGCCCGCCAGAGCGCGTGCCGCTCATCGAGCGCTCACATGCGCGGTCCCTCACGACCGATCAACTCCGGCGACCCGAGACCCGCCCGCCTCAGGGCGCGCCACGGCATACTCCGTGAATGAGATAACCATCCGCTGGTTCTCCAAGGCGGTGAAAATTTAGGGCAGGCATCTGCAAGCCCAAACCGGTCGAACCCTTCAAAGCTTGAAGCATACCGTGCGGCGTGCATTGCGCAGGGGTCGGATGCTGGTGTCCAGCAAGCTCTCGGTAGCCCACTGATCTTCACTCACCCGCGTGATGAGCAGCGCCTCCATGATCGGCCCATCCCCCACAATCAAGAATAACCGCCCCCCTATGCTCAGGCTGTAATGGTACCCTTTATGCAGCTCAGGTAAGGATCCGGTAACCGCAATCGCATCATAGCGCCGGCCATCATCCCAACCTTGGGCCGCATCGCCCACCTCGAGGCGCACATTGCGGATCGCTTGCGCCGCGAGCTGCGTTGTGGCCCGTTCGCAGAACTCCGCCTGGATGTCCACGCTCGTCACCTCGCCCGCCAAGCGCGCCAGGCAGGCGCTTAGAAAGCCTGTTCCTGTGCCGATCTCGAGCACGCTCTCATCGGGGCGCGGATCGAGCGCTTGCAGCAGACGGGCCTCGATCCGAGGCTCCATCATCACTTCACCATACGGCAATGGCAGCTGGATATCGGCATAGGCCAGGTTGCGGTATTGCTTTGGAACGAACGCCTCGCGCGGCAGAGACTCGAGCACCTCGAGTACGCGCTCGTCGAGAACCTCCCACGGTCGGACTTGTTGCTCGACCATGTTGAACCGTGCCCGTTCGAAATTCAGCTCGGCCATCGTATCACTGTCTCTCAAACCCCAGCGCAAATGCGTTCAAGCCTAAAAGGTTTGCATGGGCCAAGCAAGCGGCCGCTTGCACAAGCCGACACACCACTAGCCAGTGTCGTCAATCGAGTTCAAACTGACGGCGCTCGTTCGACGAAGCGGGGGTGCTCCCGGCAAGAGACCGGGGGCTGAGAAAGTCCCTTGGAACCTGCCCCGGTTAGTACCGGCGAAGGGAAGCTTCCGGCACCCGGATTATCGCCCGCGCCCACCCCGTGTCGTCGTTCTGCGATCAGTGTAAGGAGGCAACACGATGAGCGCCAGATCCCAAGAGCTCCCGGACAGCCGCACTGGACGGCTAGACGAAACCGTATTACGCCCGTTTCCAAACTCGCGCAAGATCTATGTCGAGGGCTCGCGTGCGGACCTGCGGGTGCCCATGCGCGAGGTTGCACTCACGGATACACCGTCTGCGTTCGGCTCTGAACGCAATTTCCCATTTTACCTCTACGATACCTCCGGACCCTACACCGACCCCGATCATCGGGTGGATCTGCGCCGCGGTTTGCCGGCAATGCGTGCCGGCTGGATCGAGGAGCGTGGCGACTGCGAGCAACTTGAAGGCCCGAGCTCGCACTACGGGAAACGGCGCCTCTCCGATCCAGCCGCCGCGGGACTGCGGTTTACACATAGCCGCGCACCACGCCGAGCCCAGCCGGGCTGCAGGGTCACGCAAATGCATTATGCCCGGCGCGGCATCATCACGCCGGAGATGGAATACATCGCCATTCGCGAGAACCAACTCCAGGAGCGCTATCGAGCAGCGGGCGGAGTTGGGGCGTGCCATCCGGGCCAGTCGTTCGGCGCCCAGCTTCCCGAGCAGATCACGCCGGAGTTCGTGCGCAGCGAGGTGGCGCGGGGCCGCGCTATCATTCCGGCCAACATCAACCACCCCGAGTCCGAGCCGATGATCATCGGCCGGAATTTTCTCGTGAAAATCAACGCCAACATGGGGAATTCAGCGGTGACCTCGTCCATCGAGGAAGAGGTCGAAAAAATGGTCTGGGCCACGCGGTGGGGCGCCGATACCATAATGGATCTGTCCACCGGGCAGCACATCCACGAGACCCGAGAATGGGTGCTGCGCAACTCGCCGGTACCGGTCGGTACGGTGCCGATCTATCAGGCCTTGGAGAAAGTGGACGGCAAAGCCGAAGAGCTGACTTGGGAGATCTTCCGCGACACGCTGATCGAGCAAGCCGAACAGGGCGTGGATTATTTCACCATCCATGCCGGCGTGCGACTCGCCTTTGTGCCGCTTACCGCGGCGCGCATCACCGGCATCGTCTCGCGCGGTGGCTCGATCATGGCCAAGTGGTGCTTGGCCCATCACCGCGAGAGCTTTCTCTACGAGCACTTCGAAGAGATCTGCGCGATCATGGCCGCCTATGATGTCGCCTTCTCCCTCGGCGACGGCCTGCGGCCTGGGTCCATTGCGGATGCCAACGACGCGGCGCAGATGGCCGAACTTCGTACGCTCGGGGAACTGACCCAACTGGCCTGGGCCAACGACTGTCAAGTCATGATCGAAGGGCCTGGCCATGTGCCCATGCAGCTGATCCACGAGAATATGACCGAGCAGTTGCGTCTGTGCAATGAGGCGCCCTTCTATACCTTGGGCCCGCTCACGACCGACATTGCCCCTGGCTACGACCACATCACATCGGCAATCGGCGCGGCTATGATCGGCTGGTACGGCACCGCGATGCTCTGCTACGTCACGCCCAAGGAGCATTTGGGGCTGCCGGACAAGCACGATGTACGCGAAGGTATCGTGGCTTATAAGATCGCCGCCCATGCCGCTGATCTCGCCAAAGGCCATCCCGCGGCTCAGCTGCGCGATAATGCCTTATCCAAGGCGCGCTTCGAATTTCGCTGGCTGGATCAGTTCAACCTAGGATTGGATCCCGAACGGGCCCAGGCGTTCCACGACGCAACGCTACCCAAGGAGGCGCACAAGCTAGCGCACTTCTGCTCCATGTGTGGGCCCCGTTTCTGCTCGATGAAAATCTCTCAGGAGGTACGCGAATATGCCGCGCAAAACAAAATTGCCGATCCGCAGCAAGCCATCGAGCAAGGTTTGCGCGATAAAGCCCGCGAGTTTCTAGACTCCGAGGCCGAAGTCTATCAGCGGCGCTGAGGAGCCGCCCCATCATCGAGCAGACGGCGGCCGAGTTGAACTCGCAATGCGCTCATTCCGAGCGGCCAGAGCACTTCGCGCGCGAAACGCCTGGCGAGCGCTGCGCCGTTCGGTGAGTCTGCGTAGGCAGTCGCCCGGCCGCCCTTGAGCAAACCGAGCGCCAAACCGCCGCCGAATGCCACGCCCAACGCACTCGGGCTACCGGCACGGCGGCGGGTGCCGGCCCGCAGTGCGGCCACCGCCGTGGCGAGATGGCGGCGGTCCACCTCGATAGCGGCTTCACGTTCCCGTATTTTGCGGCTTAGCCGGCGCATGGTTCGGCTCTCCGAGCAATACTCGGCAGGTGGCACGAAACAACAATGCCTTGCTCATACGGCGGATTATCACCGCACTCATGATCGCTCCCAGGAGATTGAGCCCCGCGAGCAGCAAAAAGACGGCTCCACCGGCCATCCCCCAGTCAATCAACACCGTGTAAGCCGCCGCGAGCAGCAAAAACCAGGCACCCGCTCCCAGCAATCCCGCCCCTACCGCCAGCGCCGCCATCCAAGTAAGCGCCTGAAACGCCCGCTGCGCCTCCAATCCGAGCAGTTCACCCACATCACGGACGAACTGCCGGGCTGCTTCGAGCAGCGCGCCGACGGCCTCACTCAGCGGCGGAGCTTCTGAAGCCTCCTCTGCAGAGGCGCGCTCCGCATCCGGCTCCGCCCTATAAGTCATAACCCTCAGCGAGACCGCAGCAGCCTGCCGAGGACGAAACCGCCCGCAACGGCCCAGCCAAGGGCAGCGTATGGGTGCTCCTGTATGTAGCTGGTCATCCAATCGATCGCCTGGCGCGACTGCTCATTATAGCGGTCTCCGGTCTTGCGCAAGCGTTCTTCGGCTTGTGCGCCATGCTGGGCGGCACGATCGACAGCCTCATGCGCTACTTTGGCAAAATAATCGGTGGTCTGATGGGTATTGGTGGGAGGAATATTATCAGCTGCCATGCCTGTCTCCTTGCGCGCTGGCCACTCTCAGGATTGCCCTGCCTCAAACGCCGGGCCACTTGAAGCTCGCAACTGAGATTGGGGACATGCCGTTTTTTTTCAAGGCAAGGTTGTCCCGCGAGCTTGCGTGTTACCCCTTCCCGAACTCGGCCCGCGGATTGAAACCCAGCTCCCGTTCGAGCTCGCGAAACAGCTCACGCGCCCGGTCAGTTTGGACGCGGGGATTGACGATGCGCAGCTCCAGATATTGATCGCCCGGTGGATCGCCCGGCAAGCCGCGCCCTCGCAACCGCAGCCGCCGACCGCTTTGCGAATTGCCCGGAATTTTCAGATCTACCCGACCACCGAGGGTCGGCACATTGAGCGTCGTACCCAGCGCCGCCTCCCAGGGTGCAACCGGTAGCTCGAGGTGCACATCCTTACCGTGCAGACGATAAAGCTTGTGCGGCGCAATATGGACCTCGAGAAACAGATCACCGGCACGGGCGTCTCCCCGCCCCGGGCTACCCTGTCCCGTCAAGCGGATACGCTGGCCCTCGCGGACGCCGCTGGGAATCTGAACCCGCAAATTACGCTGGGTCCGTCGAGCTCGGCCTTGGCCATCGACTTCCTGGCCCTCCACCGTAATGGTGCGGGTCGTCCCGTGGTAGGCTTCCTCCAGGGTTATCGTAATCTTTGCCAACTGGTCTTCGCCGCGCCTGGCAAAGCCCCGCCCGCGCGGCGCAGCGCCGCCGAACATCCCGTCAAACGGCGACCCATGGCCCCCACCAAACAACGTATCGAAGAAGTCGCTAAAGCCCCCCGGGCCAAACTCACCTCTGAATTGCCAATCCGGCGGTGGCCGAAACTCCTCACCAGCACGCCAGTTGCTGCCGAGCTGGTCGTAGGCGCGACGCTTGTCCGGATCCTTGAGCACCTCATAAGCCTCGGCAACTTCTTTGAACCGTTGCTCGGCATCCGGGGCTTTACTGACGTCCGGGTGATATTTACGGGCAAGCTTACGATAAGCGCGCTTGATCTCGTCACCGGAGGCATCTTTCGAAACGCCCAAGATTTGATAGTAGTCTTTATACTCCATCGGCCCGGCCGCGAACTAAAAATTACGGTCATTCACGCGGGTCCGATCAATCGGACCCGCTTAGGTGAGGCGTCAACCCTCGACTTTGATCCGCCGAGGCTGCAATTTCTCTTGCTTGGGAATCGTAACCTGCAGCACACCAAGCTCGCTACGCGCGCTGATACGCTCGGCATCCGCCGTATCCGGCAGGCTGAAGCGGCGATAAAAAACGCCACTGGCTCGCTCGGTGCGCTTGTAATCCGCCGCCGATTCCTGGGATTGCGCTTGGCGGCTTCCCTTTATGGTCAACATGCCATTTTCCATGTTGATTTCGATATCGTCAGGGCGAACGCCCGGCAGATCGGCATCGATCACATAGTGCCCAGCCTCCTCGCGGATATCGACCGCCGGCACCCAGTCACTTGTGGCAAGACTGCTGGAATCCGTACCGGCCGGCCCCTCATAGATCCGCGAAAGCTCTTTGCTCAGCTCGTTGAACAACGTCCAGGGCTCGTAACGACGAATGGCCATAATAAAGCACCTCTTTGATAGGATTTCGACACGGCGTCGTGCTCGTTATGCACAAAATGGTGGTGCGCCGTGAAAATTCAAGGTAGGCAAGGTTGAACGCTGACCCGCATCCTGGTATAAACCCCTCTCTTCACAAGGCCGCGGACATCGATCGTTCGAAGCAGGGTTCAGAGGCCGACACGGCTCCAAAAAGTTGGAGCTTTTAACGGCAAAGCCCCGCCCCACGCAGACGTCTACGGTCGGGACTCGCAAGCATCTGGGCAACTTGCATATTTGGGCAGGTAGCCATTTTTCTATGCGAGCCATGCGATACCATCGGGGACCCATAGGAGGAGGCAGCAGCCATGGCCAAGGTCTGCCAGGTGACGGGCAAGCGCCCGACCACCGGTAATAACGTCTCGCATGCCAATAACAAGACCAAGCGCCGTTTCCTACCCAATTTACACTACCATCGTTTTTGGGTGGAAACCGAGCAACGCTGGGTTCGGTTGCGCGTCTCTTCCAAGGGCATGCGAATAATCGATAAAATCGGTATTGCTCAGGTGCTCAAAGACATCCGTCTGCGCGGAGAAAAAATCTGAGGTAAGCTGCTATGCGCGAGAAGATCAAGCTTGTGTCGTCGGCGGGAACCGGCCACTTCTATACCACGAGCAAGAACAAGCGTAATACGCCCAATAAGCTTGAATTTCGCAAATACGATCCTGTCGTGCGTAAGCACGTGATCTATCGAGAGGCGAAATTGAAGTAATCCTCGGCTGCTGCAGAGGATAATCAAGCGTAACCGAGCATAGCCGGCGCGGTTACGCGTTTTTCCCTTTGTTCCTTTGTTGTTCCTTTACCGCAGCGCCGGTTGCACCACCGTGAAGCCACGCAGGCCACGGGCGAACTCTTGGAGGGTCTGAATACCGCTGAGTTCGGCTTGCGCACACCACTCCCGCAGCCCGGCGAGCACCTTCTCGTGAGAGAGATGGGAGCCACTCCACAATCGCTGCAAGCGCAACCTGAACTGATACACCGTCTTCAGACGCTGGCTTTGCGCCAGTGCATTCTCCAACCGGGCCTCGGCTCGGTGATCGAGCAAACTCTGCTCACGCAGCAACGCGCGCCGCCCCCGTTTAAGTAGGCGCTGGCAGGATGCATCAGCGCGCTGCAGTTCTTCCCGCAAGGTGGGCAATAACACTTGGCGGGCGTAAATCGCCAAAACATGCACTCGGGCGCGCACCACCGCTGCAACCGTTTCCATATCCACATCGGCCTTATCCCGGATGGCGGGGTACGGCGCCACCCGTTTCACACGCGCTAGGCGCAAATATTGTAAAAGCCGAATATACATCCAACCGATGTCAAACTCCCAAGGTTTGCTGGCGAATTTAGCCGAACTCGGGAACGCGTGATGGTTATTGTGCAGTTCCTCCCCACCGATCAAGATGCCTAACGGAAAAATGTTGGTCGATGCATCCGGTGGCTCGAAGTTTCGGTAACCGAGGGCATGACCTACGCCATTGACCACACCGGCCGCCCAAAATGGAATCCACAGCATCTGCACGGCCCAAATAGTGATGCCTACCACACCGAAACAAAGCAGATCGATGAGCAACATCAACCCAAGACCAGAATACGAGTACGGTCGGTAAATATGACGTTCGATCCAATCGTTGGGGGTACCATGCCCATAGGCCGCGACGATTTCCGGGTCCCTCACCGCCGTTTTATAGAGCTCCGTTCCCCGCCAGAGCACCGCGTTGAGGCCAAGCACTTGGGGGCTGTGCGGGTCGTTCTCGGTTTCGACTTTGGCGTGGTGCTTGCGGTGTACCGCCACCCACTCGGAGGTGACCATCCCCGTGGTCAACCACAACCAAAAACGGAAGAAGTGCGCAATCGCCGGATGTAAGTCCATGCCACGATGGGCCTGATGGCGATGCAGGTAGATGGTCACGCTGACAATCGTCATATGGGTCAACCCGAGCGTGATCAGCACATAAACCCACACAGGCAGCTCGAACAAGCCGTACAACATAAGCAGCGAATACCTTGTAACGAAAAGTTAATTGTATGATATTAGCTTGTAACGGAGAATTAACTATATGATATTAGCTATTATTTTTTAGGCTTAAACATTTTGCTCATTATAGCGACCAGACGAGGCCAGCGTCCATGGAATTGTTCACAACCGAGCAATCGGCGGATCGCCAAATCCCATTAAGTTATCTTCTACCACTAACCGGGCGATTGACAATTCCGGCACGCACACATGCATGAGACATTCCTAGGGCGCCAGCCTATTTTCGACCGCAACCTCGAAGTGTATGGCTACGAATTGCTCTTTCGCCATGCCGATGCGCCAAATGCTCACATAGCGGATGGTGACCGAGCCACTTCCGAGGTCATTCTTAACACGTTCACCGTCTTCGGACTGGATGAGCTGGTCGGGAATCGTCTTGCCTTCATCAACATGACCCGCAGCTTCGTGGCCAACCACGGCAACCTGCCTCTCCCGACCGATCGAGTCATTCTCGAGATACTCGAGAATATCAGCCCGGAACCAGCGATCATCGCCGGACTCGAACTCCTGCGCGCGACGGGTTATCGCATCGCGCTCGATGATTTCGTCTACGATCCGGCCTTGCGTCCGCTCTTGCAGCGGGCCGATCTAGTCAAGCTCGAAATACCGCGGTTGACCCTCCCAGAGCTAGCCGAGCAGGTGCAACTTCTGCAACCTTTCAAGGTCATGCTGCTGGCCGAGAAGATCGAGACACCAGAGGTCTTCGAGGCCTGCAAGCGCTTGGGCTTCGACTACTTCCAAGGATATTTTCTCAGCCGCCCGAGCACACTGCGCAACACCGACATACCCGCCAACCGCCTGCGCATCCTGGAACTCTTGGCCGCACTGCAACGGGCGGATGTGGAGGTTGCCGAGCTGGAGGAGCTCATCAGCTGCGACCTCGCACTGAGCTACAAGTTACTGCGCTATTTGAATTCTGCGTTCTTTTCGCTGCCGCGCCGGATCGATTCCATACGTCAAGCCATCGTGTATTTAGGAACCCAGGAGCTGCAGACCTGGGCTGCCTTGCTGGCGCTCGCATCGATTCCGGACAAACCCCATGAGCTATCCGTCAGCGTCATAATACGGGCGCGTTTTTGCGAGGCCGCCGGACGCATGATCGAGGCGGCACACCCTGCGCGGTGCTTTATGGTTGGACTGCTATCAGGGCTCGACGCCTTGCTGGATGCTCCCTTGGGACAGATCCTGGAGCGGCTGCCGGTGAATCAAGCCGTCGCCGCGGCTCTGTTACGTGGCGAAGGTGCCGAGGGAGAGGTACTCGACGCCGTCAGAGAACTGGAAATGGGTCACATCGAGCGCATCCAGGCACTCGGACTCAGCGCCGCGGCGACCAATCAAGCTTATGTGGAGGCCGTACGTTGGGCCGAAAACATCTGCTCGGCCTGGTAAGCGAGATCGGATCGCCATGCCCGAGCTGCCCGAAGTGGAAATCACCCGCCGCGGTATTGAACCCCACGTGCGTGGTCGGCGCATTGCAAAGATCATCATACGCGATGCGCGCTTGCGCTGGCCTATCGCCGAGAGCTTGCCCGGACAGGCCAGGGATAGACGGATCATCGGCGTACAACGGCGGGCGAAGTATCTGCTCTTCCGCCTTGAGGCCGACGCCACGTTGATTCTACATCTGGGTATGTCCGGCAGCTTGCGGCTGGTTGCGGCGCAAGACCCGCCGCTCGCGCATGCGCACCTCGATATTATCCTGGCAAACGGCCGAGCGCTGCGCTACACGGATCCGCGCCGCTTCGGCAGCCTGCACTGGAGTACCGGCGATCCCGAGCAGCATCACCTGCTCGCCAACCTAGGTCCCGAGCCCCTGTCCAGCGCCTTCCATGCCGACTACCTCTATGCCCTTAGCCGAGGGCGTCGAGTTTGCGCCAAAACCTTATTGATGGACAGCCGCGTGGTCGTCGGCATAGGCAACATCTACGCCAACGAGGCGCTCTATCGCGCCGCAATCCGTCCCACGCGCTCAGTCGGGCAAATCGGGCGTAACCGTTACACGCGCCTGGTTCAAGCCGCCAAAAGCGTGCTTGCCGAGGCCATCGAGGCCGGCGGCACCACGCTGCGGAACTTTACCGGCAGCACGGGCCAGCCTGGCTACTTCCGCCGGCGACTCGAGGTCTATGGGCGCGGTGGCGCGGCCTGCCCGCGCTGCGCCGGTGTTATTCGAATGGAACGGCTCGGCCAGCGAGCCACCTATTATTGTCCCGGCTGTCAATTTTAGCGGGGCTGGCGGCGCAATGCGCGCAAGCGGCCGTCTTGCGAGGCAGCGGATGCTGGATCACCTGTCTCTTAATCGGCGTGCATTCTCGCTACAATTCTTCCGCCCTTTCCCCGGAATCGTCGTATAGCAACATCCAAGCAAATCGAGTGCACGCCGTGATGAGTAAAAACGACCAGCACCCGGCGCTCGAAGCCGGCCTGCAAGTACGTTACCGCACCGGGTTACTGCTTGCCGAGGAGGGAATCAAGCTGCTCGAGGCCATCGCCGCACAGGGCTCGATCACCCGCGCCGCCCAGGCTGCCGGCATCAGTTACCGCACGGCCTGGGAGCGCATCGAGGCGCTGAATAATCTCTCCGATCACGCCCTTGTGGAGCGCGCCGTCGGGGGGCGCGGCGGCGGCGGAACCCGGCTCACCGAGTACGGTGCACAACTGGTGCAGGTCTTCCGCGAACTCGAGCAAGAGCATCGGCGCTTCCTCGCCGGGCTCGCGCGGCGGATCCACGGCCTGGAAACCATGATGCCGATGCTCGAGCGGCTGCATCTGCAGACCAGCGCCCGCAATCAGCTCTGGGGGCAAATCAGCGCCATCCGCCACGGCGCCGTCAACGCCGAAGTGGAGCTAAACCTCGGTCAGGGTCAGAGCATCACCGCCATCATCACCGAAGAGAGCCTCACGCGCCTGGACCTGGTCCAAGGCTCGAATGCGGCCGCACTCATCAAATCCTCCTCGATCGTCATCACCACCGATGCCAAACTCAACCTGAGTGCGCGCAACCGGCTCTGTGGGCGCATAGCCCGAGTGCATCGCGGCGCCGTAAACAGTGACGTGGTCATCGAGCTTGGCCAGAATAAAAGCATTGCCGCCGTGATCACCAACGCCAGCACCGATCGCTTGCAACTCCAGGCCGGGATGCCGGCATGTGCAATCTTCGACGCCTCGAGCGTGATTATCGGCCTCAGCGATTAGCCTGATGATCCAAAAACCCCGGTCATCGCAAAAAATTAAGATGAAACGCCAGGCATTGCGAATGTGTCGCTATTTCACGACATAAGGCTAGTGCTCATTCGGCTAATATGGCTTTCTTCGTAGAGGGAAACCACCCTCTAACAGCCCATGAAACACTCCATGTGCCGAGCGCATTCCACCATGCGAGTGCGCGGCCTACCGTAAGGAAGCGCCGTACTGCCAAATCAAGGCACAATGGCATCTTGTGCTCAGCCACTCCTCGTGCGACTCTAACTACCGTCACCGGCTGCGCTGCATAATCGACTCTCAAATACGCGGGGAATCACGTGGCGCAGATGGAATGATCATAATCTCATTGCATGCTGCATTTGAAACGTCAACTAAAGTTAGGCATATAACTTGCTTTCGGTTTTAACGAGTTGTTGCTCAAGCGACCGATCATAGAGAGGCGATCATGACAATACGCACTTTCATTTTCTTTCTGCTCCTTGCAAGCATTCTTCCTTTTGCACTGACTGCATGCGGCGACTCCGAAGGCCCCGCCGAGCAAGCGGGGGAAAACATCGACCAAGCTGCCGAACAGACTGGAGAAGCAGCAGAAAACGCCATGGATCAGGCGCAGGAAAAGGCCGAAGAAGCGGGTGAAAAGCTCGATGAAGCTGCCGAACAGACCGGCGAGTCGATGGAAAATACCATGGACAACGCGGAAGATAAGGCAGACGAAATGAACAACAAACTCGAGTAGGAAAAAAACGAACCAATCATACAGTCTAAAGTCTAAACCTATCGTAGAACGAGCCGTTCAACAAGGCGTCATCTGCAATAGGGAGAAGAATTAATGCTGTATTGGGCCGTTGTATTTCTGATCATTGCGCTCATCGCTGCATTTCTTGGTTTTTCAGGAGTCGCAGGGACGGCGGCGGGATTTGCAAAAATCCTGTTCGTCATCTTTGTAATACTTTTCATTGTTTCACTGGTACTCAATCGCCGCGGTCCGCGCATCTAAGATCCGCCCGCCTCGCCGGCTGGCAAGGATCCACCGCCGCCTATACAGGGTGCGGAAAACGCAAACAGCCGATTTCCGCACCCTGCATCCTTCGCCGCGCGGGCAGCTCAATGACACCGGCGGCTACGCAAGAATAGCGCTGACCAACAACAACGCGACCACCGTCATCCCGACGATGTAGGCTGCATACAGCGTTACCGGGCCATGGTGCATCCGGGCAAGGCGGACAGCCAAGCGTTGCGCGGCATTCAGCAGCGGCTGCAAGGTGAGCCGGTCCACCACGTGCACGATGGCCGTATCCCGGCGCATGGTCGTGACAAACGCACCGTGACGCTCGGCGGTCTCGGCCACCACGGGCCGCAGCACACGGTCGAACAGCACGCGCACGGGGGCGGCAAAGGCAGTGGCCGTGTAGGTCATCTCAGGCTGCAAGCGGGCGAGCCCGGCGTCCCAAAGCGTACGCCGGGCAAGGCGGCGCCAGCGCCAGGCGCGGACCAACCCCCACACCAGCACGAGCAGAAACGCGATGACAACAAAGGCAAGCCCCATGGACATGGCGAAGATCACGGGCGTGGCGGTACCGCCCGAATGCAGCACCACGAGGCCAGGCAGGGGCAGGAAGCCGCGCCCGATTTGGGCACCGATGGCGGTGAGCTCGTCGACGAGGGCAGCGAGCAGTGCCCGGGGCTCCTGAAAGAAGGCCGGGACCAGAGCGGCGGCAGGATCGGTGCCAGCGACGGGCGCGACGAGATGGGCCAATACCGGGATCACCCCGGTGGCGAGTACTCCCAGGCCGAGGCAGACGCACACGAGCACTACCATCGGCGCGATCACCCCGGAGGACATGCTCTGCACCGCAGCCGCCTCCGGCGAGCGCGCCAACCCCAGCAGCGTCGTACCCGCCAGCATGACGAAACAGGTCAGCGCCAACCCCGCCGTGAGTGCCAGCAGCGCGCCCGAGAGCGCAAAGACGATGCGTACCGGCACGGCGCCGACTTCCACCACCCGCAACAACGCTTCCAGAGTGAGCCACTCGCTGACGAAGCCGTTGAACGGCGGCAGGGCGGCGATGGCAAATGTACCCAGCAGAAACAATGTGCCGAACAATGGTACGCGCCTCATCAAGCCACCCAGCCGGTTCAGCTCGCTCAATCCCGTTGCACTCTCGATGCCGCCCGCGCCGAGGAACAGCAGCGTCTTGTAAGCGGAGTGGTTCACCATGTGATACAGGCCGGCAACCAGTGCCATACCGGCAGGCACAGGCCGATCCAGCGCGGCGAAGGCAAAACCCGCACCGAGACCCGCCACCACGATGCCAAGGTTCTCGATCGAGCTATGCGTGAGCAGGCGCGTCAGATCGCGCGCCACCAAAGCATAGACAATGCCGAGGATCGCCGTCACCGCACCGGTTACCAGTACAACCAGTGCAGGCCAAAGCGCATGGCTCGCAAGCGGTCCGTCGATCAGCCACAATGTGAATACACCCAGGTTGAGCGTGGCACCGGAGAAGATCGGCCGCAGACTGCGTGGCGCAGACGCATAAGCATCGCTCATCCAGGCGTTAACCGGGACGATCCCGGTCTTCACGCCAAAGCCGAAGAAAGTCGCTAGAAACCCGGCCCAGATCACGGACTCCGGCAGCTGCCCGGCGGCAGCGGCAATGCCGGCGAGCGAATACGTCCCCGCGGCTTCGGCCAGCACCAGCAGGCCCGCCAGGGCGGCCAGCGCACCCGCAGCGGAGAAGGCAAGCGTCATGTGGCCGGCATGCACGACCTGACTCGTGCGGCTGTCGAAGGTGACGAGCGCCCACAGCACCAACGACATCACCTCCCAGGCAAACACAAGGCTCAGCACCGCACCGGCAAGCAGGATGGTCACCATCGTGGCAAAGAGCAAGGCGGTGAGTCCGAGCAGGACACGGGCGCGGTGCGGCGTGTAACGCAGGGACTCCTGGCTGACGAAGCCGATCGAGAGTCCGAACACGAGCGCCGTGACCGCCAGGAACAGGGCACGCATCGGGTCGAGCGCGAAGGCAAAACCGGGCAGGATCGCAAGCGCCGCCGGTGCCATCTGCACAGAGGCTGCGGTGACCAGCGTCTGGACACTGCCGACCAGCACGGCAAGCGCCGCGGCCCACACTCCGGCGAGGTAGAGCAATCGTAGTGGCCGTTGGCCGGGCACGAACAGAATCAGGACACCAAATCCAAGCGCGGCATAGCCCCAGGCAATCCAGTTCATCGTCTCCCCCATTCGTCCAACGGTTGCTGTTGTCGAAAGCAGCCACCTGGCGACAAGAAGCGTGATCAGCAGTACGAACAGAACGTAAACGGCATGGACGTTACTTGCCCCCGGTGCAACCGGGCCAATCCATTCACCGCCGTCCACGAGCCGATCGTGACAGGGCGAAGCACCAACCGCTCGACCGCATTGCTCAATAACTCCCCGTGCTGATTGGACGTTACGAAGGCGCCCGGCAGCTGCCGCATCAGCGCCGCGGCGAACACGATTGCAGTCATGGCTGCTCGGCGGTTACCTGCGTTGCCGCCCGCCCGGTGACCGCGAGCAGGGCGTGTATGATGGCGAGCGGCGGCGGCGGACAGCCGGGAATCACGTAGTCGACGGGGATCACCTCACCGACCCCACCGGCGCTGGCGAAGCTGGCCCCGAACACACCGCCGTTGATCGCGCACACTCCCATCGCTACCACCCGCTTCGGATCGGGCATCGCCGCATAGGCCTTGCGCACCGGTGTACGCATCGCCTCCGTCACCGGCCCACCGACGAGTAGGACGTCGGCATCACGGGGCGATGCGGTGATGAAGATGCCGAAACGGTGCAGATTGTAGGGCGGCGCATCGATCAGCCGTACTTCGCCCATGCACCCACCGCAGGCTCCGGCATCCACATAGCGCACATGCAGCGAACGGCGGAAGCGTGCCGGCAGATCCACCGACTCACGCGGGCCGCCTCCGGTCCATTCGAAATCCCCGCTCCAGGGCATTGCAGTCGCGCCATGGCGGCATCTCTGGCAGTGCACACAACGCTCGAAGCCCACCGCCACGCCATGCTCGACGGGCATGAGCGCCGCAGTGGGACAGCGCTCGGCGGCCTCTGCCGACATTCCGGTGGCCGCCCGCGGCCGCCCCGGAGTAACGCCGAGGCTTGTCTCTTCAGCCCGGGGCCAGCGCGTGGTACGGATGCCGCGGGCGAGGCTGCGCAAAACCCAGTTCGCCATCAGAGATCGTTCTCCGCTACGGTCAGGCCAAAGCTGGCCAGGATGATCGGGAAATCCTGGAAGGCGACGCCCTCGACGGCCCGGTGAAAGGCATGCCAGTTGCGGAACCCCGGCGTGCCGATGTGCCAGCGTGCGATGCGGGCATCCGCACCGAGACGCACCCAGTGGAAGGCTCCCCCCGCGGGAGCCTCGGACCAGGCGAGCGCAGTGCCCGACTGCGGTTCACAGGGGACGCTCGACGGACCCTCAGGGAGCTTTGCAAGCGTGGCACGAATCAATGCCACACTCGCCCGGACCTCGGCAAAGAACACCCGCAGCCGGGCATAACCGTCGCCCTCGGTCTCGCACGGAACCGTGCATTCGGCCCCGGCATAACCGCCGTAGGGCAGAGCGCGGCGAAGGTCCAGCGCGCGACCGGAGGCACGCGCGATCGGACCCACTACACCGTAGCTGGCGGCAAGCTCCGGCGTGAGCGTGCCCATCTCTTCGATGCGGTCGAGAAAGCTCGAGCTATGGACCAGGAGCTGCTCGAGCTCGCCGAGCCGGGCGCCGGCGGCTGCCACACCCTGCTCGAGCTCTCGCAAGGCCTTCTCCTGCGGTTCCCAGGCAAGCCCACCCGGGACAACAAGCCCGAAGAGATAGCGGTGCCCGGCTACGGCACCGCTGAGCCGGAGCAGGTCTTCCTCGATTTCCTGCCCCATCGACTTACCCACGAGAAGCGCGGTCGAGCCGGCCAGCTCTGCGATGGTGGCGGCGTGGTAGCGGATGCGCTCCAGCTCGGCGAATACCACGCGCAGACCTTCGGCGCGGGCCGGTATCTGCGAACCCGCAAGCTTCTCAAGCGCCTGGCAGTAAGCGAGTGCATGTGCAAAGGCGCTGTTGCCGCTGAAACGCTCGGCGAGCAGCAGTGCACGCTGTGGTGACTGGCCTTCGGCGATCTTCTCAACGCCGCGGTATTTGTAGAACAGCCGCGAGTGGGCCTGGCGGATCTGCTCGCCCGGCGTCTCCAGAAGCCATAGCCCCGCCTCGGCGTAATCGCTCCAGATCGGGCCCACCGGGAAAATGAGCGCGCCCTCCTCGCTCAATAACCGCCGCGGATGCCAGCGCTCGCCGAGCCCCGGCTCCTGCACTCTCATACCCGGGTCGAAATCGACCCGCATGGGAGCCACGTTCTCGGGCCACTCGGTATCGTGCAGCACGAAATCGCCGAGAAAGGGATGGCCGGCGAAATGAATACCATACATGTCCTCCGCCTCGCGCTCGTACCAGTCGGCGGCGTGCACTTGATCGCTGATGGCAGGAGGAGAAACACCGGCCTTTATGCCTGTGACAAGCTCCACCAGCGTCGCATCGGCAGGACAATAAAAAAAATAGTGGATCGTATGGCTGCAATCCGGACCGGGGTCGACCACCAATGTGGCAAATTCATAGCGCAGTCTGGATGTGAGATCGACCGCGAGCTTTGGCAGCGTCTGCGTCGTAACCTCAAGGAGGTGGCGATCGCCGGCATCGAGTGTCCGGATCCCCGCACCGTGCTCGCCAATCGTGCCCAATAGATCCTCACAGGTACTCATCCCGTGCCCCCGAGCAGAGCGGCGGCCCGGTGCAGCAGCACCGCCAACGGTGGTGGCAGATAAAAGCCGAACACGAACAGCGGCGCGAAGGCGATGGCGAGCGCGGCCAGGCTTGCGCCCGGCAGTCGGACCTTCTGGCTCGCTTCCTCGGGCTCACCGAAAGTGATCCGGCCGGCGTGATAAAGAATCGCGACAAAGGCAAGCCCAATGAAGGCGACGAGGAGGCCTGTCGCGAAATACTCACCTGCGCCAAAGCCCGTGCGCAGGATTTCGAACTCGGAGATGAACAGTGCAAACGGCGGCGCGCCGGCGATGGCAATAGCGCCGATAATAAACGCCCAGCCGACCGGGGGCGCACGGCTGATCAGCCCGCGCACGGCCGCGATCTCCTGGGTGCCGAAAACCACCGTGGCCAGCCCGGCGGCATAGAAGCAGAACGATTTCGCAAAGGCATGAGCGAAGAACTGATAGACGGTACCGAGCTGGTGCAGAGCCGCACCCAGCCCGCAGGCGGTGAGGATGATGCCCATGTGCTCAATCGTGGAATAGGCGAACAGGCGCTTGAAGTCATGCACCTGCAGCAGCAGAAAGGCAGCCACCCCCACGGTGAGGAGGCCCGCGATCAGGTACCAGAGAGCCGGCCGGGCAATGCCGGGGTTGGCGGCGAGCGCCGGATAGATGCGCAGCAGCATATAGAGCGCGGCGCTGGTCTCGACGCCGGAGAGCAGCGCACAGATCGAGGCCGGTGCCTGGCTGTGCGCATCGGGGAGCCAGGTGTGCAGCGGCACGAGGCCCGCCTTGGCCCCGAAACCAATCAGCCAGAGCACGAAGGCGACCAGCAGAACGGCGGGCTCGAGAGCCGGCGCCGCCGCGATCAGACCGGGCCAGGTCACCGGTTGCCCAGCTCGGGTCACCCCATAGTAGAGGATCAGAACCCCCAGAAGGGCGATGATCGCCCCCATGCTGGTCAGCGCCACGTATTTCCATGCCGCCTCCAGCGCCTCGGCGCTATCTTCGTAGGCGACGAGGAACGCCGAGAAGATCGTAGTAAGCTCGATCGCAATCCAGACGACCGCCAGGTTGGAGACCAGGGGCACAGCCAGCATCGTGACGAGGAAAATATTGAAAAGCGGATAATACTGGCGGTACCGCGGCGGCACCTCAGTATGCTCAGCCATGCGCGCATGCAGATATCCCATGGAATAGACCGCGGCGGTTACACCCACGAAAGCGACCAGCAGGAGATAGAGCGCACCGAGTGCGTCAAGCGACAAACCGCCTTGGGCTGCAGAGAGGACGGCACCGCGGGCGACCCGCAGGGCGCTTGTGAGCGCAAGCCCCAGTGCTATGAGCGTCGCAGCGAGCGTCGCCCAAGGCGCGATGCGGCTGCTCGCCAGGGCCATGAGGGCTGCGATGCCGGGTGCGATGAGGATCAGCGCGAGATCCATATCAATGACGCTCCCTGAGCACGGCGAGTGCTCCCACCCGTGTAGTGCCAGTCACGCGGTGGATGTTGCGGATAAGAAGTCCGATCACCAGCGAGGCGATCGGCACATCCACCGCCGCGGCGACTTCGGCGATGACCGACAGATTGCTCACGATCGAGATCGAGGCGAAAAATGCCCCGCTCTCCATGATCAGAAGCCCCATGAGCTGGGCCACACCCTCACGCCGCACGACCACGGTAAAAGCGCCGAAGAACATGGACATGAGCCCCGTGGGCAGGTTGATGCCGGCGAACGGCCGGTCGGGAATGGCCTGCAGCAGGGGGTTGGCGGCCACCCAGGCAACCAGCGCAAGGCCGGCGGCGATGAGCAGTGAAACGGGGATCGTCAGCACCTGATCGACTTCGCGCCGTTGGTAGATCTCGCTGCCGGCCGCCCAGCGCAACACGAGCGGAACAGCCACCGCCTTGGTGGAAAAGGTGATGAGAGCCACCCAGCCGAGATGCGGGCTTGCATAGGCAAACGCGAGCACGCTGGCCGAAGCGCTCAGCGCCAGTGCGTGCAGCACAAACAGATACAGCGTGCCGAGCATCTGCCGTGTGACGATGACACCGAGGCCAAAGACCACGAACAGCGCGGCGACGAAGCCGTCCACAGCGCGTGCGATTTCAAGCGCATGCTCAGTCATGCGATCCCCACCAAGCGAACGCCCATGGCGAATAGGCAGATCACGAAGGCCGCGGCGAGAAACTCGCTGATGCGGAACAGCCGCAGCTTCGCCAGACTGGTCTCGATCACCGCCAGTACGATCACAAACAGGAAGATCTTGGCCAATACTTTGGGGATGGCGAGGAAGACATCCGCCCACTGCCGGGTAGCGGCGAGCCCCCAGGGTGTGAGCAGCACGTTGAGAAACACGATCGAGAGCACCATGAGCTTCATCGCCCCGGCCCACTTCATCAGCGCCGCCGAGGCGCCCGAATACTCCAGGCTCTTGGAATAGCCGATCATGGCGATCTCGGTTTTACCCGCAGCACTGTCCACCGGAATCCGACCCTCATCGGCGAGAATCAGCATCAAAAAGGCGACCAGAACCAGCAGATGGGCCGGCTGCAGCATGCTGGCCCACGAGGCCGCCCAGGTCGCATTGACGATATAGGGAATGGTGGAGTTGGCGACGTAGGAGACGCTGAAAAACACCGTCATGAATACCGGCTCGGCAAGAAAGCCCACCATGCGGGTGCGGCTTGCGCCGACCGGGCCGTAGACGTTGCCGGTATCCATCGCCGCGAGCGCGACGAAGAAACCGCCGATTGCCATCAGAAAGCCCACCGCCACCATATCGCCCATGAAGGCGAAGAACAGCGGATAGGCGGTCAGCGCCGGGATGAGCAGCACCACGAAGATCGGCATGACGAAATTGATAAGGGGCGCGAAACGAAACACCCAGGTAGTCTCCTCCGAGACCACCTCGTCTTTGCCGAAGAGCTTGAAGATGTCGTGATAAGGCTGAAAGATGCTCGGGCCGTGCTTGCCCTGGATAATCTCTTCCAGCCGCCTGAGTACGCCCTCCACCAGCGGGGCGAATACCAGCAGAAAACCGACCTGAATTAAATTGATGAGAAGGTGCGTGGCGATAGGTGACACGCGGCGCCCCCTTCCGTCCCCTGCCGGGACCGGCTCGCTATTTCGAAACCGTCAGGAGTTATTAGCCTTCTCGGCGGTTTCGGCTGGGCAGCCGCGGCGAACTCCTTCGCCAAAATTCAGTCTAGCCGCCCCCCAGCGCTTGTCAACGCGCCACACGGGGCTGGGCGGTTCGAAAGCAGCCAACAGGCGTCCCTGGCACCGCCATTGGTAAGTCACGGCACCCTCTAGCGCCAAACGCAAGATTGGTTGGCTAGACGAGTGCCACGCTCTTCACCTGCGCAAACACCGCCATGCCGGCCTGCAGACACAGGTGACGTTGCGAGAACTCGGAGATGCGCGAGAGCAGAATCTGGTCTTCGACCCGCAACCGCACCAGGTGCTGACCCGGGCTATCGGCTACGGTCTCCAAAACCTGCGCCGGCAGGACATTGAGGATACTGGTGCGCCCCGGTGGGTCCAGCGTCAGACTCACATCCCGGGCCCGCACCCGCAGCCGCACCCGCTGGCCCGCTTGCGGCCGGAGCTGAGGCACCCGCAGCTGCAGCGTGCCCAGGCGCAGAATCGACAGATGCAGCGCCTCGTCCCAGCCCTGCACCTGCGCGGCGATTACCGCGCTCGCATCCTCGCGATGAGCGAGCGGCAGGTCAAGACGCGAGAGCAGCGTCTCCACAGGACCCGCCGCCAATGTTCGACCGGCCTCCATGAGGATAACCTGGTCCCCCAGACGAATCAGCTCATCGGCGCTGTGCGTGACATAGACCATGGGCATTGCAAGCTCGGCGGTCAACCGTTCCAAATAGGGCAAGATCGCCGCCTTGCTCGCCGCATCGAGGCTGGCGAGCGGCTCGTCGAGCAACAGCACCTCGGGACGCGTCAGCAGGCTGCGGGCGATGGCGACACGCTGGCGCTCGCCGCCGGAGAGTGTCGGTGCGGCCCGGCCCAGCAACGGCCCCAGCCCGAGCAGCTCCACCACGGCGCTCCACTCGGCCGCGCCGGCTCGGCTGCGACGCATGGCATAGCGCAGATTGGCCGCGACGCTCAAGTGCTCGAACAACCGAGCATCCTGAAAGACCAGACCGAGGTGGCGCTTATGGGTCGGGACAAACAGCTTGCGCCCATCATGCTGCCACCAAGTCCCATTCAGCCGACACTGGCCCGCGGCACGCTCCAGTCCGGCCAGACAATGCAACAGCGTGCTCTTGCCGCAACCGGAGTGGCCGAACAGCACTGTAACCGCCCGCGTCGGCGCGTGCAGCTGAACGTCCAGCACGAAACCGCCTTGGGTGTGGTGGAAGCGAGCTTCCAGGCTCACAGACGCCCCGGCAGGCGGCGATTGATGGCATAGACGAGGAACAGCAACACGAAGGAGAACACCAGCAGCGCGCCGGAGAGGACGTGTGCGCGGCCGTACTCCAGCGCTTCGACATGATTGTAGATCGCGATAGACAGCACCTGCGTCTCCCCGGGAATGTTGCCGCCGATCATCAGCACCACTCCGAACTCCCCCACCGTGTGAGCGAAGCCCAGCGTGGCGCCGGTCACAAGGCCCCGGGTCGCCTGCGGTATGGCGATGGTAAAGAACCGATCCAGCGGCGCAGCCCGCAGAGTCGCGGCCGCCTGTAAAGGCCGGCGACCGATGAGCGCGAAGGCGTCCTGGGTCGGCTGCACCACAAAGGGCAACGAGTAAATCACCGACCCGATGACCAACCCCGGGAAAGTGAACGCAAGCCCCGCGCCACCAAACGGCTCGAGCAGCCAGGCGATCGGCCCATTGCGCCCGAGGGCCACCAGCAGATAAAAACCCAGCACGGTCGGCGGCAACACCAAGGGCAGCCCCACAATCGCCTCGACCACCGCTTTGCCGCGGAAGCGGGCATGCGCCAGCCACCACGCCAGCGGCGTACCGAGGAGCAGCAATATCACCGTGCTGATGGCCGCCAGCTCGAAGGTGAGCACGGCGGCGGTAAAATCGGCCTGGCCGATCATGAACCTACCCTAAAGGGCGCTATATTCATTTTTATATAGCGCCTTGTCAATCTCGGCCATCGGCTTTTGTGGATAGGATATCGAGCACGCGCCGATCGAGGTGACAGACGAGCGGGATTACGCTGGCCAATAGAAGCTCTATCAATCCGTCGGCTGTGGCAGCGGTCGACGGCTGCCCTCGCTCTAGTCGCGGGTTCGACCTTGAGCCGATGCAAGATTTAGGAAGCGGCTCTATCCGCATCCATGAAGCCTGCCTCGGAATAACTAGCCGGAATCGCTATCCAGCTTTATTTGACTCCATTGGATTACGAAAACCTTCCCTGGTTCACGTAATCCAGCTCGACCTGCACTCGCAGGACGAACAAGCTCCCTTGCAATAGGATTGGCATTAAACCGAAGAGGCGGGATTTCCTTCGCTGTCTATATTAGAAGAATCCTCGTGACCCATTAACCATTCCTCAATTTGCTGGTCAGCTTCCTTCCTGCTGATGTTATAGATCTCTTGGATCTTTCCGGACAGCTCTTCGTAATAGCCCCCAATAAGGTCCACATCGTCGTTAGTGAGCAATCCCCATTTCTGCCGGACCTTACCTTTGTATTCATGCCATCTGCCTTGGACATCGTTCCAGGTCAAACGGGGGCTCCGCATGCGGCCGTCTTCCGACGGTATATTGTGATCTTCCCATTTATCACTCATGAGGACCTCTCTATGCTTTCTACATGCTTTGTCGCAACAGTTAGACCATCTACAAGATGGTCTAACTGTTGCGACAAACAATGATAAGAGATGTTCCCCATCTCCACTCCCCCAGCCCTTCGCCACCTATGGCCGCGGCCAGCAATCGAGCCGCAGCGGCGGGTTTCTATGCGGGTCTGGTACGTATTGCAGCCGGCGCGATCTTGCGGCATTCAGGGCAGACTCCGTTAGCCAGGCTTGTAAAATGCATCGCGCAAAACACTCCCGTGCCAGCTATAAAGCACATCACTCAAGGCCCGCAGCAAGTCCCGAACTCCCGGCAATCAAGCTTACCGGGGCAAGCGGTCGATGAAGGCCGTAGCCCTCTGCACCGCCTGCGCCAGATTATCCGCCCAGGTGTGCCCCGAGGCTTGCCGGGGTTTGAACGAGTGATCACCGTCCGGCAGCCAGTCGAGCCGAATGGCCGGAGCCAGCGGGTAACCCGAGACTTCGTCGCGCCACCCCAGGGAATCGCGCTCGCCCTGCAGAATCAGGGCCGGGGTTTGCAGGGATTGCAGATGGTCGATGCGAAGCCGCTCCGACCGGCCCGGAGGATGAAAGGGATAGCCGAGGCAGATTAGACCGGCCACGCCAAGCTCATCGGCGATCAGACTTGCCATGCGCCCGCCGAGGGACTTGCCGCCGATCACTCGGCGCTCGGCCGCGCCGAGCTCACGCAGGACCCCGCGCCAGCACTCGAGCAATGCGGCCTCGCGATCCGGCGGTCGCTTCTTGCCATCGCGGCGACGGGCAGCCATGTAGGGGAACTCGAAACGCACCACGCGCAAGCCGTGGTGCGCTATCCCCGCGGCCATGACGTTCATGAATTCGCTGTCCATGGGCGCGCCGGCACCGTGGGCGAGCACGACACTCAGCTCGCTTTCCGGGCCGTCGATCAGCCAGGAGCCGGTGGCGGCTTCGATCATCGGCAAATCCCGTGTCTTGGTGGAGGGTGCGTTCAAACAAACCTATGCTCAGGCTCATCGGCTACCACAGATGCGCGATACCAGCACCGGCAAACACATCCTCCGCCGCCTTGTTCAAACCGGCACCGACAAAGGCATCTACTTGGAGTCGATTGCTGACCAAATATGCAAGACCCGAGTCAATCGAATGGGAATCCCGACCGAGCCCGCTTTCTCGGAAGATACCAAAATACTCGATATAGCCGGAGATTCGAGCGCTCAGTGCAAAACCCGCCGCAAGGGAAGCGGCGTATACAAGCCGATGCCTGTTGCTGTTAGCGTCCGCACGTGCTGCAACATTGAAATTGCCACTGATCGCAGTAGACGGCGTGAGCGTGTGGCCCCAGGCCATGCGCACCATGGGCTCGACCTCGTCGGCCACAACGTCCTCGTCCCCCGTGGGGAGGACAAGCTCCGGAATCACGACCAGGCTCGGGGTCAGAGCCTGCTCGCGCAGCGCTTGCACCTTCAGTCCAATGCGGGTGTTGCCGAAGCCGCGCCGGTCGTTGCCGCCATGGACATAGCCATCCCAGCCAATACGCAGCTCGAGGTTGCGGGTCAGACCCGAGCGCAGCAACAGCACAGGCCCATTATGAACACTATCGTCCCCGTCGCGGCCATAGCGATAACCGGACTCGAGCAGAAAATGTCCAGACGGCACGGTAACGGCGGCATTCCCGAAGCTCGGCCGGTCGGTCGTGATCGGCTTTTCAAGCGGAACCTTGCGCACGCCCAGAAAATTGGGCTCGGGCTTGCCCGATGCCGGCTCGACCGCTGCAACAGCCGAGCAAAACACGGCGGCGCAAAGACACCCCCCCATGCGCCGCAGCGTGAAGGTATACTCCATTATTTCAAGCAATGTCATTGCCGCGTCCTTGCGCGCTGTCACTCACCGCGCTTGGCTGGCCTCGGCCGCGGAACCGTTCTGTAACACCTGCACATCGAGAATGACGATCGCCGGCCGGGGAACATCCCTCGGGAAAGGCCCGGCGGAGCCGGTCTCGGTCTGCGCGATCTCGTCGATTACGTCCATCCCTTCGACCACCTTACCGAATACGGCATAACCTGCGCCGGCAGCCGAAGCGGAACGCCGATTCAGGGCCGCATTGTCGGCCAAATTGATGAAGAACTGACTGGTGGCGGAATCGGGGTCGCGAGTCCGTGCCATGGAGAGCGTCCCGCGCTCGTTGCGCAGACCATTGTCGGCCTCATTTTTAATCGGGGAGTGGGTCGGCTTGCGCTCGAAATCGGCAGTATATCCGCCCCCTTGGATGACGAAGCCCGAGATCACTCGGTGAAAGATCGTGCCGTCATAAAAGCCTTCGCGGACATAACGCAAAAAGTTCTTTACCGTCATCGGCGCCTGCTGCGGATAAAGTTCCGCAACGAAGCGGCCCGCGCTGGTTTCGAATAACACGCGCGGCGCGTTTTGCGCCGGCGCCGCGGCGAGCATCGGGCCTAGGAGCAGCAGGCTAAGCGAGATAAGCAACACAACGCGTCGTCTAAGTCGATCCGGCATTCCGCCACCTCATTCGGTCATGACATCCATTGAGACATTCCACTCTGCCACGGGCCCTGCCATCAGGGCGAGACACTGCAATTTACCAGCGAACCCGCCCGACGTAACCTCGCAAACGAGGCTCGCCAGCGCCGACCCGCGAGCAGCTCCGCTCGGCCGTATCCATGTCAACTCCATCCCGGCGCTCACCCCTTCCGTCAGCTCGATGTCATCTAAAAGAACCTCGAAAACCGTATTTCGCATCGTCATCCCAGCGTAGGCCGAGATCCATCTTGCTGTTTCAAAGGGAGATATAGATTACGCACGTCATCCTTGGCGTGCGCCCTGTCGGGCCAGCTAAAGCTGTTCACAAATCGTTCCTGACCATTTTTGTCCGGCCTACATCGGAATGCCGGAATTTGGGAATCATTCGAGGTTCCCCTAACTTATACTTTCCTCGTCGCACCTAGGACGGACATAAGGCGTTACCGAAAATCGCTCCCCGCTTGGGCAAACCGCTGCAATGACCGCTGCGAAGAGGGCATCGCGCATGGGCACCGTGCTGATCACCGGCGGAACGGGCTTCATCGGCAGTGCGCTGTGCCGATATTATCTCGCCAAGGGACAGCCGGTTTTTGTTCTGACCCGCGATATTGCCCGCGCGCAACACCGCCTCGGCCAAACCGTCCGTGCCGTGGCCAACCTGCAGGACATCCCGCCCGAATCCGCCCCGGCGGTCATCTTCAACCTGGCCGGGCAGAATCTCGCGAGCGGGCGCTGGACCCGGACCCGCAAACGCCGGTTCGTGGAAAGCCGCGTCGGGGTCACCCAGCAGGTGGTCGAGTACATCAACACCCTCACCGACGCCGCCCCCGTGCTGATCAGCGGCTCCGCCGTGGGCTATTATGGGGCGCGCGGCGCCACCCGGCTCGACGAACGGGCGAGCGCGGGAGACGAATACCAGTCACGCTTGTGCCAGACCTGGGAGCAGGTCGCGCGCGCGGCCGAGGCCGCCGGGACGCGGGTTTGTCTGATGCGCTCGGGCGCGGTCCTGGGCCCCGCTGGCGGACCACTTGCCGGGCTACTGCCCGCCTTTCGCCGCGGGCTAGGCGGTTACCTCGGCG
>JAGFJL010000107.1 GCA_024102725.1 Nitrococcus mobilis
CAGTCGGCCCAGGTGAACAACACGGCGGTCGGCATCGGCGGTCCGAACACCTTCAACCTCACCGGGGTGATCGTCCAGAGTCAGAGCGCCTGAGCGAGAAGCTCGGCAACTCATCGCGGCGGGGGCCAACCAGAGGTCCCCGCCGTTCGATTCTCCAACAACGCTGTTGGCGCCTAGCAGCACAGCTGCGGAAAAGGCGCGGAATTCCCCTTAGCCGATGATCGAGAAAGCACCGAAGCTCAAGTTTGCGATCACCTTGATCGGTGGCCTAGCTAGCCAACCCTTGGGCCGCAGCCATGGGCTACAAGCGCTGCTCATCGGTAGCGCGGGCCGCCCCCAGCCTCATCCGACTCGCTGCACTGGCGCACGGGTTCACCGGTAAACCTATTAGGTTCTCTGGCTCAGACGCCACAGCCTCGGGTAAGCGCCGCTACCATGACCATGACTGCCGTTGTCAGAATGCCTGGGCACCACAGCTGGTGTGTGAGCACAAGGCAGTTATTGCGGTTCCCCTACGAAAATCGTTTGCCCGATGCTAACAGATCCCCCGGGAGATGAGGGGATGATGATCTTTTTCGCGCCGGCGAGGGAACCCTCGCGCAGACCGCTAACACTGATCACAAGCTGAATGTTGGAGTTGTTGGTCCCCGTCAGGCCGAACTCGTCGAGCTGAGTTAACTGAGCGCCCGCACCTGCGCTGCTGATCCAGACGTTGACTGAGCCGGCTGTGGCGATGTCCAGCTGAGGCGCTGTCAACCTCAGCGGTCCTGAAGTGTTCCCCGGCTCCGGTGCCGCCTGCGCAACGCAGACCAATGCGCCCAAGGCGGTGCAAGCAAACAAACCCATTTTCATGACTGTTACTCTCGTGGGTTTTCTTATGATCCCGGCGCCTCGCTCCTGAGTCTCTGGATCTCTTGTTAGGCCCGTACGTTCCTTGATCAGGCTTCGCATGCTTTTTCAGCTCTCGTCGTCCAGGCGGACGCTGCTTGGGCGGCAAGGCTGGTCGAAGCTTACTTCGTTACATCTTCTCTAAATTGCATATGGGGGAATATTTGTCAATGCGTTCCAAAACCGGACGTTTGGATTAAGCGCTCGCCACCTTTGTTACAAGTTTAGCGCGTCAGATGCAAACCGCTTCGCATAAATTTCTCTTTCACGCGGCGCTTTCACAATATCGCCTACCAGTTCGCATTTTCATTCCTTTAACTGCCGACAATGCTAGCAAGGGGACGCTGGCGGCGGCTGATTCCGGAGGTGGTAACTTCGCAGCCGGCTCACGGTCATGGAGCCTACTCTGGGCTATAGGACTTGCTGAGCGCTAGATGCAAGGCCGCGTAGACGGCTCAGGCGTCCGTAAGCGAATGCTTAATTAAATGGACGAGGGGGAGTGTGGTTGTTGTCGACCGCACGATGTGGCTATGGGGCTCAGGAATTCGGGAACGCACTTCACTGCGAGGGAGACATCGCGCCCGTTCGGCTCAGACTCTGCTTCATGCGGGCACGTCGGCCGCCTGCGCGGCGCCGTCATAAAACCACGCGGTGTGCTGCTCGCCAATCGGCGCGCGCCGGGCATCGGTTCAATAGCCTTGGCGGCGGCTCTGTGCAGCAGTGCCGTTCCCGCTGCGTTGGCGAGCGCAGCAGTCGGCCCGGGCTTCGATCTCGACCGCGCGAACATGTCCGTGACGGGGACGCGGCAGGACAGTATCGGTCACAAGGCCAGCGTTCCGGCTCCGAACGACGCGCTTCCGATGTTGCCCGGCACCGGCAAAGAGACGCGCAATAATGATAATCATGTGCTTCACACCCGACTGGCGGGATTGAGTCAACGCAGCGATCCGACCTTGCAGTTCGGCCAGGGACTCCTTTGGCTGAACCACACGGAGCAAGGTGCGCAGGGTGTGGGTATCAGTGTACTCCCGCTGAACCAAAACCCGCAGCGATTGACGATCGATGGCGTTTACGTCGATTACGCGGTTGGCTCCATGCCAGGCAGCCCGGTGGCGAACCACAACAGGGCTTGGAGTCTGGCGATCAACAGCCGTTGGCTAAGCCAACGGCTGACGCTGCATGGAGAGTATGCACAAAGCCGCCGGAATCACAGCGCCTGGGCTTCGCTGCATGAGCTGCAGTCGGATCGGGCCTATTCGCTGCTGGCGAAATATGCCGATCAGACGTATATGCTCGGCAGCCGCCCCCTCGGCTGGGGTTTGACCCTGAGCTGGCAGCAGGCCGGTCGTACGTTTTGGAGTCCAACTGCCAGGGATGTTTCACGCGATAAAGCGGTCGCGCAAGCTGCGGCGGAGATGCATTGGGGGGGGGTTGACGCTCGCTTGAGTTTCGCTCAGGCGATGGACAATGTCGCCGATGACGCCGAAGTGCCGACACTGCATATGAACACAGTGACTGCCGATTTGCATTACACGGCGCAGCAGCCGATTGGGTCCGCCGGTTTGGGACGGTTGTTCACTGCCCCGAGCTACGCATTGTCTCTGAAGCATGAGCGCAGCAGTCTCGGGAAAGCGCCGGTGGGCGAAACGGTCGATATCCCGGATCGTTATCTGGATATGGCGACCTTGACGGCGCGTTTCACGCCGGGTCCCTGGTGGTGGGAGGTGAGTTACAGATGCTCAATGGTACATGTGCCCGGGCACAAGGCCACCGATCTGGAGCGCAACCGCACGCAGCTCAATCTGCATCTGCCGTTGAGCGATTGGCTAAAGTTGACACCGGCGCTGCAGTGGAGCTTGATCGAGGAGCAAGGATCCGACAACGAGATCCGGATGATTGGGGGAACGCTCGGGGGCTCGGCATTGCTGATTCCGGACCGGCTTGCAGCAAAGCTGGATCTCCGGGCGCAGCGCCGCTACAGTTCGAGGCAGCAAGTCGAGGACGGGGCTGTGGCAGTGGAGAGTTCACTCGACTGGACTTTCCAACCACAGCAGGGCAACCGACCGAATGTCACGATTTCGTTGCGCGGTAGCTATCGTTATGCGGACAGTTCGGCCAGTAATGCCGCGGCGCAATATCAAGCTTTCTCCGGGATCCAGCTCTCTTGGCCGAGTGCTAATTGATCTTTGGGCCATTTCGCGCCGGATGCTTCGTTGGACTTGAATGCGATTGAGCCCTTGGTGAGCCTATATCCTATTTCGTATAGGTTGGCCGGATGGGGTAGAGTGCGGGGCATACTCCGGGAGAGCGTCATGAGTTGGCGAGCCGTGCTGATCTTCGCCAGCTCCAGTCTGTTGTTGACCGCACCCTGCGCGCTTGCGGCCGAGAAGCCGGCCCGGCTTGACATTGGTGTCGGTGTCTTCGGTGTGCGCGATCAGATCAACGTATCTCCCATGGGGAGCTTGCAATACTACGCGGCTTATCGGCTTTTCGAGCAACCCCCTGCATCCACCTTCCAAGGCGTCGGGCCGATGCTGGGTCTGTCGGCCAATACCGATGGTGGGGTGTTTGGTTACGGCGGGGTTTATGCGGCCCTGCGTATACTCGATCGAATCCATTTGTTGCCATCGGCCGGTATCGGCGGCTATTCGCAGGGCCATAGCAAAGATCTGGGTGGTGTCTTCGAATTCCATCTCGGCGCTGCGCTTTTTTACCAGCCGCCGAGCACTGAGTGGCTGCCCGCGGGGCTGCGCCTCGGTGTGACCTATACGCATATATCCAATGCATTCATTCACAGCCGCAATCCCGGCGCCGACAATATATTGGCTAGCATCAGTATACCGGTGTCGGTGGGTTTTTAAGGCACGGTTCGGGCTAGCCAATAGCGCTGCCCGTCGGCTATAGATGGGCTTCGATGAGCTCCGCAAGTTCGGCCTTCGAATCCGCTCCGATCTTCAACGCTTGAATCTCCCCGTCCTTGAACAACATCAGAGTCGGAATGCTGCGCACACCATAACGCATCGGCGTGTCGGGGTTGTCATCGACGTTGAGCTTGGCTACCTTGGCGCGGCCGGCGTACTCCTCGGCGAGCGCCTCAATGATGGGTCCGATGGCCTTGCAGGGTGCACACCACTCCGCCCAGTAATCGATGAGCACGGGGCGGTCGGATTGCAGGACCTCCGTGTGGAAATTTTGGTCGGTGAGCTCTAACACCGCGGTCATTGCCAAATACCTCTCATGGCAAGGGAGTGTCTCGCAAGCTTCAAAACAAGTTGCAGGCGGCTATTTCGGCCGAGTGATCAGAACTCGATATTTTTGTCCATGCTAAGGAGCGCATCCACGAAATCGCCCATTTTTTTGTAGCTGGCCGTGCTGACCCAATTGTCGGGACCGACGTCGCGGCCTTTGCCGCACGCTTGACATACCCAAAAAGGCACTTTGTTGCCGACCAAGAACTCAACGGTTTCCTGCATTGATGGCATGTTGACCCCTATGATGAAAGGGTAGACGTTACGGTTGGCAAGGGTGGCGGCCTCACCTTGCAGCCAGACGGTCACCTCATGGCCTTGCTCGACGGCGGCCTTGGCGGCCAGCATGCCGAGCGTGGCGCGGGTGGGATCGTCAGTGCCGGAAGTGACGGTGATCATGATTTTCATGACGAACTCTCCTGTTGGCGATGGGAGCGTGTAGAGCTTGAGGCAGTAAGGCGGGTCGTGACAAGAGGCAAAGCAATCGATTGTCCGAGAGCGACGCGCGGGCTCCGGCACACCGCTCGGAGCCCGCACGCGATCAGTCAATTCTACGCCGAATCCAGTACTGCCCGTAAGTAGTCGTTGATCTGTCCCTAGCGCGTCTCTGGCGCGTTAGGCGCTGGATTGGCATTTCTCGGTAACGAACCGGCGGTAGATAGGGGGTCCAATCTGGCAGCGGCGTGCTTTCCTGTCGGGTCATGATCAATTGCTGCAGTCGCTGCAGGACCTGCGGTGGCTCCGTCTCCGATGGCGCCAGGAAAACGCCGCAACGACGCAAGGCCTTGCCGAGGGCCGGGCTGCTCGACAAACAGACCAAAGGCGCAGCTATCAACAAACCGGTCAGGACCGGCAGCAGCCACCAGAAAAACTGTGGTGCCAAAACCCAGGCCGCGCCACCCCATACGAGTCCTCCCAGCGTCACTGCGAAAGTGTAGCGTAAAGCCTCGGTCAAAGTGACCCGGCGCCCCATCCGCTCTTGGGGTCCCCACGAGATCGGCTGACCAAGCAAGATGCTCACGACGAAATAGGCGTGATAGATCATCATGATCGGCGCGATCAAAATGGAGAATGTGGTCTCGATCAAGGCGCTTCGCAGCAGACGTGTTGTGCCACCAAAGGTTTGCCGAGCGTGGGGCTGCAACAAGCACAAGACGATTCCGAGGGTTTTCGGCAATAACAGCATTCCGATGGTGATCGATACCAAGGAGACGATTTCGTCCGTCTTGACGATTGGCCAGTTGGGAAAGAGCTGATAGCCGGGGCCGAAAAACTGTGTTCCTGTTAGCGCCTGTTCTATAGCATCCGCAGAACTCAACACCAGCATGACAAGCCATAGTAAAGAAGACAGATAGGCCGTCGCGCCCAGCAGAAAATTGAGCCGGCTCAGCGGTCGCAGCCCGGGTGCGGTGAGCAATTTTAGGTGTTGCAGGTTACCCTGAGCCCAACGCCGATCGCGCTTGACGAAATCCAGAATATTGTCTGGCACTTCTTCATAGCTTCCTTGCAGTTCAGGAAAGAGATAGACTTGCCAGCCGCTGCGCCGCAGTAATGCCGCTTCGACAAAGTCATGGCTCAGGATCTCGCCGCCGAAGGGCGGCTCACCCGGTAAAACCGGCAGCCCGCACTGTTCGGTGAAGGCCTGCACACGAATAATGGCGTTGTGCCCCCAGTAGTTTGCCGTGCCGGTCTGCCAGAAGCTCAGACCGGTGGCCAGCATGGGGCTGTAGATCTCGGAGGCGAACTGCACGAAGCGCCCGAACATTGTCTGCTGGCGTACCGGTATCGGTACGGTCTGGATCAGGCCGGCCTGCGGGTCGGCTTGCATGGCGCGAACCAGGCTGGTCATTGCCGTGCCGGTCATGACGCTATCTGCGTCCAGCACGATCATGAACTCGTAATAGGCCCCCCAACGGCGGCAGAAATCCGCGATGTTCCCGGGCTTGCGGCCGGTGTTGCTTGATCGGCGCCGGTAGAACAGCTGGCCGCGGAACACCCCCGTTAGCCGTTGTTGTAGCGCGGCCCAGGCCGCTTCTTCCTGCATCGCCACGGCCGGATCGGTACTGTCGCTGAGCAGATAGAAATCGAATTTATCCGCCTCGCCGGTCGCCGCAAGTGATTCGCAGGTGGCCTCCACGCCCGCGATGACGCGGGCAGTATGCTCGTTGTATACCGGCATGACCACAGCCGTGCGCGTAACGATGGGTATTTCACCGAACCGTGGTGCTCGGCGCCATCGCAACGTCAAGGGGTCAAGTTGGAACAGCCGCAGAATGAACCCGACCATGGCCGTCCAAAAGGCTGCGGCGATCCATGCGAAGGCAACGGCAAATAGGATCAAGATCGACCCTTCAAGCAGCGTGGTTCCGTTGGCTCGAAGGATGTCGAACATCATGGCGATTCCGTACGCCGTAGTCGTCAACACCAAGACGATGAAGCCCAGGGCGCGCAGTCGCGGCCCGGGCACTCTGAGTGCGTGGTTGTTCGGGCGCCGGGGCAATTCTTCCGAACGATCACTGGATAGCATCGGGATACCAAACATAATTCCAAGTCTCGCTTAGACGTTGTCCATGCAGCGTGAGGTAGAGACGCATGTCGACGGGTTCCCCGCCATCCGGGTTGAGCTTGAAAGCAACCCGCCAGCCGTGTCCGTTGGGCAGCTGTTGCACCGTGCTATGGAGGATTTCGCCGGATGATTTGGTCAATACGGCCTGCACCGGCTGTGTAGCAGCCAGTGAAGGCAGTTCGCCGCCGGCGAAGTCGACGATGAACTGGCGTTGGCTGCGTGGTGGCTTTTGTGAGGCTCCAGGAACCGCGCCCCAGCCGATCCGCGTTCGCTTTACCCGCGCCAATGTTTCCATGGCCGGGGCGGAGCCAAATGTTTCCAGTCGATAGTTGTAGTTGTGCTGATCGCCGCCCTTGAAGGGCTTGTCCGGTACCCAGAATGTCACAATGTTGTCATTGATCTCTTCACCGGTTGGGATTTCCACCAATTGCACGGTGCCTTTGCCCCAGTCACCGCTGCGTGGGGTTACCCAGAGACTGGGGTGTGTTTCAAAGCGGGTTTCCAGGTCCAGGTAATGACTGAAGTCGCGATCGCGCTGGGCGAGCCCGAACCCGTGCGGATCCTCATCCGCCAGTCCTGTTATGCGCAGCCGATTCGGATTGCTCAGCGGACGCCAAATCCATTCTCCTGCAGTCGTATGCATGAGCAAGCCATCGGAGTCATGCACTTCAGGGCGATAATCGTCGGCAAAACTGACCCGGTTTTCACCGTGCAGAAACATACTGGTCAGGGGTGCCACTCCGAGTTTTTCGACAGTGGCTCGCGCAAACAGCCTCGATTGTATTTCCAAGGCTGTATTTTCCCCTGGAATCAGTTCCATGCGGTAGGCGCCGGTGACCGATTGGCTATCGAGCAGGGCATACAGGTGCAATGTCGTTGCAGTCGATGCCGGCTTGACCAGCCAGAATTCTCGGAACCGGGGGAACTCTTCGCCACTGGGCAGCCCCGTGTCGACCGCCAGACCGCGGGCCGAGATCCCATAGTTTTGCCCCCGGCCGAGCATTCGAAAATAGGAGGCGCCCAGGAAAGTAATAAGCTCGTCTTTGTATTCGGGCGTGTTGAGTGGGTAATGGATGCGGAATCCAGCATAACCGGGAACGTGCTGGAGGTGCTGCGCCAGGTCGGTATTCTTTCCATAATTGAACAATTTCGGGTCGAAACTCAAAGTTTTTACCTGGCCATTGTCAACGACGTTTATCGTGACCGGGTCATGATAAAGAAACCCCAAGTGGAAGAGTTGGACGCTGAAGAGGGCTTGGCCGTTCCAAAGCGCGCGCTCCGGGCGAAAACGGATATCCCGATACTGATCGTAGGTCAGTTGGGCGAGCGCGTCCGGCGGCTTGCTCGGCGGCGGCTGGTAGGGTTGCGCGGCCAAATCGCGTGCTTTTTTGATGATCCGGTTGAAAAGCTCTTCCGGCGAATTCTGTGCCGAAGCCGCCGTGGTTAATATTAGACTGGTGATAACGAGCGTCCGCGCGAGGAGGTCAAAAACAGGAGGCATCGAACATACCTTTTTACACTTAAACTCAGCCCAGAGGCCGACTCGGCGAGGCTCCCTTAAAGGAGAAGCTGAGATCCTCGGAAGGGAGGTGCGGTCCGGCGCCGCCGGCGAAAAAGACGGCACGGGCAAGGGTTACAAACTGGAGTGGATTGCATTCGCCAGAGCGGTTCATGGGTGAACTGGACCGTGCTCCATCAGGCTGGTTCCGAATAACCCAAAACTATTGCTACGCCCCTCCCTGAAGCGCTTGCCCGATATTGGCGATAGAGACCGCCCTTCTCGGACAAGCCCGCAATCCGTGCGGTGTGCCTGCTTCTAACCTTCCTCCCGAGAAGTCTAATAAATCTAAATCATTTACATGTCCGGGCCGCCAGGGCCGCCAGTTGACCCTTCTTCCTTGTGCTCGCTCTGCGCCGGTTTTTGTGCGGTGAATGACGGTGCTTTGTTGAGCTCTTCCTTGCTGAAGTTGAGCTGGACGATTTTGTTCGCCCGATTGATTTGAACCTCACTCATCGGCAGGGCGATATGTTTGGCGCCTAACCCGAGAAACCCGCCTACCGAAATTACCATGCCAACCGGGCGTTGGTTTTGATCCAAAATCAGATCCTGGACGTGGCCGACGTTCTCGTTTTTCAAATTGGTTACTGCGTAGCCGAGAAGTTGGCTCGCTAAAATCTGCTCGCTGGTCTCTTGCTCAATGAACCTAGAGGTTTCGGAAGATCTGGACTGTTCCAGCATTTGTTCGGTCGGCTCACTTGAGCCGCCCGTTTCCTCGGCTTGTTTGCCACCTTCCTGCATAGGGGCGGCCGGATGGGTTTGTTGGGCGTGTTCTGCCGGCTGACTATCGGCCGCTTGCTGCTCAGCGGCTTGGGCGAGTAATGCGGGGCCAATGAGCAGAGCGACCAGCAAAAGGTAGTTTGTCACGTTCTTCATGTCGGAGACGCTCCTTGAGCTTAGCGAAACAATTTTGCCAATTTATCTAGCAAATTTAATACCAAATTAAATACATCTATATAAAACAATAGTATAAATATATTTTTTGGCTGCCTCGTGCGTTTCCTCGTGCAGGCGAGTGCATGTTCGTCGCCCCAGGCCGACAGCTTTCGTAAGGGCCGGCTCGGTAGTCTTCGATAGGCCGACGGTGATGAACGGCCCGGTGGCTGGCGCGGCGCCTGAAATGCCGCCATGGTTTTGGCGCTTGGAGGCACCGTAATCTTCGCCATATTCTCTGCTGTCAGGGGAACAATTGAAGAAGCTCGGCTGTATTGGAGCATGAAATTTTCTAGGGATAGCCTAAGCCGCTACGAATCGCTCGCCTAGCGCCTCTGCTTGGCGGGCTGACTGACGGTGGGGTGTGTGGGCCGGTGTCACTCGATAACGACGCGAGATAGTCCAGCCAGATCAATTTGTTGCCAAAAGACAACAGAATAAACGTCGGCGAATCACGACAGAACTTGTATTGGTTTGCGCCGATTGCCCGCTTTATATGCTAAATGCATGCCGGCATTGAGGGTTGATGTAAGTTCAATGGTTTATAACGAATCGGGCAGTGCATACATATTAGGTTTGCGCTTGGCCACAGGTGGGGACGTTCCATGCAAATGACACGCATCATAAGCTTGCTTTTCTTCGGCGCTCTCGGGCTCAGTGTGGCCGGCTCGATTTTTGCTCGGCAAGTCGGGCCGAGAGAGCAGGGAGCAATGCCGCACGCGGTGCCGATGTCCTCCGAGCCCGTCGGTATTGTTGGCAAGCGAGTAAGCAATGCGACGGGCGATAATCTCGGCGTAGTAACCAACGTTTTGATCGATCCCGCCTCTGGCCGGGTTGCCGCCCTGGTGGCCGGGATTGGCGGTGTGTTCGGTTATGGCGCTTATAATTATGAGGTACCCTGGCAGCGCGTGAGGCTCACGGAGGATTATACTACGGTGCTGCTCAACGTCCCTCGCGATATGCTAAGCGCCGAGTTTCCGGCTTATAAGCCGCCGTCGCACGCCCATCCCACGCCGCAGATCGGGGAGCCCAAGTCGAGTGGTCGTAATGCTGAACGGGGCTCTGAGGGCTCGACTGTCGCGCCTGACAAACAGTAATAAAATGGCAAGGGGCACAGCGGTTTTAGTGTTGTGCCCGTGTTTGGTTTAAGTGAAGCTCCGGAGGTAGGACGATGGATTCGACGGCAGGGCGGAGTTGGCTGCGGCGTATCGTGGCCTTGGCGAGCGCGCTTTGGCTGTGCGTGGCTATTTACTCCTCGGCGCTGGCGGCGACCAAGCCACTCCCTCCCGATCAGCTCATCATGCAGACCACAAAAGAGGTGTTGAAGCTTCTGAGGGAGCATCAAGACGAGCTGAAAGAGCACCCAGAGCGTATTTATGAGCAGGTCAAAGATCTGGTGATCCCGCATTTTGATTTCCGGCTCATGAGTCGTTTCGTACTCGCTCAAAACTGGGGACCGGCCAATCCCGAGCAGCGAGCGCGCTTTGTCAGGGAGTTTCGTGAGTTGCTCGTGCAGACCTATGGCTATTCCCTATCCGAGTATTCGGGGCAAACCGTGCGCTTCGAAGGTATGCAACCGAGTTCCAGCGCTAACCGAGCTATGGTCAGAACGGTGATCGAGCAGCCCGACGGCCCCGATCTTCCGGTTAGCTATCGCTTGCACAAGACCGCTGCGGGGTGGAAGGTCTACGATGTGAGCGTAAATTATTCCAGCCTGGTGCAAACTTACCGCAGCTCTTTTCGCGCGCAGATTCGCCAAAATGGGCTCGATCGATTTCTCGATGAGTTGCAGCAGCGCAATGCCCGTATGGTTCCCCCCGTCAGCTCGGAGCGCTGAGCACCTGGGATATCAGTGTTGCATTCAACCGTCGACAAATAGAGGTACGCTAGTCCGCTCGGCCATGGTATATAGCGGATGCCGAATTGGGGCTGAGCGGGTGGCGCTTGGTAAACTGACGCCCCGGTCGGCCGACTCGTCTCCGCGGCTTTTCCCGGATCGGCGTATGCGCCCTTTGCGCTTGGAGCGATTAGATATTGGATAGCGAAGCTAATGGCGTCTGAATTCCCTTCCCTTACTCGCGATGCACGCATGCCGTTGCCGTATGCCTCGGATCACGACGATGAGATCAGTTTAATTGATTTATGGATCATTTTGGTTCGTCGCAAATGGGTGGTCGCGGGTGTGCTGCTGCTCTGCGTGCTCTTGGGTTTGGGCTGGGTGCTGGTCAAACCGCCAGGATATCAGTACGAAACGACGATTCAGATTGGTGAGGTGTTCAGCGGTGATACCTTGCAGCCAATCGAGCCGGTCACCTCAGTGCTCGCCAAGATTCAGGAGACCTACATTCCGCTCGCCCGCACACAGCATTTGAGTGGCGGTACCCTAGGAGGCTTCAAGCTCGAGGCGCGATCCCCGCAGGGCAGCGCGCTGATCGTAGTGAGCGGCGAGGGCTCGGCTGCACAGCAGAGCACCTATCTAGAGCTGCTACACGATGTGTTCCAGCAGATTCAGACTGATCTAAGCCCCCGTTTCAAGGCGGCTCGGCAGGCTACCGAGCGCGAGCGTGAGAGCGCTGAAACCCGCCTGCAGCAGCTGATGGCGGAGGCAAAGCTATCGCAAGGGCAGCTCGAGCGCCTCGATAGCTGGACTCAGACGGTGGAGCAGCGGCTGCAAGCCGTTCGCGCGGACCTGCAGGCATTGCGTGAGCAGCGCAATGGTTTGCTCAAACGCGACTCGGCCGACTCGGCCGATATGCGGCTGATCGTGCTCAACGGGGATATCAGAACGCTCCAGGATATGGTCGCGGATCTCCAGGAGCAGCTTGGGAAATGGATTCCGGCGCAACGCGACGAGATTCTGAGCCGGCTCAAGCAGAATCAGGTCGATCAAAGCACGCAACGGCTCCACATGCAGGAGATCGAGACGCGAGCTGCGGCCCTGCAGCCGACCCGGGCGGTGCTCGCACCACAACGACTGCCGGAGCCGATTGGAACGGGTCCTGTGGTAATTTTGGCGCTCGCCGGCGTTTTGGGGCTTATGCTGGGGGTGTTCGCCGCCTTCTTCACCGAATTTCTCACCCGGGCCAATGCTGTGATGAAATCGAGCACCGAGCGCTAAACGGCGTGTCTTGGCTTTGGCAGCGTGGAACCGCGCGCGTGTTTTGATCTCGTTGCCGAGTATGGGCCTACTCGCCGTGCCATGGCGAGCGCCTTGGGTTCACAGGAAGTTGGGAGGGGTATAGGATGATCCAGCTCGAGGAGGCCCGCATCGCGGTCATTGGCCTTGGTTACGTTGGTTTGCCGCTTGCGGTCGAGTTCGGCAAACAGCTCGATACCGTCGGTTTTGACATCAATGCGGCGCGCATCGCCGAGCTCACCGAAGGGCGGGATAGCACCCGCGAGGTGATGCCGCAAGAGCTCGCCGCGGCTTGCCGGCTGCGATATACGGATGCCGTGGCGGATCTGCAGGACCGTAACGTCTATATCGTTACCGTTCCGACCCCGATCGATGGCCATCGCCAGCCGGATCTGCGGCCACTGCGCAGCGCGAGCGAAACGGTGGGGCGGGTCATCGCCGTGGGCGATCTCGTCGTCTATGAGTCCACCGTCTATCCGGGCGCAACCGAGGAGGTTTGCATACCGGTCATCGAGCGGGTCTCGGGTCTACGCTACAACCATGATTTCTACGCCGGTTACAGTCCCGAGCGCATCAACCCAGGCGATCGCGAGCATCGCGTCGCCAGCATCGTCAAGGTCACCTCCGGTTCCACGCCTGAGATCGCGCAGTTCGTCGACGACCTTTATGGCTCGATCATTACAGCCGGCACCCATCCGGCGGGCAGCATCCGCGTTGCCGAGGCGGCGAAAGTCATCGAAAACACCCAGCGAGACGTGAACATCGCCTTGATCAATGAACTCGCGATGCTCTTCGAGCGGCTTGGCATCGACACCGAGGCGGTGCTGCAGGCGGCTGGCACTAAATGGAATTTTCTGCCGTTTCGGCCCGGTTTGGTAGGGGGGCACTGCATCGGTGTCGATCCGTACTATTTGACCCACAAGGCTCAGACCGTCGGCCATCACCCGGAGATGATCCTCGCCGGGCGGCGCATCAATGACGGTATGGGCGGCTACGTGGCTGCTCAGGTCATCAAGCTTATGACGCAGCACAAGCTGCAGGTGGTCGGCTCCAAAGTGCTTATCATGGGCTTGACCTTCAAGGAGAATTGCCCGGATCTGCGCAATACTCGGGTGGTCGACATCATCGCCGAGCTACGCGAATACAATGCGGAAATCGAAGTTTATGATCCGAACGCCGATCCACATGAGGCCAGGGAAGCGCTCGGTTTGGCATTGATCGATGAGCCGCAAAGTGGCCAATACGATGCCCTGATCCTGGCCGTCGCCCACGACCAGTTTCGGGAGATGGGTGCGCAACGTATCCGCACCCTGCTCAAACCGCGCGGAGTGCTTTACGATATCAAGTATATGTTTCCCGAATACGCGGTGGATGGCCGGCTATGACCGCCTCGTGTCAGTGAAAGGTTCAACAACATGAAGTTCCTTGTCACCGGAGCCGCCGGCTTCATTGGATATCACGTTGCGAAATACTTGCTCGACCGTGGCCGCGAGGTGGTCGGGCTCGATAACCTCAACGACTACTACGATGTCGACCTCAAGCTGGCGCGCCTGGCGCGCATCGAGGACCGGGACCGCTTCCGCTTCGTGCGTCTCGACGTGGCCGAGCGCGATGGTATGGCCGCCTTGTTTCGCCACGAGCGCTTCGACCGCGTCATCCATTTGGCCGCTCAGGCGGGTGTGCGCTATTCGATCGAGGATCCGCACGCCTACGTCGACAGCAATGTCGTTGGCTTCATGAACGTGTTGGAAGGGTGCCGGCATAATGGGGTCGGTCACCTGGTCTACGCATCGACCAGTTCGGTCTATGGTGCCAATACACAGATGCCCTTTGCCGAACACCAAAACGTGTCCCATCCGCTTGCCATCTATGCGGCCACCAAGCGTGCCAACGAACTGATGGCGCACAGCTATTCCCATCTCTTCCAATTGCCGACCACGGGGCTGCGCTTTTTCACGGTCTATGGCCCCTGGGGTCGGCCCGACATGGCATTGTTCAAATTTACCCGCGCCATTCTCGAGGGGCGCCCCATCGAGGTCTATAACTACGGCCACCATAAACGGGACTTCACCTACGTCGATGACATCGTCGAGGGCGTGGTGCGTGCCTGCGACAAGGTGGCGGCCGCCGACCCGACGTGGCGGAGTGACCACCCGAACCCGGCCACCGCTCATGCGCCGTTCCGGCTCTACAACATCGGCAACAGCCGCCCGGTGGAACTATTGAAGTACATCGAGGTGCTCGAGGATTGTCTGGGCCGCAAGGCTGATAAGCAGTTGTTGCCGATGCAGCCGGGTGATGTGGCGGATACCTGGGCCGATGTCAGCGCGCTGAGCGATGAGGTCGGCTATCAGCCGAAGACACCGGTCGAGGTTGGTGTGGAGCGCTTCGTGGAGTGGTATCAAGCTTATTATCAGAACGCCTGAGATCGAAAACAAACCGGCCCGTCGCCCAGCAAACAAGCCGTTACAGTCCAAGCAGCTCGGCCATTTGGTGAACAGGGCGAGAAGCAATCGTTTTTTTCGAACTCATAAGCATCCTTACGAGCGATGTGGCGTGCGATTTTCACGCTGGTTGGAGTTACAACGGCGTGTGAGCAACCGCATTGATCTTCTCGCGCATGCGGCGGCGGTCCTCGGAATCGGCTGACGGTGTTTGCTGCTGCGGTTCGGCGCGCGGCTCGTGCTGCAGCTCGATTAGAATCGGGAAATGATCGGAGCCAAAGTAAGGCAGCGTTCGAATCGATACCAACGTGAAATCGTCCGAGTGGAATAAGTGATCCAGCGGCCAGCGTAGGAATGGATATTCTGCGTGGAATGTGCTGAATAGCCCGCGCCCGATGCGCGGATCGAGCAAGCCGCTGATTTTTCGGAACAGCTGCGTGGTTCGGGACCAGGCCACGTCGTTGAGATCACCCGTTACGATCACCGAGTGATCGCCTTGTCCTACTGCCTTGCCCACGATTAGCAATTCCGCGTCACGCTCCGCCGAGGTCTCGTTCTGTGTCGGGCTCGGCGGGGCAGGGTGCAGGCAATGCAGCTCCAAGCGATGTCCCGAACGCAACACAAGCTCGGCATGCATGGAGGGGATACCTTTCTCGACCAGGTAGCGGATCTGGGGGTCGATCAGCTCCAGGCGTGAATACAGATGCATGCCGTAGAGATTATCCAGTGGGCACTTGAGACAATAGGGGTAGCGCGATTCGAGTGTGGCAAGCTGCTGCTCCCACCACGCATCGCTCTCCAGCGTCAGAACGACGTCGGGGTCCGCCTCTTTGATAAGGTGCAAAAGGTCCGGCGCCCGCCGGTTGGGTGTCAGCACGTTGGCCACCAGCAGCCTGAGCCTTTCTTGCGGTATTACCTTGCGGGCGGCCATCACCTGTTTTCTGGTCAGCGGCGTGTAGGGTAAAATCCAGTGGAGTTGCCAGAGGGTCGCTGCGAACGTGGCAGTCAAGACCGCATAATCAACCGCTGAATAGTCGAACACCCACGGATAAATAGCCAACGCCGCTGCCCCGAGCACCGTGACCTGCAGGCGCGGGAAATCGAATAACCGGATCCACCAGTCGGTTTTGCGCAATAGCGGTATGGCTGTTGCCAGGATTGGAACCAGAGCAAGAGTTACCACGAGCGTTTTGATGGTTTCCGAAAGCATGGCTCCAGATAGGTGCCGCTGTGGGTTGGGGTTAGAGTATTATTATTTTGTAGAGCCTTTCCGCCCGGGTTCGAAGAGCGCTCGTTCGAGCAGCGCCACGTTGCGCAAATTGGCCTTGTAACCGGCATCGAATGCATCTCCCAGTATGGGAATACTGCCCGCTGCGGAGTCCACCAGCACGTTTAGGAGCATCTTTAGCAGGCTTGCCGAAGGCGCGCCCAATCGTCCGGCCTCCGCGATGAGCCACAGCGAGACAATGGCGCTTGCGGCATCGCCGAGGCCGGGTACAAGCCCGATCAATGGATCCAGTCCGAACCGCCAGCGGGTACCGGGTAGCTGGAATTCGCTATCCAACAGCCGCGCTAAACGCTGCAATCGCCTAAAGCGCTTTAACGTATCAGCTGCCCGCGTTACAGAGGATGCTTCGCCATCCTTCATCGTTTGGCGATGATCCAGACCGCGTGCACGATACCGGGGATGTAGCCGAGCAAGGTAAGCAGGATATTCAGCCAGAACGCGCCGCCTAGGCCCACTTGCAGGAAGACGCCAAGCGGCGGCAATAGGATTGCGAATATAATGCGGATTAGATCCATTTGCTTTCCTCGCCGATGCGTTGCAACGATCTCTTCGAGCTGAGATCAGGTGTGTTCGTCTCTGCCGAGAGAAAGAGTAAAAATGCTTTCTTTCCCCTTCCCGAACGCTGATCTTCGGGAGAATTTAGCTTTTCCAACAGCCTATTGCCAGACTCAGCGAATGGAGCCCACTCCCCTCAGCTCGCCTCCGCGCCAAGTACAAGATTCATAAGATTCATCATGCCGACCGGCACGGCGTTCTTGACAAGCCCATAGTAGCACACCTTCGTAGGGCCATACGGGCGTTTGATCAGCCGGGAAACGCACTATCCATACCTCTTGTCTTGGCTCCTAATCGCATATTAGCCGTGTCAGGTTTCTGGATGATGGGTACCTGCAAAAACCATTGCTTTGTCTAGCCACTGGCATTCCGACTTTCTTGTGTTATGGAGCAAAGGGGCTAGGCATGTTTTAAATCTTCCAAGTGCTTTGCCGACAGTGCTGTCACTTTCGCTACGGCTGCTCTTGTCAAGTTGCTTCATTTTCTGATTGGCTGTGCTATTTCGCTAGGGTTCGAGCCGGAACGAACTCAATGGAATTGAGCTGGTTTCAGCTCAATAGCAGTCGCAGTCCTTTGGGTAATAATTTCTATGTTATTTTCATTTTATGTGGGGATTTTTTATAAATATGCCAATACCTATGGCCCAATGGGTGTCATCATAATTCTTTTGTTATGGTTTTATTTGACAACATTGGTGATTCTTTTCCGGGCTGAACTAAATGCCGAGATGGAACACCAGACGATGACCGATACGACTAAAGGGAAGTCTTGATCCATGGGGTAACGCGGTGCTTATGTTGCCGATACTCTTGGAGAAGCGTTGAATGATAAGGATAAATAATGGTGGCGATGCTGCAAGCATCAATCCGGGGTGGGCTGCAACGGGTGCTTTCAACAGGAAGGGCTGGCGCGTCGGCCAATCCAGGAGATGGTAGCCGCGCCTCAACCCCGCGCCCGCCGCCCCCCTCTTGGGGGCGGTGTGTTCGGAGGCGTCCAGACATTGCGAATCGCCTGACGACCCCGTTCGGGGAACCCCCTAGAGAAGCGTAGCCGGGCACTGGAGCCGCGGCCGAGACATTCGATCAACCCGCTGTCTATGCCATGCAGGCGCGCCACGTCGGCTACCGCGGTGACAAAGCCCTGTGGTGGGTTGCCATGCTTTATGTAGACTGCTCGGCTGCTGATTTCCAGCCGATATACCGATTGGAATCGACTGAGCATGGGGCGTAGTGTGTTGTTCATGTCAGGCTCTTATGCAGCGATAACTATTGATGAGGACCAGAAGAATACCTGCCGCGGTTCGCTCAGCCAACCTGGATGGCCCGCTTGGAAATGCGCTGGCCGGGTCAAACAGTCGGTCTCGGCGTGTCGAGCGTCGGATTCGGGTCGGTGTCAGTGCTTGTTTGCTAGGAGAAACGGTGCGCTTCAATGCGGGGCACAAGCGGGATCGATTCGTGGCGGATCGGCTGGCCCGGTATTTCGAGCTCGTCCCGGTTTGTCCGGAGGTGGCCATTGGGTTAGGCATACCGCGAGAGCCGATTCGTCTGGTGGGCGATCCGCAGAGGCCGAGGGCCGTCGGTACGCGCGGTGAGGTTGTGGATGTGACGAACCCACTCGCCGAATACGCACGCCGAATGGCCCATGAGCTTGGCGAGATCAGTGGTTATATTTTCAAGAGCAAATCCCCGAGTTGCGGCATGGAGCGGGTCAAGGTCTATGGGAGTAACGGCTCGCTGCGTGGCAGCGGTCGGGGAATCTATGCCGCCGAGATCATGCAGGTAAATCCGTTGCTGCCCGTCGAGGAGGAAGGGCGGCTGAATGATCCGGTGTTGCGCGAGAATTTTATCGAGCGGATTTATGCGTATCGACGCTGGCAGGAGTTGCTGGAAGAAGGGGTTACACCCGATGCGCTCGTTGCGTTCCACACTCGGCACAAGCTGATACTCATGGCTCACGGTGCGCACCGTGCAAGAGGACTCGGACGTCTCATCGCCCAGGCGGGGAGTCAGCCCATCGGGCCGTTAACGGCCGAATACGGCGCGGGTTTTATGAACACCTTGGCCTACCGAGCTACTCGATCCCGGCATACCGACGTGCTCTTTCATGTGATGGGTTACCTCAAGCGGCAGTTGGATAGCGAGGACAAGGCCGAACTGGTGGCTCTCATCCACGAATACCGGCAGGGCGTGGTGCCGCTCATCGTACCGGTGACATTATTGCGTCATCATTTTCGGCGCCATCCCGAGCCTTATATCGACAAGCAGCTCTATTTGAGCTGGCCGCCGGCGGGGCTCAGCCTTTGGAATCACGTCTAATATAAGGAGAGCGAGCTGGGTTTGCGTCATTTTAAGGCGGCAAGTTACGAAGGGGGTGGATGTGAATAGGCCGGTTTTTCTCATCACCGGGGCATCCAGCGGCATCGGTGCCGAGACCGCGCGGCAGGCGGCTGAGGCGGGTTACCGGGTAGCGCTGATCGCGCGTTCGAAGGATAAGCTGGCCGCTTTGGAGCAGGAACTGGGTGGCTGTGGGCACGCGCTTGTTGTCGCCTGCGATGTCACCAGTGCTGTGCAGCAGCAGACGATGGTGGAGAAGGTCCTGGCTCGATTCGAGCGCATCGATGTGGTGCTCGCCAACGCCGGCATGGGCGGAAGCCCGGGTGGTTTCAGCGCTGCGGATCCAGCGGTATGGCGGGACATGATATTAACCAACATCTATGGAGTGGGGCTGACATTGCGCTACACGCTGGAAGCGCTGAAGGCGAGTCGAGGCCATCTGTTGCTGACCGGTTCGGCGGCCGGCCGCGTGACCATTCCCGGCTCGATGTACAGCGCTACCAAATGGGCGGTAAGTGCCATCGGCTACGGTGTGCGCGAGGAACTGCGCGGCAGCGGCGTGCGGGTTACGCTGATCGAGCCGGGGATGGTGGATACACCGTTTTTCGAAAAGCGACCCAAGCAGGCGCTCGAGCCCGCGGACGTGGCCCGTGCGGTACTTTATGCGGTTGCACAGCCGCGGCATGTGGACGTCAATGAAATTTTGTTGAGGCCCACACCGCCGGCAGAGGAGTGAGAGCGGTGCCTGCCCGTACGTATCTCGCTGAAATCCGAAGGCTGGTCCGATGTATCCGTTGCGCTTACAACAAAATGACCGAGCTCAGAATGCGCCGGATAATGGCTTCGTAAGCGTCGAAGTAATGGGGTTGTGCGCCCATATACAGGATGAGGTGCAAACGTCCGTCTTGGGTGATCATTCCTGTAGCCAGGCCCCGATACCTAACACCGATGTCCGACTCAAAGCGCAGGTCGAAACGAAATCCTGCTCGCCCGCCGAATTCAGCGGGCCGTAATCGCTCGGCCCCAACGTCGATCGCACCGGATTGCGCCAGGGTGGCGGCGACGAGCTCCACCACATCATGGGCCCGCATGCCCTTGTGATATTTTGGCCGCTGCTCCCATGCCTGCCTCGATATCGAACGCCCCGGTGTTGGGAGCAAGGTGTCCCCGTCCTCGATGCCCGCATACAGGCGCAGCTGTTCGAGCAGCGGCCCGTCCACGGTCCAGATTTGCAGCTTGCGGTCTTGCTGGCGGCTCCATTCGATCTGCGGATCGACCCGATACGCATTACCGATCTCGTCGTGCTCGCCGGGCTTGACCATGAGTGGATTGCCGCAACCGGTGAGCACTGCGGCACCGAGGCCTAGTAGCACCAAAAGGCAGGGGGATGCGCTCACGGTAGCCGCTCCAAATAGGCCTTGATCATGGTAGCGTCATCGGGTGATTCCGCCACCTTCAGGTAGCGGCGGAAGGCCTGGCCTGCCTCGATCGGCCGGTTGGCGCGCCACAGGACGCGTCCGAGCTCACGGTGGGTCGCGACGGGTGCGCTTGGATAATCCAGCGCTTTGCGATAGGCCGCGGCCGCGCGTTCGAGGTCGCCCGCCTCGCCGCGCAACCGGTACAGCTCGCCTCGATAGTAATACAGCTCGCCGAGGTTCTCTCCCTGCTCGATCAGTCGTCCAAGCAGCACGCGCATGCGGCAAAGATGTCGTGTGGCAAGCTCCATACGCAGCCATTTGCCGCGCTGCGGCAGTGTCGCTGTTAGGAAATCGCTACGCCCGGTGATTCCGCTTCTACTGGATTGTTCAGCCAGTTGGCGCAGATTCTGCAGCCGCTCTTTCGACGGTGGGTGGCTTGCGAACAAGGCCGGCGGGGTCGGCAGAGCGCATTCGCGCTGCTCCTCGATGAGATTCGCCCAGACCTTGGCCGCCTCGCCGGGGGCGTAACCCGCCTTGACCATCAACTCAAAGCCGTGCCGGTCCGCCTCGGCCTCTTGTTCCCGTGAATAGGCAGCCAGATAGCCCATAGCGATCAGTCGACCGATATCGCCGGTACTGAACCCGACCGGGCCTGCGCTGATAACGCCGATGCCCCCGAAAAGCAGGCCGAGCTGGGTAGCGAGTAGCAGGTTGGCGGTCTGGCGGGTGGTTTGAAATTGTTCTAGGGCGTGCCGCAGCGTGTAATGGGCCGTTTCGTGGGCGAGCACCGTGGCCAGTTGGGCCTCGTTGTCGACCCGCAGCAGCAACCCGGTCCAGACCTGCTCGAAGCCGTTGGGAGCCATTGCAGCGTTGAAGTCCGGGACCTGTAGGGTATAAACCCGGATCTCTGGACAATATGCCGCGCTGACCCGACACTGCACGCCCGCTACATACTCTTCAAGCCGGGGATTTCTAACACGCCGGCCGGAGATCGCCACGCTTTGCTCAGCTTTGCGCGAGGCCAACCACAGGCCTCTTTCGGAAACTTCTGTCGGTTGAGCCCGGCCCGGCTCCAGCTTCGCCACCTGGACGGCGCATCCGCCGAGCACGGCCGCCAGGACCAGCGTGGTGAGCGGGCGGTACTTCATAGCGGCAGCCCCGAGAGCAGTCGCTCACCGCGATCGCGGATGCTATCCGGGCGATTGACATCCAGCGACTGACCCTGTAGCAGGTTGGTCCAGACGACCGCCCCGGTGTCCAGGTCGATTAACGAGGCGATTCCCACCGACTGGCTGGTGGGCTGCATAAATCCGAACAGCACGAAGCTGACCGCCGCGAACAGGGCGCGTTCGACCGTGGAGGTGGCTTGCCGGTAGATCAGGAAAAGCGCGTAGTCCGCGGCGTAATCGGTCCTAAGCGGCGCTACGCTCTCGCCCAGTGTCCAGGCCAGTCCCTCCTGCCTGGTCGGCAGCGCGGCCCGCTGCTGCGGAGGCGCATAGCGGTAGGTCAGAATGGTCTGCAGCACCGCCTCGTGCAGCGCGATCGCTTCGAGGTGCTCTTCGGCATACGGCACGATACCCGCGGCGCGGCGGTAGCGGATCAGCTCCGCACCATGCTTCTTTAGGGTGTCTGCGACGGCCTCCACCAAGCCATCCTGCGCTAGCGCCGTCCAGTCCGCTCTCGGCAAGGGCACTCCAGCCGTAGCCAGTTCGATGGCCGCGACGTCGGGCGGCATGAGCAATACCCGCACGGGTTCCGTGGCCGAGGGGAGCTTTTTTGCCAGATACGGCTGCACCTGGACGCACGCAGCCAGCGCAAACGGCACCGCTAGCGCTGCCAGCGTGCGCCGCGTCAGGCGATATTTGCCGAGTTGCCGCGTTCCACACATCGCACGAAACCCATGGCGATCCTGTGCCCCACCCAGGGTTGCTCACCTCTAATCATGGCCGCATGCTGACTTGGTGGCTAGCCTATGTCGTCGGTTCCGCTCGGCCAAGCACGCTTTGGGGCACTCGGTGCAACGCCCCACCTACGCTCCAGAGCCGGAGATCCAGCCCAGCGCAGGCCGAGCCCGTTGTGATCGGGCATCCTGCTCAGAAGGTTTTGACAACGGCGTTCCAGTAGACGGGCTGGCCGCGCGACCCGGTTCAAAGAGGCGGTGAATAACGCCTCAATTGGATATCTTCGAGGCAATTCGTAGTCTAAATGGATGATTTTAAGCTTACGTGTGCGCTTGGCTGGCCGCGCTTCGATCGAGCCAATAATCGACTTATGGGCACAGGCTAGCGGCACTGGACCGGCAAAGGGAGGTGAGCTGCAATGGTATGCTCGCCAGGGCAATCCTGACAGGGTGGCGATATATGGCAGCTCCACTGGCAGAGGTAGGGCGCGCGGCCTCCCGCCGTTCGTGCGGTGCTCCGCTGATCGAGTTCCGCGATCTTGGTAAACGCTATGAGTTCCCCCAAGGCCGGGTTGTGTTCGACGGCATATCGGGCACCATCGGGGCCGGTGAATTTCTGATCATCGTTGGTCGCAGCGGCTCCGGTAAATCCACGCTTTTGAACCTCCTCGGCGGGCTCGATCGCCCGAGCAGCGGCTATGTGAGTGTGGATGGCCACTCACTCAGTGCGCTCAGCGACCGGGAACTTACACTCCTGCGCCGGCGCCGCATCGGCTTCATTTTCCAGGCCTACAATTTGATTTCCACGCTCACGGTGAGCGAGAACCTGCTGTTGCCGTTGGAGCTCAATGGGTTGGCGGGCGCCGCGGACACGGTGAGCCAATGGCTCGATCGGGTCGGGCTCGTGGGTTTGGAAGAGGCTTATCCGGACCAGCTCTCCGGCGGCGAGCAACAGCGGGTTGCGGTGGCGCGCGCGTTGGTGCACGAGCCCGATCTTATTCTAGCGGACGAGCCGACCGGCAACCTGGATCTGGATCATGCGACCCGAGTGGTGGCGTTGCTCGATGAGCTTTGTCGCAGCAGCGGCAAGACGCTGGTCATGGCGACCCACAGCCGCGAGGTGGCGGGCAAGGCCGATCGTATGCTGACCATCCGCGAGGGCCGGCTGTTGGAGGTTCGCGAGTGACGCAAAGCGTGTTGCGCGCCGGTCGGCGCGCTCTGTGGCGCCACCCGGTGCAGTTGCTACTGGCGGTGGTCGGCGTGGCGCTCGGCGTGGCTGTGGTGATCGGCATGGACCTGGCCAATCAGAGCGCGAGTACGGCCATGCGTCAGTCCATGGAGGCGGTAACCGGGCGGATTACCCATCAGATTTTTGGCGGCCCCGAGGGCTTGCCGGAGGCGCTCTATGTCAAGCTGCGCACGCGGCTTGGCCTATGGCAAGCCGCCCCGGTGCTAACGGGCGGTGTCACGGTTGCGGCCGCCGGCAATCGGCCGCTCACATTGTTTGGCATCGACCCCATTGTGGACGCCCCATTGCGGGGGGCAAGCGCGGTGCCGTGGCAGGGCGAAGGCGAGCGGGGAATATTCCAAGACTTGCTGCTCGACGCCGGGAGCGTCGTATTGCCGGCGCAGGAGGCGCAGCGCCTCGATGTAGCAACCGGAGATGCGTTTACCGTGCAAGTCGGCAGGCAGCAACGGCGTCTGCATGTGGTGGCCGTGGTGGAGGATTCCGATCATGATTTGAGCGGCTATGCCTTTGCGGATATCGCCACCGCGCAGGAGGTGCTCGGCCGGATCGGCCGACTGTCAAGAATCGATTTGATCCTTGCTAACGCCGGCGCGGTCAACCGGGTCCGTGCCGCGCTGCCACCCGGTGCCATGTTGGTCCCGGCGGCGGCTCGGGCCAATGCGATGCAGCAGATGCGTGCCGCCTTTCAGACCAACCTGACGGCGCTTTCCTTGGTCGCTTTGGTGATCGGTTTGTTCCTGGTGTTCAACACCATCTCCTTCATGGTCGTACAACGGCGCCGGATGATCGGCATATTGCGTGCCGTGGGAGCAACCCGCCGGCAGATTCTCAGCCAGGTGCTAAGCGATGCCGCGCTCATCGGGCTGCTCGGTACGGCGCTTGGCGTATTGCTGGGATTGGTGCTCGGTGTCGGACTGGTCGATCTGGTGGGGCGCAGCAGCACCAATAGCTCGCTCCATGAGACGATAACGCGTTTTCAGATCGAACCCTTGAGTCTTGCCAAGGGGTTTCTGCTCGGAATCGTTGGCTCGGTGCTAGCCGCTGCACCACCGGCTTACGAAGCGGCAACGGTCCCGCCCCGGGCGGCGATGGATCGAAGCGAACTGGAGCGGCAGGTGCATCGCGGCGCTTGGTGGGCCGCCGAATTTGGCGGGGTGGCGCTGCTTGCCGGAGGCGTGATCCTAGTGGTCAGCTCCGGTCTGATTGCCGCCTTCACGGGTTTGTTCGCGGTGATATTGGGCGCCTCTTTGCTGGCCCCCTTGGCCTCTGCTCGCTTGACTACGGGCCTTGCCCGGATCGTTCCGCAACGGCCCATCGCACGCTTGGTGCTACGCGGCGTGGCGGCCTCGCTCAGCCGCACTGGAGTGGCGATTGCCGCGCTGGCGGTGGCCGTATCGGCCGTGATCGGGGTGGCGGTTATGATCGATAGCTTCCGGGGCAGCTTCATCGCCTGGTTGCAACAGTCCTTGCGCGCCGATTTCTACATCGCCACGACGCAGGACGGTGGTACGCTGGATGATGCCCTTGCCAAGCGCATCGAATCCTTGCCTGGGGTGGCCTTCATAACCCGCTCTCGTCACTATCGTCTAGCGAGCGCCGACGGATTCACGGCCATCTGGGCGCTGGGCCTCGAACGGCAGGGCTGGCAGGGTTTCGATATTCGCGCTGGTGACCGGGAAGCCGCCTGGCAGGCGTTTCGCTCCGGTAGGGGCGTGCTGATCAGCGAACCCTATGCTTACAAACACGGCTTACAGGTAGGGGAGACATTGTCGTTGCGCACCGCACTCGGTGAGCGCACCTTCCGGGTGGCCGGCATCTTCCGCGACTACGGATCGCCCTATGGTGTGGTGCTGATCTATCGACCGGTCTATCAGCGGTTGTTTGATGACGATCGGCTCTCGGGGCTGGGCGTTTATCTCGCCGCCGGTAGCGAGCGGGGTGCGGCGCACCGGCGTCTGGAGGCGGCTGTCACCGGCTTGGCCGGGGTTCAGGTTCGCGACACTCAGTCGATCCGAGAGCATTCGGTGGCGGTTTTCGATCAAGAGTTCGTCATTACCTCGGTGTTGCGCTTGCTAGCGGCGTTGGTGGCCTTCGTCGGTGTGGTGGGTGCTTTAATGGCGTTGCAGCTCGATCGGACTCGCGAGCTCGCGGTGCTGCGCGCTATCGGTTTCACCCGAATCCAGCTTGGCGCTTTGATTACCGCTCAAAGCGGGGTGTTGGGGCTGGCGGCGGGGCTGTTTTCGGTCCCGATGGGTCTGCTGCTCGCGTGGCTGCTCGTGTTCGTCATTAATCATCGGGCCTTTGGCTGGAGCATGGAGTTCACGATTAGCCCCCTGCCGCTGCTGGAAGGGGTCGGATTGGCGATCGGTGCGGCTTTAGTCGCCGCGCTCTATCCGGCCTGGCAGGCGGCACGCACGCTGCCGTCTCGCGGCCTGCGGGAGGAGTAACGTGCGTTATCTGCTCGCTGTCCTGGCGCTGGCCGTCCTCGGCGGAGCAGGCTGGTGGTGGCTCACCGCCGGCACGGCGGATCACGATCGGCAACCGGCCACTGACGCAACGGCTTTTCGCGCGCCGGAAGATAATGACATGGCAGGCTATGCCAAGGTGACCGGTCCGCGGCCGATGCAGTTTCCCGAGGACCACGGCGCCCACCCCGACCACCGGATCGAATGGTGGTATTTTACCGGCAACCTCGCTACGGCGCAGGGGCGTCCTTTCGGTTTCGAGCTCACCTTCTTTCGGTTCGCTATGGCGCCGGCAACCGCCCCTCGGGCGTCGAGTTGGGCCACCCGGCAGATGTGGGTGGCCAATTTCGCCATAAGCGACATAGAGCCCGAGCGGTTCCACTTCTTTAAACGCTCGCAGCGCGGCGCCGTGGGGTTAGCGGGTGCACAGACTCATCCAGTGCGAATTTGGCTCGACGATTGGCAGGTGCGGGCTCAGTCGGCGGACAGCCTTTTCCCGGCCCGATTGCAGGCCGAACAGGAAGGTGTGGGGATCGATCTGCACCTGACCAGCGCCAAGCCCTTGGTGCTCCAAGGGGATGCCGGCTACAGCCGCAAAAGCGCCGATCCCGGCAACGCCTCCTATTATTACTCCTATACTCGGCTGCAGGCGCAAGGCACGCTCAGTTTGGACGGCGAGTCCTACTCGGTAAGCGGAACCGCCTGGATGGACCGTGAGTGGAGTTCCAGCGTATTGGCGGCCGATCAGGCCGGCTGGGATTGGTTCTCGCTACAGCTCGACGACGGTCGCGATCTCATGCTCTATCGACTGCGCCGGCGGGACGGCTCCGCTGATCCACACTCCGCCGGTACACTGATCGGTAAGAGGGGCGCATCGCAACACCTCACGGCGGCGGAGTTCACCTTGACGCCCTTGCGCTATTGGCGCAGTGAGGCCACCGGCGCCTCTTATCCGGTGGCCTGGCGGGTAGAGGTGCCATCGCAACACCTGGAGTTTAACGTGGAAGCACGCATGCCCAACCAGGAGCTCGATCTGCGCGTGCGCTATTGGGAAGGGGCCGTATCGGTGGTTGGCGACAACATCAGCGGCCGTGGCTATCTCGAGCTCACGGGCTATGGGTCGGAAGACCAACCT
>JAGFJL010000097.1 GCA_024102725.1 Nitrococcus mobilis
GGCGTAATAGCTGGCGCCTACCAGTGCAGGCGATGCGACATCGCCGCTATCCAGAGCTGCGCCATATAGCGGATTTCCAAGCGGGTTACCCGTATCAGCGACGACTTCGGCAGGAATACCATTGACCGAGGTAACCGTATTCTTGGCCTGCCCGAAAATCCCCGAGAAGTGGCTCTCCGACGTCAGCCCCCAGCTCGCCTGTCCCAGCGCCGCCGGGTTCCAGTACATGGAGGACAGGCCGCCGCCCGCCGCACTACCCGCAAACGACGATCCCTGGAACTGCGCCGACTGCTCGCGGATCGCGAAGCCGCCGGCCTCGGCCGTGCCGATCGCGCTACCGAGCGCCGCAATAGCTGTCGTGGTCAGGAGTACAGCCTTCAATGCCGTCACCGACTTGCGCATCATACCCCCCGAAAAAGCCCCGGTCCCGCTGCTCACGTGCCGAAACGGCGCGAGCATTTCGACCGCGTAATGGTATCGGCTTTGGCAGCCGCTCGTTTCCCCCGACGATCCCAATGTCGAGCCCCAGGATCGTCAACGCACCACACGCTAGCTCGGAGTCTAATCCGTGCAAATGCCGGACTGCAGCCTTGACACCTGGACTCCGCCTGATTCCCGGCACATGTGACGCAATAAACACGCTTTATTCGGAGTATTCACATAGGTCTTCGTCAAAAACGAAAAAACCGGTCTGGCAGAAGCCAGACCGGTTTTCAGCCGAGCCAAGCAGCGGTCCCTGACGCGCTTAGCCTTCCCCCCGGAAGATCGTTGCCAGCCGAACCAGCCAGCGACGCGTGAAGAATGCCTAGAGTCACTGCCCTATAGCAAGGCACATGTTGTAACAGCTTAAAACAATGCCCTCACGCGATGCTGGCATGCCACACCTGTCCTGCAGCACGGGCCGCGAGCCGCCGCCATGTGCCTCAACACTTGTCCAGGCCGATCGCGATCCGCCGCACATCGGTGCCTTGCGGCGCTATGTTGATCGACTGCTTGCACGATGATGTCGAAACTGCCATCGCTGCCGTGAAGGAATCGCCGCGAATGGACAAGTTGAACCCACTCCCCGTCATGCGTCCTGTTACCGAGCCCGAGGCGGCGTTCGTGCGTTCCTCCCAGCGCCCCCTCACCTGATCGCTGGCCACCTCCAGTTCCGCCTTGGCGTCGATCTTGTAGCTCGCGCTGGCGCAGCGCAGGTTCTGCTCCACGCGGCCGCCACTGTTGTTGACGAAGTAGGTAACGATGCATTTGACCTGCTCGGATTTGCCGCTTGAAAGTGTGATCGCACCCCACCCCGACCAGCGGCCAGGCAGATGCTCAAGCGGAGCAGGCGACCCGGCTGCAGCTACACCGGTCGCCAGGATCGCAAGTATCGACAGCCCGCAGACGGCGGCTCGCCCAGCCGACTTCGCCGAGCGGCTCTTACCAGCTGAGGAACCAGCGTCCGCAAGCACGCAAAATCGCATCATCGAAAAACCCTCTCGTCCCACGGCGTCCGCGCTCGGACCGGGCGGACGCATGATTCTGTTCCCAGCGATCGTGAACGCGGGGACGCCAAACTCAATGTGCAATGTTGAGCAATACGCGATTGCGCCGCAAGGTGTTGCCCAGAAGCAGTTGGAGACGCATCGGCTGAGGGAAAGGCAGCCATGGTTCCATCGATCGCGCGATTACGGTGCGCAAACACGGAAATAGAGTAGGCCGCGGCGGCCAGTTGATTCCCGCCAAGCCTTATTGCCGCACTCAGGCTCCAATCTCGAAGCCCAACCGGGTTCGGTTGCACCTCTCGCACTGTCCCGCCTGACAACCAGATCCGCCCTGCCTCGGACTCATGACGTTCGGGTGCGTATCCCATGCAGATGATCCACCGGCCCCCTGCCCGCACCGATCCGCAAATCCCGGCCCGCCACCAACGCATCGGCAAGAAACTGTTTGGCCCCGGCGACGGCATCGCTGAGCTCGAACCCGAGCGCCAGATGCGCCGCTATTCCAGCCGCCAGGGTGCATCCGGTCCCGTGCGTGTTGCGTGTCTC
>JAGFJL010000103.1 GCA_024102725.1 Nitrococcus mobilis
CGCGTAACGCAGCAGTGGCGCCCTGCCCTGTCGTGCGAGGCAGGGCAGCTCGAGCGATTCGAGCCGCCGGCCGTTCACGGCTACGGCCTTTGCGGCCAGATGCAGGCATTGCGCCGGAATCATGCGAATTCCCGCGCGGTCGCCGGCCAGCCGGCCGCGCCAGGCGAGCCGTCCGCCCTGCAGCGTTGCCGGGCCGAGTTTGCCTGAGGCCGTGAAGTGCCCGGCACCCTCGAGCCGCCAACTCCGGTCGGGTTTGAATGCGGCGCGCCCGGTGAAGCCTTCGAAGCCGACAGTGAGACCGGCGAGCCGCAGTGCTTCAAGCGAGAGCGCCAACGGCTGCGCGCTCATCTCGACGGCATCATCCTCAAGCTGCAACCGCAAGACGGCGTCCGATTGCAGCCGGGTCTCTCCTACGGTAAACGTGGCGGCAGCCTCGAGCACGGCCCGCCCTGTGGGCGGACGAATCGTTAGGTGTGCCGCCTCGGCAGGCTCGCGCGGGCCGAGGCGCAGCCGCAGGAGATCACCCGCGTAGGATTGCAACGTGCGCGGCAACAAACTGGGCGCCAAAATGGCCTCCGCCGTCCAGGGAGCGCGGGCGGTCAGCACGATGCGCTTCGGTGTGGCGTCGATAGCGCTGGCAAGCTGCAGCCGCCCTTTCTCCACGAGCCCCTCCAACGCCAGCGCCTGTGCCTCCAAAGCCAGCCGACCGGTCAAACGCGGCGTGTCCACACCCCAATCGAGCGCAAGCTCAGGGGTGAGAGTGACGCGCCCGCCCGCCTTAAAACGCAGCAGGCGCGCGAGCGAGGGCAGTCGCACCCGGCCCTCCAGCGTCGCCTGCAGGGTTTCCAGATCCGCCATTCCGCCGAGATCGACCGCTACGGTTTCCGCCGGCAGCGAGGCGAGGCGGTAGCGCACTTGTTCGCCCGTCAGACGTGCTGAGAGATTGAGCGGTCCGAGGGCGATCTGGTGGTAGGCGGCCTTCGCCGCGGTCAAATCGAGGCTCGCCGCCACGGAGCCTTGGGCCGGCCGCCTCACACGGGCCTCGCCGCGAAGATCGGCAAGATGCACCTGCGCCGCGGTTATCTCGCCCTCGGCGATCGCCAGCCGGAGCGAGACCGGCTCACCCGACAGATCGGCCGTGGCCTGCAAATGCCCATGCGCCGCCCCCGCGGCGTGGCGCAGGCGCAGCGCGGAGTCGAGGCGGATCGATGCGCCCTCAAACTGCGCGTGCGCCTGTTTCAGAGTGAGCTCGACCGCCCCGGCCGGCGTGGCGAGCTGCATGGTGGCGGTGTCGAGGATCACGGTGTCGACAGGAAGGCCTATAGGGGTAGCGCGGGCCTTGCCCGGCGCTCCAGCTTGCGCCGCGCGGCCCGGCAGTTGCAACGCGCCGGTGGGACCGAGCGCCGTTTCAAGTTGCGCACTGGAGATGGATAGCCGCCGCACCCGCCCGGCCCACAGGCTTTGCCAACTAAAGTGAACGGCGATATCGCGCAACACGAACCGCTGCGCGCCGGCAAGGCGCAACCGGCGGATCCGCACACCGTCCAAGGCAAGGCGCACACCGACCATCTCGGCGTTGGCAAACCCCGCCGAGCGCAAGGCGCGCTCCCCGAAATAGTCGATGGCGCAAGGCACGGCCAGGAGCGCTGCACCAAGCAGCGCCGCCAGGCCGATCAGGGAGAATAACGCTATGCGAAACCGCTGCACGGCGCTGGCAACCTGTGCGGGCCTGATCGAAGCATTCGCGCCTGGCGCGACCGGTCGACAAGGGGCGCCTCGAGCGGCAATCGGCTCACATCCGAGGCGTTGGCCGAGGTCATCGAGACCGGCTTCAGGATGCCGCCCTTGAGCCGTGCCCCGCGTTCGACGAGCGCATCGTGGATTACGTTCGGCCGCGGCGCACTCAGACCCTCTCTTGCGGACTGAAAAACGCACATTCGGTTGATCTGGGTCAACTTCGGCCTACCGATGATCACTAGAGTGTCTCCAGGAAATTTATGATCGGAGACACCGCAGCATGCGAACAAGAAAATGGGCACACAATACAATACTGTTACTTTTTGGGGCTGTATTGCCTTGGTACAGTGTTTTCGCGGGGCAGCCGGATGGGAAGTTTTTTGGGCTGGATCTGCATGGGTCGCTCGGTAAAGGCGGCTATAGCCGATACGTTGCACCGCTTACCAACCCGCTTTTCAACGAGTCGCCCTACATCACTACCGAAATCCGCCCTATCTATTTTCATCAAAAAATCCCCAGCGGGTTCGTCACCCAGGGCGGCGATATCGATGTCGTGGCACTGCACCTGCGCCTGGCGCTCACCGAGCGGCTCGCCTTCATTGCGACCAAAGACGGCTATGCCAATATCAATTTCGACAAGACGCTTCCGGATGAGGACGGCTTCGCCAACATCGCTTTAGGTTTCAAATACGCGATCTTCTCGCAGCCCGAGGAAGAGAGGATCTTAACCGCAGGGCTGCGTTACGAAATCCCCATCGGGGATCTCGACACCGCCGGGATCGAACTGCAGGGTGACGGTGATGGTTTTCTCAATCCGTTCATCACTGGGGCCACCACTTTCGGAAATTTAGGCATTCAGGGAAGTCTCGGGGCCAACCTCGCGTTGGACCGAGACAAGGACACGTCCATATTGCACTACTCCCTGCATCTCGATTATGAAGTCCTGCCGAACCTGTTCCCCTTAGTGGAGCTCAACGGTTTCACCCCCATCGACCACGGCAACAGATTGACCGGTCCACTCGGCAACTTGGATGGTATCGACTTGGTCAATTTCGGCAGTAATAAACGGGGCACGACCGTGACATTGGGCGGTGGGTTGCGCTACCGGCTGTTCGATCAGCTCCAGCTTGGTGTCGGGGCCGAAACACCAGTCATCACGGACGACAAGGATGACACTCTCATGGAGTGGAGGACCTATGTCGATCTTGTTCTCGCGTTCGTGAAGTAGGCGAGCCTCCGCCTGAGGCGAGCCGATGCTCGGGGAAAGACCGCCACACTGAGAATGAAACGTTGGCGCCGTTCAAGTCCTCATTCAACCGTTGTCTAGAGAAGAGACCGAGACCACACGGGGACAGGCTGCCAGGAGTTTTCGGCACAGAAATTGTTTGGATGAGGCAATACCACGTACCATAACGCCGGCGGCTGATCTGATCCGCGCAGCGGGCCGTTTATTAACTGAAGCGCTTTCTGTTTGGCAAGCCCACCGCGCCGTCGATTCCGGCCGGGCGCGATGTCCATAGGATCGCCGTTGCACAGTCACCGTATTTGAGGTTAAAAACACAATAAGCGGAATTTCGTACCACTCACGCTGAATGATAGGGCCTCCCTCCTATGCTTTCGGAATCAATGCAAGAAGACAGCAAAATCAGACCGATGCGGGTTCTGCTCTACAGCGATCTGACGCCGGCGACCATCCCCGGCTTCAACAAGCTCCGTACTACTCTCGAGACGGGCAACTTCCGGCAGGCGGATGTGCGCAAGATCGGGGACAATCTCTATCGAGCCCGACTGAACAAGCGCGACCGGTTGCTGTTCTCGCTGTATCGCCATAGTAATGAGACCTGCTGCCTGCTCCTCGAGCACATCCGCAACCACGCTTACGCGCATTCACGCTTTCTGGCCGGCGGTGCCGTAATCGACGAGGAAAAGATCCCGCTGCTGAGCACGCCCGAGGAGGCGCAAGCCGAGGCCCTCGATCACCTCCACCCGCAACGCGAGCGATTCCACCTACTCGACAAGATCCTGTCGTTCGATGACGAGCAGCAGCGGGTCTACGAGTCGCCGCCGCCGCTGGTGGTGATCGGCTCGGCCGGCAGCGGCAAGACGGCGCTGGTGCTCGAGAAGCTAAAGCTCGCCATCGGCGACGTGCTCTATGTGAGCTTGTCGCCGTATCTCGTCACCAACGCTCGCGATCTATACTACGCTCATGGCTACGATAACGCCGACCAGTCGGTGGATTTCCTATCCTTCCATGAATTGCTGGAGAGCATCCAGGTTCCCGAAGGGCGAGAGATCACGCAACGGGACTTCCAGGCCTGGTTCCAGCGGCACCGCCAGCGCAGCGGCCTAAACGACCCGCACAAGCTCTATGAGGAGTTCCGCGGCGTGATCACCGGACCGGTAACCGAGCGTGGTTGGCGGTCGCGGGACGAATACCTCGAGCTCGGCGTCAAGCAATCGATTTTCCCGGAAGCCGAACGAGCGCGGGTCTACGCGCTCTTCGAGCGCTATCTCGCTTTTCTCGACGAGGCGGGGCTCTACGACCCTAACCTCGTCGCCCACCGTCACCTCGCTCGCGTGCAGGCATCCTACGACTTCGTGGTGGTCGACGAGGTGCAGGACATCACCAACGTTCAGCTTTATTTGATCCTGCGCACGCTCCGGGAGCCCGGGCAGTTTCTGCTAAGCGGTGATGCCAATCAGATCGTGCATCCGAACTTCTTCTCCTGGTCCAGTGTCAAGTCATTGTTTTTCCGTGAGCGCGATTTGGTCGGCCACGGCGAGGTAGTACGCATCCTGCAGGCGAACTACCGTAACGCGGCGGTGGTTACGGCGCTCGCCAACCGCATCCTCAAGCTCAAGCACGCGCGCTTCGGCTCGGTGGACCGCGAGAGCAATTACCTGGTGCACAGCGCCGCCGATCAACCGGGTCGCGTGCAGCTGCTCGAAGATTCCGACGCGGTCAAGCGCGAGCTCGACACGCGCACCGCACGCTCCACCCGCTTCGCGGTGATCGTGCTCCACCCGGAGCAAAAGGCGGAGGCCCGCCGCTGGTTCCGGACACCGCTGGTGTTCTCGATCCACGAGGCGAAAGGCCTCGAGTACGACAGCGTCATCCTCTACAATGTCGTCAGTAGCGAGTCGCGGATGTTCCGCGCGATCGCCGATGGTGTCGATCCGGCCGCCCTGGAGCAAGAGGAGCTCGTCTACAGCCGCGTCCGAGACAAGCGCGACAAGTCGCTGGAAGTCTACAAATTCTTCATCAATGCGCTCTACGTGGCCGTGACCCGCGCCATGCGCCATGTCTACCTGGTAGAGTCACAACCAACCCATCCGGCACTGGCGCTGTTGCGCCTGGAGCGCCTCGACGGTGAGCTCGCGCTGGAGCAAGACGACTCATCGCTCGACGAGTGGCAACGTGAGGCCAGACGGCTCGAGCTCCAGGGCAAGGATGAGCAGGCGCAAGCGATTCGTGAGCGGGTTCTGGGCGAGCAACCGGTGCCATGGCCGGTGCTGGACCGCGAAGGGTTTGCGGTATCACGTAAACAGGCACTCGAGGGCGGCGGCAAGAAACAGCGCCTCGAGGTGTTCGAGTACGCTCTGCTCCACCATCACCGCCCAACCCTGAACGCGCTCGCCGAGGCCCACTTCAAGCCCGCCTGTCAGCCTGAGTCCAAGGCGATTCGCCAGCTCCACCGCAACCGCTTCATGAGTTATGAGATGCGCAATCCCACGGCGGTGCTCAAGGACACGGAGCGCTACGGTGTCGATCACCGCACCCCCTTCAATCTCACGCCGCTGATGATTGCAGCGCGCCTTGGCAATGCCGGGTTGGCGGCGCAGCTCATCGAACGTGGCGCCGATCCGACGCTGACCGCCAACAATGGCTTTACCGCCTTACACTTCGCCCTGGAACAAGCCGTGATCGATGAGGGCTATGCCCGCCGGTGCCTGCCCGAGCTCTACCCGCTACTGGCCCCGGCGAGCGTCGGCGTCCAGGTGGCGGGCCGGTTGGTGAAGCTTGACCGCCGACTGATGGAGACCTTCCTGCTCGAGCTGTTCCAGGTGATGTTCTATCGCCACCTTGGCCCGGCCCAGAGTGTCGGTGCCGGTTACACCGCCTTGGACATCGAGCGCTGGGTCGCCGCGCTGCCCGAGCGGATACTGCCGGCGCGGCGCAAGCGCCGCCCGTACATCTCCAGCGTACTCGCCAAAAACGAGCTCCGCCGCGACGAGCGCTACAATCGCAAGCTGTTCCTACGGCTGCAGCGTGGCCACTATGTGCTCAACCCAACCCTCAAGCTGCGCCACGGCGAGGGCTGGATCGCCCTCCATGAGCGGTTCCCGCTGGAGGATTTGGGTATCGCCCGGATCGACGACGAGCTTGCGGCTCAAACTGCACGTTGGTACGGACCCGAGCAGCTACGCGCACACAACAGGCGCCGTGAACTCTTGCTGGAGGATTTCCGCACAACGCTGCCATCACTGGCCGATGGCCTAAAAACATAGCCCTCCGTGTTAGCAACAAATAGATTTGTCCGGTTTTGTAGCAAATGAATTGTCCGCCTGTGCTGGCCGTGGTTCCGGCCCTGGAGGGCGTAGCCCGAAGGGGCCGGAACCACGGCGGCGCGCTGCGGGCGG
>JAGFJL010000121.1 GCA_024102725.1 Nitrococcus mobilis
GCGCGCGCGATAACGGTAGAGAATCATCCTCACCCCACCGGGTTGATGCGTCGCTGCCGATCGGCTCATCGGCCGGCCGCGCCTCGCCAGCGGCGGCATAAAGACGGGTTGCCTCAACCACTGGGAAAGCAATGGAAGGCTGCCACGGCGATTGATGAGTTGATCGATTTTCCTGCGCCGAGCCGACGCCCGAACGCGTGGGTGCTGGGTGGCGCCGACCTTCGGTGGCGCCACTCGGGTGCGCCAATGCCCGATGCAGCTGATGAAACAGGAAATCATAGACCAGGCGCGACTCACGAAAGCGCACCTCATATTTGCTCGGGTGGACGTTCACGTCCACCTCCACCGGGTCCATCTCGAGGTAGAGGACATACGCGGGGTGCTTTTCCTTATATAGGAGATCCGCATAAGCGCGGCGGATGGCATGACCGGCCAGGCGATCCCGAATCATGCGCCCATTGAGATAGAGATACTGCAAGTCGGCCTGCGCCCTGGCCGCACTCGGCAAACCGATCCACCCGCGCAGCCGCAATCCCGCCGCCTCGGCATCCAAGGCGAGCGACTGGCCGACAAACTCACGCCCCAACAGCTCCGCCAGCCGGGCTTCCTGCTCAACGCTCGTACGGGCCGGCACGAGCCGATAGTTACAGCGGCCATGGCAGTTCAGCTCGAATCCCACCTCGGGCCGACTCAGGGCGATTCGCTTGACCAGGGCCTGAATATGGCGCAGCTCGGTCTGATCCGTACGCAAAAACTTGCGCCTCGCCGGCGTATTGTGAAACAGATCACGAACCACCGCCGAGGTCCCCGGCGGATGCGCCGCCGGCGCCACCTCACCGAGCAGTTCCCCGCCACTCAGTTCCAGACGCCAACCATGCCCCTCGGCGCGGCTGCGGGTGATGAGCGTCAAACGCGCCACCGAGGCAATACTCGGTAGGGCTTCACCCCGAAATCCGAGGCTGGCGATGCGCTCCAGATCGATTAGCTCCCGAATCTTGCTGGTTGCATGGCGGCCGACGGCGGCGCGCAAATCTTCGCGTCCCATACCGACGCCGTCGTCGCGCACGCGTATGAGTCGCTTGCCACCGCCCTCAACCACAATCTCGATCCGATCCGCATCGGCGTCCAACGCATTCTCCACCAATTCCTTTACAACCGCGGCCGGCCGCTCGACGACTTCGCCGGCCGCAATTTGATTGACGAGTTGGGGTGGCAGACGCCGGATCCGTATCTGAGGTAAGGGAGTATCGCCGCTTAACTGACTCATAGGCGGCATTATGCCGAAGATCGGTGGGTCGGGTCAGCTCGTGAAGTGGATTCTCGGCGCGGTACAAACCGCCCGCTCGAACGGCTCGGCAAGACACTCGTGCGCACCGGCGCAAAAAGTGTTTCGTTAAGGAATTACCAATCGACTGCCGATCGCAAGGAGATCGCCGTTCAGATCGTTGAGCTTACGCAACTGTTTGACGCTTACGTTGTGCTCCTGCGCGATGGCGCTCAAGGTGTCGCCGCGGCGCACCACGTACTCATGGGCGCTGACCATGATGCGCCTACCCGGCATGAATTCTTCGATGTAATCGCCGACACCCCTCGCCAGCGCCCGCGCGAGCTTCCACTGAAAACGGCTGCTGCGTAACCGAAGCTCCTCCCGGGGGTTGGAGATAAAGGCGCTTTCAACCAGCACCGAGGGCATGTCCAGTGATTTGAGTACGGCGAAGCCAGCGCGTTCCACCGAACTCTTGTGCAACTCCCCAACGTCGTTCAAAACCGCAAGCATCGATTGCGCAAGATGAGTGCTCGACTCGATCGTAGCCGCCCGGGAGAGATCGACCAGCACGGTAGCGACCACGTCATCCTTGCCGTCCAGCGAAACTCCACCGATGCGATCCGCAGAATTCTCCCGCTGTGCCAGCAGCCGTGCGGCCTCGGTCGAGGCGCCGTTACGCGAGAGCACATAGACCGACGCCCCTTGCGCCCTGCCATCACCGATCGAATCGGCATGGATCGATATAAAAAGATCGGCGCGGGCCTGCCGAGCCAGCCGGGTGCGCTCACGCAACCCCACGTAGTAGTCGCCCTTGCGCGTCAGCACCGCGCGCATATTCGAGCGCGTGGAAATCAGCTCAGCAAGCTTCTGGGCAATGGCCAGGGTGATCGTTTTTTCGAATGTTCCATGCTGCCCGATGGCCCCGGGATCCCCTCCTCCATGACCGGCATCGATGGCGACCACCAGCTCCCGCGGCTGCTGCGCCAGAGTCTTTACCGGCTCACGCAGACCCTGGGGTTTTTCGAAATCCACCACGAGACGGTTACCGTAGGTGTTATTCGGTTTGACCAAAAAGCTCTTGAGCCGGGCGGCTTGCGCGAGATCAAAGACCATCCGCAGATCGTTGCCGTTGCGAACGGCGCCACGGATCCCCTCCAGCACACCGACCGGCTCGGCGGATTCGAGCAGATCCTCGGAGAGCGCAGTGGATTGGATGTCGAGCACCGCACGGCTGGGATTATCGAGTGTAAACAGCCGATATTCGACCGGCTGCGAGAGATCGAAAACCACCCGCGTATGGTCCGGACCGGCCCAGGTGCGGATTCGCTCGACGCTCGCCTGTCGCCCCAGTGCCCCCACGCAGGCGCAACACAATAAGGCGAATATCAATCCACGTTTCATTATTCGGCCTTGTCATTATGCCGCGGCGCCTTTTTAGCTAGCCATAATACGCCGGTGTTTTCAAGCTATTTTTACTGTGTTTGCCTATAGATAGGCTCATGTCCTTGTGTTTATTCTCAATCACTCGGCAAGCGCGCGAGCAGCGCCGTCCCAATCGGCGTATGAGCCGCTAACTGCGCAAGTCGCATCGATTCGACGACGCTTAGCGCGATGACCAGATCGGCCGTCGGCAACGCCGGCCCTCCCCGCTCGGGCCATTCGACCAACAGTACGGCGGACTCGCCCAGCAAATCGCGCAGGCCAATGTATTCAAGCTCCTCGGGGTCGGAAAGACGGTACAAATCCAGGTGATAAAGGCGACGATCGGCCACTTGATACGGCTCGATCAAGGTGTAGGTCGGGCTGCGCACCGGCCCGCTATAGCCCAATGCACGCAGCAAGCCCCGCACCAGAGTCGTTTTCCCCGCGCCAAGCTCGCCGGTGAGGTCGATGCGGCAGCGCACCGGCAGAGCCACCGCGAGTTGGGCACCGAGCGCCGCCGTGGCCTGTGGCCGGCGCAACCAGCGCTGGCGAGTCATCCCGGATTGGCGAGGCGGCGCAGAGGTTCGAACAGATCCGTGGCCAGCAGACCACGCGCCCCATCCGCCGCCGCCTGGTCGGCGGCGCAGGCATGCAGCCAGACCCCGCTCACGGCCGCCGCTTCGGAGTTCAAGCCTTGGGCCAGCAGCCCGCCGACGACCCCGCTGAGCACATCACCCATGCCGCCGCTGGCCATCCCCGGATTGCCGCGATCGCAAAGCCACGTCAACGCGGGGCTGCGGATCAAGCTGCCGGCCCCCTTGAGGACGACCACTCCGCCCCAGCGGGACTGCAACGCTTTCACGGCCGTAAACCGATCGGCCTGCACCTCGGCGGCGGAACAACCAAGCAAGCGCCCCGCCTCGCCGGGATGAGGCGTCAGAACCCACGCACCGCGGCGCGGCGGTGTCTGCGCGAGGCGGTTGAGGCCATCGGCATCGATCACCAGCGGACCGCCGAAGGCAACGCAGTGTTCGAACAGCGCTTGGCTCCAGGTGCTGCTTCCTAAACCGGGCCCCAACACCACCACCGTCGCCCGAGCCAGCAGCGGTTCCAGATCCTCCGGATCGGCTACAGCGCGGCACATGATCTCCGGGCGCGCGGCGAGAATCGGAGCTATGTGCTCTGCCCGGGTCGCCGCGGTGACCAGTCCTGCGCCCAACCGGCAAGCCGCCTCCGCAGCCAAGCGCACGGCACCTCCCATGCCTCGGTCGCCGCCCACGACCAGAACGTGCCCAAAGCGTCCCTTATGGGCCGTGCGCTGTCTTGGTGCAAGGTGCGGGGTTACATCGGCGGCGGTAATTCGGCGCGCGGCCGGCTCGATACCGGCCGAAACCGCCGGTGGCACTTCCAAATCGCCGAATATCACCTCACCCGTATAATCCGGAGCAGCTCCGGTAAACAAGCCCTGCTTGAGGGCAATAAAGGTCGGCGTGGCGCTGGCGCCTATCGCCACGCCCAGGATCTGTCCGGTATCGCCGTGGATGCCGGATGGGATATCGACGGCCAGCACCGGCAGGTGCCTTGCATTGATCGCCTCGATCGCTTGCGCAAAACGCCCTTGTACCGGACGATCCAGCCCAGTACCGAGCAAGGCATCGACGATGACTTCGGCTTCACCGAGCGCCTCCACCGTAAACGGCTCGGTCCGAGCGAGTTCGAGGTAGGCTCTCGCCGCCGTGCCGGCTGCGCCTTGCAAGCGCTCCGGATCAACCAGCGTCAGCACACGCACCGTCAAACCGTCACGCAGCGCAAAGCGCGCCAGCACATAGCCATCGCCGGCATTGTTGCCCCCGCCGCAGACGATGCAGATCCGCCGTGCCTCCGGCCAGCACCGACGCAGCACTCGGTAGGCCATGCGGCCCGCACGCTCCATAAGCGTGTAGGCGGGGATGTCGTACACCTCGATGGCAAGCCGGTCCAGCTCTCGGCTCTGCTCAGTTCGGTAGAGCTCGCGCGGCAGGTCGTTCATAAGTGCCATTATAGCCACCCTATCCGCGAGTCCAGCCACTGTGCAATACGAGCAACGGCTATCATGCGTACGTAGTCTTATCCGATCCCAAGGAGAGCTTTACTCAGGTAAGCCTTAGTACAATAAGCCGATGAACGATACACAGCCAACTCTCGATCTCCACGGCTTGGCCCGAGACATCAAACGCTGGGGCGAGGAGCTTGGTTTCGACCGAGTGGGTATCGCCAAACCCAACCTGGCCGTCGACGAGGCGCGCCTGCTGCAGTGGCTGCGCCGTGGCTTCCACGGTGACATGGCCTACATGGCTCGGCACGGAGTCAAACGGGCGCGCCCCCAGCGCCTGCTAGCGGGCACCTTGCGGATAATCTCCGTGCGGCTGAACTACCGGCCGCCGGGGATCGAGCCCGACGCACGGATCCTGCAGGACGCCCGCCGTGCCTTTATTGCCCGCTACGCCTTGGGGCGTGATTATCACAAGCTCATGCGCAAACGCCTGCAACGGCTGGCACACCGGATCGAGGCCACCGCCGGGCCATTCGGCTACCGGGCGTTGGTCGACAGTGCCCCGGTGCTGGAAAAGGCGCTCGCACGTGATGCGGGCTTGGGCTGGATCGGTAAACATACCCTACTGCTGAGCCGGGATGCCGGCTCCTATTTCTTTCTCGGCGAGCTTTTCACGGACTTGCCACTGCCGCCCAGCGCCCCGAGTGGCGAGCACTGCGGCAGCTGCCGGGCTTGCCTGAACGTCTGTCCGACCGGGGCGATTGTCGGGCCTTACCAGCTCGACGCCCGCCGCTGCATCTCCTATCTCACGATCGAGCACCAAGGGAGCATCCCCGAGTCATTGCGCCCCTTGATCGGCAACCGGGTGTTCGGCTGTGACGACTGCCAAGCCGTCTGTCCATGGAACAAATTCGCCCGTCCCACCGACGAGGCCGACTTTCGACCCCGTCACGGCCTGGATACCGCGGCGCTCACTGCGCTCATGCGCTGGGATGAGGCGGAGTTTCGGGAGCGTACCGCAGGCTCGGCGATCCACCGCCTGGGCTACGTGCGTTGGCTACGCAACCTGGCGGTCGCCTTGGGCAACTCACCACGTGATGAGGCCGCGATCAGCGTCCTGCGCGCACGCTCGCAGCACCCTTCTGCCTTGGTGCGCGAGCATGTCGCCTGGGCCCTCGCCCGGCAGGGCGATAAATCGTAACGACCACGCCGCGCCGAGAAGACCAACTCGCGTCAGGCAAGGGGCAAAGCTCACCGGCACCGCGCTGGTTTCATGCGACTTGTCGCGGTAGGGGGTTATGGATGTGGCTGATGCGGTTTTGCTCGTCACAATAGACGAGCACCGGCTGATGGCCTTCCAGATCGGCCTCGGGCATGAGGGCATAACAACAAATGATCACCCGATCACCGGGTTTGGCTTTGTGCGCGGCCGCGCCGTTCATCGAGATGATTCGCGAGCCGCGTTCGGCGCGAATGGCATAGGTCGCGAACCGCTCGCCGTTGGCCATGTTGTAGATATGGATCTGTTGGTAGTCACGAATACCGGCCGCCGCGAGCAGATCGGCGTCGATGGCGCATGATCCTTCGTATTCCAGCTCAGCGTGGGTCACCCGCGCCTGGTGGAGCTTGCATTTCAACATAGTCAAGTACATAGCGTTCGCCTCTGTCAGCATCCCAGCTGGTTGCTTCGCAGCCGGCAGTCCGCTGCATATTGCAGGGCAGCATATTATCCACGGTCAGCCGTAGCGGTTCAACGACACCTCCACGTTATCGATCAACCGGGCTTCGCCAAGCCAGGCCGCCGCAAGCACCACGAGCTCGAGGTCGTCCCGACATGGCTCACGCAAATCCGCGCCGCGCCGAATAGCCACATACTCCGGGCGCATTCCAGCTTCCATCAGCATCTTATTGCCCCGCGCCTCCAGCAACCGGAAGTCCGACTCCCCCTCGCGCAATGCCTGCCGCAGCGCAGTCAATGTGCGGAAAAGCTCGGGCGCCAGAGCACGTTGCGAGGGTTTCAAATAGGCATTGCGTGAGCTGCGGGCAAGCCCGTCCGGCTCACGCACGGTCGGCACCCCGGTCACCTGCACGGGCAGATCGAGATCCGCCACCATGCGCCGGATCACCAACAGCTGCTGATAGTCCTTGCGTCCAAACACGGCGCTATCCGGCTGGACCACATTGAGCAGCTTGGCCACCACGGTCGCTACACCGGTAAAATGGCCGGGACGGAAGGCACCGCAGAGAATTCCGGAGAGCGCCGGAACATCCACCTGGGTGTGCCCCGTGATGCCCGCCGGATACATCTCCGCCACGGCGGGCGCGAATACGGCGTCTACCGCCAGCGCCCGGAGCTGCGCACAGTCGGTTTCCAGGCTCTGCGGATAGGTCGCATAATCCTCTCCCGCACCGAATTGGATGGGGTTGACGAATACGCTCGTCACCACCCGATCACCATGCTCACGCGCCACTTGCATCAGCGCCAAATGACCTTCATGCAGATTGCCCATCGTCGGCACGAGACTGACCGTGAGCCCTTGCGCTCGCCAGGAGCGTACCTGCGAGCGCAGCTCGGGGATTCGCCGCACGATCCGCATGCGCCAATATCCTTATTTAAAGCACGTTAGAAACAATGTTCCTCGCCCGGGAAGCGGCGCGTCTTGACGGCCGCCACATACTCGCGCACCGCGGTCTGAACGTTACCCGCCCCCGCCATGAAATCCTTGGCGAACCGCAGTGGTCGACCCGGCGTGATACCGAGCAAATCCTGGAGCACCAGGATCTGGCCATCACAGCCTGCCCCCGCCCCGATTCCAATGACGGGAATGCGCAATTCATGCGCCAACCGCTCGCCAAGCGCAGCGGGGATGCACTCCACCAACAACAAATCGGCCCCCGCCGCCTCCAGGGCGTGGGCATCATCGATCATGGCGTGCGCGCTCGCTCGATCACGGCCCTGGACCTTATAGCCGCCGAGCTTATGAATGCGCTGCGGCAACAAGCCCAGGTGCGCGCAGACCGGAACCCCCGCCCGCGTGAGGGCGGCCACGATACTGACCTGATCGGCCGTGCCTTCCAACTTCACCATGCGGGCACCGCCCTCTTGCATGAGTCGCCCGGCGTTGCGCAGCGCAGTGGCTTCATCGAGATAGCTCATAAACGGCATATCGGCCATGACCAACGCTCGCCTGCGGGCAGCGGCCACACACCGGGTGTGGTAGATGATGTCGTCAACACTCACCGAGAGCGTCGTCTCGTGTCCTTGAACGACCATACCGAGCGTATCACCGATCAGGATCACGTCGACGCCGGCCTCGTCCACCACACAGGCAAGGCTGTGATCGTAGGCGGTAAGGCAGGCAATCACCTCGCCAGCGGCTTTCATCTGCAGCAAACGGGTAACATTCACGCGCGGCGCGGCGCGCTTATCCGATTTCTCGACGGCCATCACGCATGGCTCCCTATCGCGGGAAAAAGCTACTGTACAGCGCATGAGGCGCTGCATTGAAGCCGCATCCGTAGGTACGGGCGGAACCCGCTGCATCGATCAGCCGACCCGCGTCAACGTCCCGCCATCCACGTGGGCCAGCAGCTGCTCGACACGGCCGCAACCCGGCACATCGAGCCCGGGCGCCAGCTCGGCAAGCGGATAGAGCACGAAAGCGCGCTGCGCAACACCGGGATGGGGCACAATGAGCCCCGGCAATTTCAGCCGCCGCCTCCCCCACAGGAGTATGTCGAGATCCAACGTACGCGGCCCCCAATGCAGCGAATTACGGTTGCGCCCCTGGTGCGATTCGATCCGCTGCAACGCCGCGAGCAGTGCATACGGCATGAGGGCGGTACGCAGTTCGGCGACCGCATTGACGTAATCCGGCTGCCACCTCGGACCCATCGGAGGGCTCCGATACAACGAGGAGTGTGCTTGCAACCGAGTGGCCGGCAGGCCGACGAGCGCACGCAATGCTTGGCGCACTTGCTGCGCCGGCCCGGCGAGATTGCTGCCCAGACCGATAAACACCCGCGTCGGTGCCTTGGCGACCATCAGACGGTATCGCTGCCCTTGTGTCGGCCACGCCGATTGCCGGAGCGCCGGCGGCGGCCGGCCATCTCCGTGCGTTGCTCGCCCGAGGTGAGCTGCAGCTGCGTCCACCAGCGCGCCAGCTCCGCCTCCACCTCCCCGGCCTCAGCGCGCAGCAACAGAAAGTCATAGGCGGCGCGAAACCGCGGATGACTCAGCAGCCGCAGCGCCCGCTTACCCGTGCGCCGCTCGAAACGGGGCTGCAGCGACCATATCTCGCGCATGGGCATCGAAAAACGCTTGGGAATGGTCACGCACCGTGCCTGGTCTTGCAAAACCTCGCTGGCGGCCTTGTGAATCTCTTGGATGGATCCAGCCGCATGGGGCTCCGCGGCCGTGAGCCGTTGCGCAATCGATGGCCACAACAGCGCGGCGAACAAGAAGGCGGGCGTCACCGATTTGCCCTCGGCAACCCGCCGATCGGTATTGGCGAGCGCGCCCGCAAGGAACCCGAGCGCAGCGCCGAACTCATCGTCCAACAGCACCGCTTCGGTAGCGGGGAACAGGTATCCGAACAAGCCGTAGTGGCGCAGGCACTCGAAAGCCTCGAGCCCCATGCCGGTAGCAAAGAGCTTGAGCGTTTCATCGAATAACCGAGCCGGCGGAATATGGCCCAGAAGATGCGCCATGCGAGGAATCGCCCCAGCCGTCTCCGGGTGCATGCGAAAGCCGAGTTTCACCGCGAAACGCACGGCCCGGAGCATGCGCACCGGATCCTCACGATAGCGCACCTCGGCATCGCCGATCAGCCGCAGCACACCGCGGCGCAGGTCGGCCATACCGCCCACGTAGTCCACCAAAGTAAAATCGGCGATGTGGTAGTAGAGGGCGTTGACGGTGAAATCGCGGCGCAACGCATCCTCTTCGATGGTGCCGAAGACGTTGTCGCGCAGGAGCCGACCATCCTCCAGCACGCGGGCTTGCTCACCCGCCTCTCCGGCCTCTTGCAGAGCCCGAAAGGTAGCCACTTCGATGATCTCACAGCCGAAATACACGTGCGCCAAGCGAAAGCGCCGGCCGATCAGGCGGCAGTTGCGGAACAGCTGCTTGACCTGCTCTGGCCGCGCGTCGGTGGCGACATCGAAGTCCTTCGGCTCACGCCCGAGGGAGAGATCACGGACCCCGCCGCCAACCAGGTAAGCGGCATAGCCGGCTTTGTTCAATCGATACAACACCTTCAGCGCGTTTCGACTGATATTGGCCCGCGAAATGCCATGCTCGGATCGGGAGATGACGACAGGATCGTGGTGAATGGCAGCAAGCTCCGTCACGTACTCCCACGACTTGTCCGCTCGCAAGGTGCGCGTATAATACCAATCTTTGCAGCAAGGTGCAGGCTTCGCTTGCGAGCGAGGCGGCGCGGATGTGGCCAAACTCGACCACGCTCCCATCGTCTAGTGGTTTAGGACGCCGCCCTCTCAAGGCGGAAACCGGGGTTCAAATCCCCGTGGGAGCGCCATTGTCCGGCGGCCTATCTGCGACTGCGTAGTCTTTGCAATGATGCCGCCCAGTATGGCAAGCAACACCCCAGCTCACCATGGCTTGCTCGAATCGCCAACTGCGGGCCTATTGAGGCGCCTGGCGGCGGGATTCTACGACGCCCTGGTACTGCTTGCACTGTGGTTGATCACCACGGTGCTGTGGCTCCTCGCCCGCCACGGCGAGGCGATCCCCCCCGACGGCTCGCTCGTCTACCACTGCTATCAGCTCAGCCTATTGCTGGTTGCATTTGCCTTTTTCGTGGGTTTTTGGGGCCGTGCCGGCTGCACCCTCGGCATGCAAGCCTGGCGTCTGCACCTAATCCGCTCGGATGGCGGGCGGCTGCGCTGGCGCGACGCCGTGGTGCGCTTCCTGGCGGCGCCGACCGCCTGGTTGCCGCTCGGCATCGGCGTTTTTTGGTCATTGGTGGACCGTGATCATCTCGCCTGGCATGATCGCCTCTCCGCCACCCGGGTGATCGTCAAACGCCGCCAAACCCATTCATACGCTTCGGCGCGACAGCCGCACCAGGCTGCCGAGCGCGATAGCCAAGAACAAGACCGTCGGCCCCAGCGCGCTCGCCAGCGGCGGCAGGCCGAAGACCATCGCGGCCCGGTTTAACAGCCGGTTCAGCAGAAAAAACGCAATGCCGATCAGCACACCGATGAATATGCGCTGACCCATGTTGGCGCTACGCAACGAGCCGAATACCAACGGCACCGTCAGCAACAACATGGTTACGGTAGCGAGCGGCGTAGCCACCTTTACCCAGAAAGCCAGCCGATAACGGCTGCTGTCGAGCCCGTTTTGCTCTAGATAACGCGCGTAGGTCCACAGTTGCGTGATGGGCAGAACCTCAGGCTCGACCACCACCACATCGAGCATATCGGGCTTGAGTTCACTGCGGTAGCGGGCGCTGGCGGCACGGCTGACGTGTACGCTGCCGTCGGCGGCGAAATCCGTGGTAACCGGAGCACGCAACACCCAAACGCCCTGCTCGTAGTGAGCGCGCCATGCCGTGATGATCTGGTCCAGGCGAACACCTTGGAAAGCATAGATCTGGAGATCCTCCAGCACATCCGCCTCGGGCACTTGCCGAGCATGGACATAACGGTCTCCATCGCGTGCCCAGAACCCCGATTCACCGCCCGCCGATAACCGCCCGCCGATGGCACGCGTCTGCAGCTCCGTAGCCAGACGGTCGGTTCGCGGCGCCAGCCACTCACCGATCCCCATGGCCACCAGCGCGAGCGACAGGCCCGCCACGACCAGAGGACGCGCGATGGTCAGCGCCGACATCCCAGTGCCGCGCATGACCACCAGCTCCGAGCGGGCCGCCAGTCCGCCCAGCCCGATCAGACTGCCGATGAGTGTGGCGAAGGGGAACGCCTGGTAGGCACTGTAAGGCGTCGTAAGCAGCACATAGAGCAACGCCAGCCACACAGTGTAGCCCCCCTGCCCGCTATCCTGACTTTCCTTGAGGAAACTGAACAGCAAATCGAGCGAGACGATCACCAACAACACGATCAGCGCACCGGCGGTTACGTTGCGCGCTATATAACGGTCGATCAGTTTCATCGCCTCCCCCTAGGGCCGACCGGCACTCGATGTAGAACCTGGAACCGCAGCTGCAGCGCTACCAAGGCAGCGCCCAACATGAGCGCGTGCACCCACCAAAGGCCGAGACCCGCCGGGTAGCGTCCTTGGCTTAACAAGCCTTGGGCAACCTTGAGGAGGTTGAAATAGAGCACATAGATCAACACGGCAAACAGCAGCTTCGCGTAGCGCCCCTCCCGCGGCGCGCTTTTACTCAACGGCAGCGCAAACAGCGTGAGCACCAGGGTGACCAGCGGCATGGACAGCCGCCACTGCAGTTGCGCCCAGGCCGCCCGGTCCTTGGAGTGCCAAAGCTGCCAACTCGTGAGCGCATCGCGGGCGGCGCTGAACTGCACGGGCCCCGACCCGCCCAGACTCAAGCCGTGCTGAGCAAAGCGGATCACTCGCCACGCGCGCTGCCCCGGTATGCCCTGATAACGCCGGCCGTTGAGCAGCACCAGAAATCGCTCCCCCGTCTCGGGATCCACTTCCCGGCGAGCCCGGGCAGCCGCGATCAACACCGGCTGGCCGTCCTGCTCGACCCGAGCGAAGATGCCATGCATGACTCCCTCGGCATCGATCGAGGCGACGTAAGCCACCGCCGAGCCGGTTTCCAAGTCGAGAAACCGCCCAGGGCGCACCCCCTGAAGCCGGTTCGACTGCTGAGCCTGCGCCACGAGTCGCTGTGCCGTACCCTCGGCCCAAGGACCGAATACCAGCGACAGATAGCCCACCAGGAGAGCCAATGGTACGGCCAGCAGCAACAACGCCCGGCAAAGCTCCCGCGGTCCGACCCCGCAGGCCGCCAAAGCGGCCATCTCCGAGTCGCGATACAAGCGTCCCATCGCCATCACGATAGCCAGGAAAAAGCTGGCCGGCAGCACCGTACCCAAATTGGCCAGAGCCTTCAGACCCAGTAGGGCGAAGAGGAGATTGGCCGGGATATCACCGCTGGCGGCATCGGCTAGAAAACGAATCAGCCGATTGGTCAAAAGCACCACCAACAGGACCAAGGTTACGGCTAACCAGCTCCAACCGACCTCTGCCACCACATAACGGCTAATCCGAGTTATGTGCACAAATCTGCCCGGATATGCATTACCCTGCAAAGTGCGTCCCTAACTGCAGTACGATGGAGTTTTACGGCCATTCCACCCCGTTTGCGGCGGATTGGTGCCTCGCTACAGCAAGCGCTGCCATTACAGCATTTTTCAATAACCACAAGGAGTAGGCGATGGAATTCCTGGTCAAAAGTGGCAGTCCGGAGAAACAACGCTCCGCCTGCGTCGTTGTCGGCGTTTTCGAGCCCCGCCGACTCTCCTCGGCCGCCGCTCAGCTGGACAAGGCGAGCAACAATTTCATCTCCGGTCTCGCACGCCGCGGCGATCTGGAGGGAAAACTGGGCCAGAGCCTGCTGCTGACCAATGTACCAAACGTTCTGTGTGATCGCGTGCTGATTATCGGCTGTGGCCGCGAGCGAGAGTTCAACGACCGCGCCTACCGCCAGGCGCTTGCCGTGATGGCGAATCAATTGCAGGATGGCGGAGCGGTGGAAGCCGTCACCTACTTAACCGATCTCAACGTCAAAGGTCGCGACGCCGCCTGGCGGGTCCGCGAGGCCGTAATCAGCGTTACCGACGCGCTGTATCGGTTCGATCAGCTCAAGAGCAAGCAGGACACTCCGCGGCGGCCGCTCCGGAAGCTCACCTTGAGCGTGCCGAGCCGCCGCGAACTCGGCCCCGGAGAGCGGGCGGCGCAAATCGGCGGCGCCATCGCCAAAGGCATGACGCTCGCGAAGGATCTGAGCAACCTGCCCGGCAATATCTGCACCCCGAGCTACCTCGCCGAGCAGGCACAGCAACTGGCCGATCGCTTCCAGAAGCTGCACGTCGAAATCCTCGGCCCCAAGGAGATGGAAGATCTGGGGATGGGCGCTTTACTCTCGGTGGCACGCGGCAGCCGGCAGGAACCGCGGCTCATAAGCCTGCACTACCGGGGCGCGGGGGCGGAAAAGCGCCCTTATGTCCTGGTTGGCAAGGGAATCACCTTCGACTCCGGCGGCATTTCGCTCAAGCCGGGCCAAGCTATGGATGAAATGAAGTTCGACATGTGCGGAGCCGCCAGCGTATTCGGTACGCTCCAGGCCATCGCCGAGCTGGCGCTGCCGACCAACGTGGTCGGCGTCGTGGCGGCGAGCGAGAACCTCCCGGACGGCAACGCCAGCAAGCCCGGCGATATCGTCACTACCCTATCGGGGCAGACGGTGGAGATTCTCAATACCGACGCCGAAGGACGTCTGGTGCTATGCGATGCGCTCACCTACAGCGAGCGTTTCGAGCCCGAGGCGATCATTGACCTCGCCACGCTCACCGGAGCCTGTATCATTGCACTGGGCCAGCACGCGCACGGTTTGCTCGGCAATCATCCAGCTCTGGTGAACGAGCTATTGGCAGCGGGTAACAGCGCCGCTGACCGAGCCTGGGAGCTGCCATTGTGGGACGAATACCAGGAACTGCTCAAGAGTAACTTCGCCGATATGGCGAACATCGGCGGACGGGGCGCAGGCACCATCACGGCCGCCTGCTTCTTGTCCCGATTCACCAAGAAGCAGCGTTGGGCGCATCTGGATATTGCCGGTACCGCCTGGAAAAGTGGTGAACAAAAGGGCGCGACCGGCCGACCAGTACCCCTGCTGGTCCAATACCTCCTCGATCGCACTCGCGCGCAGGCCTAACCGGTATGGCGCGAACACCGCGTATCGATTTCTACGTGCTGACCACCGCTGCGGCTGCGGCACGCGAGCTCTTCTGTTGCCGGCTCACCGAGAAAGCGTATCGGCAGGGTTATCGGGTATTTATACTCACCGGCGACAAAGCGCTGACGCAAGCGCTGGATCTGCGGCTGTGGACCTTCCGGGCCGGTAGCTTCGTGCCGCATGCAACGGCCGGCCAAGTGGACGACGAGCCCGTCGTAATCGGCGAGCAGCCCCCCACCGCCACCCTTGATCTGCTGATCAACCTGACGGCGCAGTGCCCGGAGCATTGGCAGCGGCTCAGCCGGATAGCCGAAATCGTCACACAGCAGCCGGAAAGTCTGGGACTTGCGCGGGAGCGCTTTCGCTGTTACCGCAACGGCGGCGGGCAGCCCACCTACCATCGGCTGACGCCGCCCCAAACCCTATAGCCGTGCGGCACGGGCGAGATAGACGCCTACCGGCGCCCGCTACCGGGAACACTGGGTTATAGTACTGCTTTGCTCGAACACAAAGGCGAACCGGGGCATCCATGGAGAAAACGTACGACCCTAGCAAAATCGAGGCGCGCTGGTACGAACTGTGGGAATCCAGTGGCTATTTTGCGCCGTCGGGTCAGGGTGAACCCTATTGCATCATGATCCCCCCCCCCAACGTCACCGGCACCTTGCATATGGGGCATGCCTTCCAGGATACCATCATGGATATCCTGATCCGCTATCATCGCATGCAAGGCCGAGATACCCTCTGGCAACCGGGCACCGACCACGCCGGTATCGCAACGCAAATGGTAGTGGAACGTCAGCTCAACGCCGCAGAGATGACGCGCCACGACCTCGGCCGCGCGGCTTTCATCGACCGGATCTGGCAGTGGAAGGCACAATCCGGTGGCACCATCACCCAACAGCTGCGCCGGTTGGGTGCCTCCGTGGACTGGCAACGCGAACGCTTTACCATGGACGCCGGACTCTCCGCCGCCGTGCGTGAGGTCTTCGTGCAGCTGTATGACGAAGGAATCATCTATCGCGGCAAGCGTCTGGTCAATTGGGATCCGGTATTGCACACGGCCGTCTCCGACCTCGAGGTGGTTGCTGCGGAGGAGTCGGGTCAGCTGTGGCACATCCGCTACCCATTGGCGCGGGGCGGAGACTATCTGGTGGTGGCGACCACCCGCCCGGAGACAATGCTCGGTGATACCGCCGTGGCGGTGCATCCGGAGGATCCCCGCTATCGCCACCTTATTGGCGAGTCCGTGCGCCTGCCGCTTACCGAACGCGAAATTCCGATCATCGGCGATCATTATGTCGATCCCGAATTCGGCAGCGGCTGCCTGAAAATCACCCCGGCGCACGATTTCAACGATTACGCCGTAGGACAACGCCATGCGCTGCCGCTAATTAACATCTTCACTGCGGCCGCACAGATCAACGACAATGCGCCCGCGGCTTATCGCGGTCTGGATCGCTACCAGGCGCGCGAGAAAATCGTGCGCGATCTGCAAGCACTCGGCCTACTGGAACGCGTCGACGCCCACCGGCTCACGGTCCCGCGCGGTGACCGCAGCGGTGCCGTCATCGAGCCCTACCTCACCGATCAATGGTACGTGAAGACCGAAGCACTGGCCGGTCCCGCCATCGCCGCCGTGGAATCCGGGCGGATCCGCTTCATACCGGAGAGCTGGAGCAAAACCTACTTCGAATGGATGCGCAATCTTCAGGACTGGTGTATCAGCCGTCAGATCTGGTGGGGCCATCGGATACCCGCCTGGTACGATGCCGACGGCAACGTCTATGTAGGTCACAGCGAAGAGGCGGTACGAGGCAAGCACGAGCTCGGCGAGATCGTGCTGCACCAGGACGAGGACGTTCTCGACACCTGGTTCTCCTCCGCCCTCTGGCCGTTTTCCACTCTGGGTTGGCCGCAACAGACCGAGGCCTTGCGGCGCTATTATCCCACCAGCGTACTGGTCACCGGTTTCGACATCATCTTCTTCTGGGTGGCCCGCATGATCATGCTGGGCCTGCGGTTCATGGGCGAGGTGCCCTTTCGGGAAGTATACATCCATGGGCTCGTGCGCGATGCCGACGGCCAGAAGATGTCCAAGTCCAAGGGCAACGTACTGGACCCGCTGGATATCATCGACGGCATCGAGCTCGATGCGCTGGTCGCCAAACGCACCATCGGGTTGATGCAGCCGCAGCTCGCGCCCATGATCGAACGCGCTACGCGAGCGCATTACCCGAATGGTATCGTCGCGCACGGCAGCGATGCGCTGCGCTTCACCTTCGCCTCGCTCGCCACGACCGGCCGTGACATCGTCTTCGATCGGGGCCGGGTGGAAGGCTATCGCAACTTCTGCAACAAGCTCTGGAATGCCGCTCGTTACGTGCTCATGAACACTCAGGGTCACGATACCGGGCTCGAAGATGACGCAATCAAACTCGCGCTGCCCGATCGCTGGATCATCTCACGGCTGCAAAGAGCGGAACAGGCGGTCATCGACGGCATCCAAGGCTACCGGATGGACCAGGCCGCTCAAGCGCTCTACGAGTTTGTCTGGGACGAGTATTGCGATTGGTACCTGGAGCTGTCCAAAGCCATTCTCCAGCACTCGGACGACCCAGCCCAACTGCGAGGGACCCGGCGCACCCTGGTGCGCGTGCTGGAAGCCGTGCTACGCCTGGCGCATCCGTTCATACCTTTCATTACCGAGGAGATCTGGCAACGCGTCGCACCCCTGGCCGGCCGAACCGGCACAACCATCATGCTGGAACCCTATCCCAAACCCGCGGCCAAGCGCCTAGACGAGTCGGCCGAGACCGAGCTTGCCTGGCTGCAATCCTTTATCCTAGGCGTGCGTCGTATTCGCGGTGAGATGAACATACCACCGGGCCGGGCCGTACCGGTGCTGTTGCGTCATGCAAGCCGCGCCGAGCGGGAGCGACTGACCGACCACCGCGCCTTCGTAGACGCCTTGGCTCGGCTGGAGTCCATAACCTATCTGACACGCGAGGACGCCGCGCCGGAATCGGCCATGGCACTGGTCGGCGAGCTGGAGATATTGGTGCCGATGGCCGGCCTAATCGACAAATCGGCTGAGCTGACACGTCTGGACAAAGAACGGCAACGCTTAACCCGGGATCTCGACCGAACCGAGCAGAAATTGGCCAACGTGCACTTCGTGGCCAAAGCGCCGGCCGCGGTGGTGCAAAAGGAACGCACCAAGCTTGCCGAGCTGCGCTCGGCGCTGAGCCGGCTCGACCGGCAGTACCAGCGCGTGCGCGCCATCTAAGCCAGAGGGCGGGGCTGGCGGGACCGATGCAACCGACGGAGTCGGCCGCATCAGGATGTGGCAGTGACTCGATAACAGGTTCTGCAACGGCGCGTCCCCGCCGGTCCGGATCGCGGCGCCTGACCCAGTGGAGTGCAAAACTCATAATCGAGGTCTAGGCATGGACCTGAGTGTCGTTATCCCCGTATACAACGAAGAGGGCAACATCGAAGTGCTGCTCAGGGAAGTGACCGCCGCTTTGGCCGTCTGCGGTGACTATGAGGTGATCTACGTCGACGATGCGAGCACCGATCGCACCCGTGAGCGCCTGCACACCCTGCGCCCGCACTATCCACGACTGCGCGTAATCCGTCATTTGCGCAACTGCGGCCAAAGCGCGGCTTTGCTTAGTGGAATCCGTGCCGCTCGCGCCGACTGGATCGTCACCTTGGACGGCGACGGCCAGAATGACCCGATCGATATTCCAAAGCTGATCAGGGCGCGGGATAGCGCGCGGGATCTGCCGGGCGAGCTGCGGATGGTGACCGGCCAGCGCCTGCGCCGAGCCGACGGCTGGCGCCGCCGCTTCGCCTCCCGGCTGGCGAACGTGGTGCGCCGCAGCATTCTCGCCGACGACACCGCGGACACTGGCTGCGGACTCAAGCTATTTCGCCGTGATGCGCTGCTGAATGTCCCCCATTTTGACCACATGCACCGTTTTCTCCCCGCCTTGATCCGCCGGGACGGCGGCGTGGTGATCACGGTGCCGGTGCGCCATCGGCCCAGGCTGCACGGCTGCTCCAAGTATGGGTTGTTCGATCGGCTGTGGGTCGGCCTTGTGGATCTGGCGGGTGTGCTGTGGCTCCAACATCGGCCTTGTATCGCAGCGAGCGAGGAGGAAACGCCGTGAGCAACGAATCCATGGCCTGGTTGGCAGTCGGCTTTGCCGGCCAAGCCCTGTTCTCCCTGCGATTTCTGGTTCAGTGGCTGCGCAGCGAGCGAATCCGCCGCAGCGTGGTTCCGGTGGAATTCTGGTATTTCAGCATCGCCGGCGGAGCCACTTTGCTCGCCTACGCATTGCACCGCCAGGACCCAGTGTTCATCGTCGGCCAGCTCGGCGGTTTGTTCATCTATGCCCGCAACCTCTATTTCCTATACTGCGAGCGGTACCCAGCGGCCGAGACGAAACAGGCGAACGAATGAACCGCCGCATCGGCTATCCTGCTCTATGGCTTATAGCCGGCGGTGTTCTGCTCACCGCCATGCTGTCGACCTTTACCCTGCTGCCCGTGGATGAAACCCGT